>JBDTEP010000042.1:0-12962 GCA_039922455.1 Mycobacterium sp. | reverse complement strand
ATAATCCGGTGATCATGACCCACCCGTCATCACTACGGGGTCGGCCGGCTGGAACCAGCGGCGAGCAGACCCGCCAGCGGATCATCGCCGCGGCGATCCGGTGCGTGGCCGAGGTCGGCCGTTCGGGCGCCACGATCCGCCAGATCGCCACCGCCGCCGACATGACCAGCGGCAGTCTGTACCACTACTTTCCGAACAAGGCCGAGCTGTTGGAGGCAGCCGTGGCAGCCGCCCGGGAGATCGCGCTGCCCCGGCTGCGTGCCGCCGTGCAGCGCAGCAGCACCGTCGTGGGTCAGCTTGGCGCGGTACTCGATGAAGCCGATCGATTGATGCAGGACCACCCCCAGCTGGCCGCGTTCGATCGCGCGACCGGCGAGGTGACACCGCTGCGCGACGTGATCGGCGAGGTTGTCGGTGCGGCGCAACGAAACGGCGCGCTGCCCGACATCGATGTCGATCCCGACGGTGTCGCGGACGCCGTCTACGCACTGACGCGGGGCCTGACCGAGCAGGCGGCGCACCTGTCGCCGACGGCCTACCGCGCCACGCTGCGCTCGGCCCGGCATCTCATCGGGGGCACCTTGTTTCCCGCCAACGCCACGCGGTCTACAAAGCTTCCAGACGGCGCACCCGATCGCCGATAACCCGTTGCGACACATCGGCATCGGGTGCCAGCAGATCGAAAGCATGCGGACAGTCGGGGTAGACGTGCAGCTCGACGGGGACGCCCACGGCGATCAGCCGCCGCGCGAAGGCGACGTCCTCCTCGGCGAAGATGTCCAACCCGCCGACGTCGAGATACGTCGACGGCAGACCTGCCAGGTCTCTCGTCCGGGCCGGCGCGGCATAGCCGGTCGCGGGACGACCACCCAGCAACGCTCCCCAGCCGGTGGCGTTGTCGTCGTAGCTCCAGGTCAGTAGCGCGCCGGGCGCCGTGCCGGCAACGCACGTCCGGTCGTCGAGCATCGGGTAGATCAACAGTTGGGCCGCGATCGCCGGACCGCCCCGATCCCGGGCCAGCAGGCCCACCCCGGCGGCCAGTCCCCCACCGGCACTGTCGCCCATCACGGCCAGCCGGGACGCATCGACGCCCAGTTCGACGGCCCGATCGGTCAGCCAGCACAGCGCGGCATAGCAATCCTGGAGGGGAATGGGATGCGGGGATTCCGGCGCGACCCGGTAATCGACGACCAGCATCGGCACCCCGGACACGGCGACATAGCCACGCACCACCGCGTCGTAAAGTCCGCCGAGGCGTTCCCAGTCCAAGATCATCCCGCCGCCGTGCAGATACAGTGCCGCGCTGCCGGGCTGATCGGTGCCGGACCGCCGGTACCAGCGCAACCCGACCGTAGCGCCATCGTCGCCGGTCAGCGAGAACGACTGCGTCTCAACGCCGGTGATCGGTGGACGCGCCGCCAGTAACTGGTTGAACAGCCGGCCCGCGGTGCGACGGCGGGTGGCGACGTCGCCGACCGCCGGCGGCGGCGCATCTTCGGCGCCATCCCGCATCGCCAACAACGCCGCAAGCACCTGGGGATCGGGTGAGCCGGTCATTCAGCAACCTTCCGCGGGACCGCCGTCGCCACCACCTTGGTCTCCAGATACTCCTCGAATCCGGCCAGCCCCATCTCGCGGCCGATCCCGGACTGCTTGTAGCCGCCAAACGGTACGTCGGCGGAGAACCACATGCCGCCGTTGACATTGACGGTCCCGGCCCGCAGCCGCGAGGCAACCCCGGCCACCCGCTCCTCGTCAACGCCGAACACCGTGCCGGACAGTCCATACGGCGAGTCATTGGCGATCCGCACCGCGTCGGCGTCACCGTCGTGGGCCAGCACCACCAGCACCGGACCGAAAATCTCCTCGCGGGCCACCCGGGCGTCGTTGGTAAGTCCGGCGATCACCGTCGGCTCGATGAAGAAACCCCGGTCCACGCCGGCCGGCCGACCACCCCCGCAGTGCAAGGTTCCGCCCTCGGTGATCGCCAGGTCCAGATAGGCCTGCACCCGGTCACGCTGCCGCGCCGAGATCAGCGGTCCGCACAGTGTTTTCGGATCGCTGGGGTCCCCCACCGGGATCGCAGACATCGCGGTGGCCACCGCATCGAGTGCCTCGCCGTAGCGATCACGCGGTACCAGCAGGCGGGTGGTCAGCGCGCAGCCCTGCCCGGCGTGCGTCGCCACCGTTCTGGCGGCCGCCGCGCACGCGGCAGCCAGATCGGCGTCGTCGAGGACCACGAACGCCGACTTGCCACCCAGCTCGAGGAAAACCTTCTTGATGGTCTGCGCCGCGGCGATCATCACCGAACGACCAGTCGCGGTCGAGCCAGTGAAGGAGACCGCGTCGACCCGCCAATCCTCGGCGAGCCGGGCGCCGATGCGGTGATCGGCTGCGGTGACGATGTTGACCACCCCTGGCGGGAAGTCGGTCATCTCGGCGATGATCCGTCCGACTTCGGCCGCGCACCAAGGGGTGTCGGGTGCCGGCTTGAGCACGACGGTGTTGCCGGCCGCCAGCGCCGGCCCGAGCTTGGCAAAGGTGACCTGATGCGGAAAGTTCCACGGCGTGATCGCCCCGACCACTCCGAATGGCTCCCGCACGACGGTCCTCCGGGTGGTCACGCCCAGCGGCGCGGCCACCCCCAGATCCACCCGCCACGGGTAGCTCTCGGCGGTATCGGCGGGAAATCCCAGGTCGTCCACCGGCGTCTGCAATTGGCCGGCGTAGGTCAACAACCGCGGCGCCCCGGCCTCGGCGATGGTGATCTCGCGCAGTGCTTCGATCTCGTCGTTGAGTGCGTCGCGCAGTTGGCGCAGACAATGCACCCGCAGCGCGCTGTCGCGACACCAATCCGAGGAGTCGAACGCGGTCCGGGCGGCGGCTATGGCACGGTCGAGGTCGGCGGCGTCGCCGTCCGCTGCCTCGCCGAGGGGTTCCTCGGTGGCCGGGTTGATGGTGCGAAACGCACCGCCCCCACCGGGTACCAGCGCCCCATCGATCAGTAGCTGGGTTGTCGGGCCGGTCACGGTACCCAGGCTAACGGCGGAGCCACGACGCAATCAATCGATTGATCATTTTATGCGCTACGGTGACGCCCAGGAGGTGACCAGCCAATCCCATGCCGCTGCTGAGCGCCCTACGCCTGAACATGACCAACATCCCCGACGCCGCAGTCGGGCACGCCGAGCGGTACCGGGCTGCGTTGGAGATGGCGTCCTACGCCGACGCGCACGGAATCACCGCGATCGGTTGCGAGGAACATCATCTCGCCGCCACCGGATGGCTACCCGCCCCGCTGCTGATGGCCGCGGCCGTCGCGGCCACCACCAAGAACATCCGTATCAGCATCAATGCGCTGCTGGTGCCGCTGTATGACCCGGTGCGCCTCGCCGAGGACATCGCGGTCCTCGACCAGCTGTCCGCCGGTCGGATCAGTTACGTAGCCGGAATCGGCTACCGGCCGCAGGAATACCACGCTGTCGGTAGGGATTTCCGGCGGCGAGGCAAGCTGATGGACGAATCCCTGGCCGTGCTGCTGAAAGCCTGGGGCGACGAGCCGTTCGAGTACCGCGGCCAGCGGATCGACGTGACACCCAAACCGTGCACCAAGCCGCATCCGCTGATCTTCATCGGCGGCATGAGCGAGGCAGCGGCCTGCCGGGCGGCCCGTTTCGGGTTGCCGTTCTCACCACCGATGCCGATGCCCCGGATCGAAGCGGTGTATCTGGCCGAACTCGACCGGCTCGGTAAGCAGGGTTTTGTGTTCTGGCCCGAAAACGGTAGCACTGTAACGCATCTGACCACTGACCCGGATGCAGCCTGGGGGCGATGCGGCGAATACTTCCTCAATGAGGCTGCCGAATACAGTTCGTGGACGGTGCCGAATGTTCCTCGCCCCAACGAGAGTCCGGCCGACACGGTCGCGGAGCTGCGGCGGACCAACAAGGTAGAGGTGCTCACCTCCGAAGAGCTCGTCGCGCAGTGCCGCGCGGGCCGGACCGGGGTGACCTTGCATCCACTGATCGGGGGTCTGCCGCTCGACGAAGGCTGGGAGAGCCTGCGACTGTTCGGCGAAGAGGTGTTGCCCACGCTCAACGGACCGACGTCGGCGGTTTATCAGCCTTTCACCAGCGGTACCAGGTAGGTGCGGGCGAACGTGAGAAGTTCGTCTTCGGTCTGGAGCGCAATCGTGCCGTACGGCGCGACGTAGAACGAGTGAATCACCCGGCACAGCAGCTCGGCGCGGGTGGCCAGGTCGGATGTTTCAGGGAGCAGACCGCGCCGCACCGCGTCTTGCAACACGGCTGTCATCGCCGCAATACCCATGTTCGAGGTCTCTTCGCCCTCGGTGGTGAGCTTGGCCATCAGCCGGTCCGGTTCGAGCGTCAACATCCGACTGACCAGCGGGTGGGTCCGCCACCGGGTCATCATCACGACGAAAACACCGGAGATCAGACCCTCGATGGTGTCGTGCCGTGCCGAGATCTCCGCCAGCTCGGCCAGGACGGCAGCCACCTCGCGAGTCCCCACCGCCTGCACCACGTCGTCACGCGAACCGATTCGCCGGTAGACGGTCACCCGGTCAACACCGGCCTGACGTGCGATGTCCTCGATCGTCGTCTTTTTGACGCCCACCTTTTCGAACCTCACCAGCGCGGCATCGAGTATCCGAGCCTCCAGGCTTTCCTGCTGGTCGAGAGCGGAATAAGCGTCCGTCGTCACCCGATCACGGTAGCAATCGCAGGTCGCCGCGATCCCGCCGAAAAAAGGACTAGCAACATTGTAAAACTTTTTGTTGCTTTGTACGCTTTCGCTATGCCCCAGCCGAAGATGACCATCGCCCCACCCAGAGCCCTTGCGCTGGCGCTCGAACCCTTTGCGGGGCAGGTGTATTTCGCCCCGGAGTGCCACCGTGGCTACCAGGCGCTCGGATTCGGCCCGAGCCCCGGCAAGGCCGACACGGTGGAGATGCCCGACGGGCCGGCCTATTTCTGCAGCCGCGGCTCGGTACTGGGCCAGGCCCCAGGTGAGGTGATCGCCGCGGCGTTCGGGGTGTTCAACCCGGCAGCCGTGGTACCGGCGGTCAGCTACGGCTGGACGTTGACCGATGCACCGACCATCTGCGCTGCCCGGACCGAGGGTGCAGTGCAACAGCTTCGCCGCATCCTCGGCGCCAGCCCAGACGGCCTCAACCGTGCGGTGGAGCTGCTGCGCCATGCAACCGACCGGCTATCGGTGGCGGGTAAGCCGCTGTTCGCCGGCCTGGTCGCCCAGGGACTGCCCGGCGAGCCGTTGGCCGATGCGTGGCGCCTGGCCGACCAGCTGCGCGAATACCGCGGCGATGTGCACGTGAACGCCTGGACCACGGCCGGTTTTGACGCCGTGGAGATCGGCCTGATCACCGAGCTCTACTGGGGGCTGCCGCTGCGCAGCTACGTGCGCACCAGGGCGTGGAGCGACGACGACCTCGATGCGGCCGAGGAGAGGCTGGCCTCGCGCGGCTTGCTCCGCGACGGTGCCTTCACCGATGCGGGCCGGGCGGCGCGTGAGGCTGTCGAGGTGACCACCGATGAGGCTTGTGCGCCGATCATCACTGCACTGGGTGAGCACCTCGATGAGCTACTCGGCCTGGTCGGCGGGTGGTCGGGACAGGTGCAGGCGGCCGGCGGCTACCTTGCCGGGCCGCAGGACCTTGCCGCCCTCATCAGCACTGGCCTCGGCTAAGCATGGTTGATCTGTTCAGCCCTCTCACGCTCAAGGGTGTGACGCTGCGCAACCGCATCGGAATGTCGCCGATGACCATGTATCGGTCGGTGGACGGCGAGATGGGTGATTTTCACCTGATGTATCTGGGTGCGCGGGCCGCCGGGGGGTTCGGGCTGGTTTTCGCCGAGCAGATCGCCGTCGCACCCGAAGGTCGCACCACGGTGCACTGCGCAGGAATCTACGACGACAGCCAGGTCGCCGGACATGCTCGGGTCACTGCGATGATCAAAGACATGGGTGCGGTCCCCGCCATCCAACTCGGGCACACCGGGCGCAACGGCAGTGAGGTGCCACCCTGGGTCGGCGGCGGGCTGGGACGCCAATTGCCGCCCGACCACCCGGAGGGATGGCAGGTGGTCGGCCCCTCCGACGTTCCCTACGGTTTCGGGAAGCGGACCCATCCGGTACACGCGCTGACTCGCGAGGAGATCCGCACCATCCAGGGCCAGTACGCGCAGGCCGCCCGCCGCGCCCTAGACGCCGGCTACGAATGGCTCGAGTTGCACTTCGCGCACGGCTACCTGGGCGCAAGCTTCTACTCGCCACTGGCCAACCAGCGAACCGACGAGTACGGCGGGAGCTTGCCCAACCGGGCCCGGTTCCTACTCGAAACCCTCGACGCGGTGCGCGAGGTGTGGCCGGAGCGGCTGCCGCTGACAGCGCGCTTGGGCTGCGACGACTTCCACCCCGACGGGGTGACGTTCGAGGAGTCACTCGAAGTCCTGGGTTGGCTGCAGGATCACGGCCTCGATCTCGCCGATCTGTCCATGGGCGGTAACACCGACGACATGCGGGATCCGTTTTTCCTGCGCCCATCGGCATGGGTCGACAAGGGCGCAACGGTACGCCGCGAGATCGCCATGCCGGTGGCGGTGAGTTGGAACCTGGGTGTGCCCGGCGATGCCGACCGGGCAATCCGGGAGGAGAAGATCGACCTCGTCCTGCTCGGCCGCCCGGCGCTGGCCAACCCGCACTGGCCGGTGTGGGCCGCGCGAGAGCTCGGCGTGCCGGATGAATTTCTGCTGTTGCCCGAGGACTGGAGTTGGTGGTTGCAGCATTCGCGAATAATTCAGCCGAATATCGGCTGGCCGGAACCATCGAACAGTAGATCCGCTAATTCGTAGACAACATCAGGACGATAAAGCGCCGTTTCCTACGATATCGGCAATGCCATCGGAGTTCAGCCGCTATTACTTCGGCAAGCCCGCCAAGAAATCCAACAACAGGCGGTTGATCTCCTCGGGCCGCTCTTGTTGCAGCCAATGTCCCGCGCCTTCGATCATCACATCGTGATAATCACCGGTGAACATCTCCTGGATGTTCTCGTGTGCCAGGTAACTCAGCACCGGGTCCGCGGTCCCCGCGATGAACAGCGCGGGCACGCCGATGGTCTGGGGTGTATCAGCCGTGAGTTCCCACGTCCGATCGAGATTCCGGTACCAGTTCAGCGCACCGGTGAAGCCGGTGCGAGTGAACTCGGCGGCATAGTGATCGAACTCCTCAGCGCTGATCCAGTCGGGCAGGCCGGCCGGCTCGGGGAGGCGATCGACGAAGCCCTCGGCACCCGGGCTGATCATCCGCAGCACGCTCTCCCGGTCGTCGGTTACCTGTAGGCCGAACATGCGCCGCATCGTCTTACCGGCGTCGGCGCCCATATTGACGTCCGCAACACCGGGCTCTTGGAAGTAGAGCATGTAGAAGAAGTTGTCACCGAAGGCATTTCGGAACGCTTCAGTCGGTGGAAGCTCGGCACGTGGCTCGGGCGGCACACTCATGCCGACGATCCCCGCCAATCGGTCCGCGTGCTGCTGCCCAGCCGTCCACACCACCGGTGCGCCGAAGCCGTGACCGACAAAGACGCCGCGCTCGGCGCCGACGTCGTCGAGCAGTCCGACCAAATCGGAGCTGAGCGTCGTCATCGTGTAATTGCCACCGGTGTTCTCGGGTTGGCTGGAGCCGCCGTAGCCGCGCTGGTCGGGGGCCAACACGTGGTAACCGGCCGCCGCCAGGACCGGTATCTGATGGCGCCACGAGTAGGCCAACTCGGGAAAGCCGTGCGCCAGGACCACCACCGGGGCGCCGCGGTCGCCGGCCTCCAGAGTGTGCAACCGTATCCCGTTGGTCTCGATGTCGCGCTCGGCCACCGCGGTCATATCGAGGCCCTCACATCTGCCCATAAAATACCAATCATGACTTCTGCCCCGTTCGATTAGAATTTCACTCTCGCTTCAATGTAGTACGTGTGCAGGCCGCAGTCGATGCCTTGCAACCGGCAATATTAATAATGGTCGCAAACGTTGTCGAACCCGCAGACTAAAAAGCTCCTCCGGGGTAACCTGGGCTGATGCTGAGCACCCGATTCACCGAGATGTTTGGACTGCAATACCCGGTTATGTCGGCTCCGATGGCGATGCACAGCGGGGCGACGATCGCCGCGGCCGTCTCCTCGGCGGGTGCGCTGGGCTCGTTCGGCGGCATGAACCCGAAGGGACCCGAGTGGATCCACGGTGAGGTAGCGGCGGTCCGTTCACAGACCGACCGTCCCTTCGCGATCGGCTTCATCACCCCGTTCCTGCAGTTCGCCGCGCCACTGTTCGAAGCGGCGGTGGCCGCGGCGCCCGCGGCCGTCATGTTCTCCTTCAGCGACCCGAAACCCTGGATCGGGCAGGCGGCCGCGGTGGGCGCACGCACCATCTGTCAGGTCCAGACAATCGAGGACGCAGATCTCGCGGTCGAGGCGGGCACCGACGTCCTGGTCGTACAGGGCACCGAAGCCGGTGGACACACCGGCCGGATGAGCCTGCTGCCGTTCCTGGCCGCCGTGGCTGCCCGACACCAGGGCGTACCACTGCTCGCCGCGGGCGGAATCACCAACGGGCGGTCGCTGGCCGGCGCTCTCACCGCCGGTGCCGACGGGGCCGTGATCGGCACCGCCTTCCTGGCCACACCCGAAGCAGTCGAGGTATCCGACGTGCACAAGAATCTCATCGTCGAATCCGACGGCGCTGACACGGTTTTCACCCGGTCCTACGACATCATCAGCGGGCTGCCGTGGCCATCCGCCATCGGGGAGCGGGTTCGTCGCAACCGATTCACCGCCGAGTGGGCCGAGCGTGAAGTCGAACTGCAGCAGCGTCGCGCCGAACTGGCTGGGGACAATCCATTCCTGGTCGCCGACCCCAACCCCGAGACCGAGCCGATGGCCTACGGGCAAGGCGCCGGTTCGATCGACACGATTCGTCCGGCAGCCGAGGTGCTGGAGCGGATTTGTCGTGCGGGCGAAGAGATCTTGCGTTCCAGGGCGTTGTCGCTGCTCGGTTGAGGCGCGCCAACCTTGACAGGTGTCAAGACCGACCCGAGGATCACTGTAAGGAGCGTCACAATCAGTCCGCACGACCCGCTGCCCGCGAAGGAGCCTCGATGGCCACCATCAGCACCCCGCAATACCTCTTCGATCAGGCCAAACGCCGGTTGACTCCGACGATGAACACCATCCCCGGCATGGGGTTGGTCGAGAAGCGTCTGATGGGCGTGAACTGGAAGACGAAGGTCCTCGCCGAGCCACCACCGGGCAGTGGCCTCAAGCCGGTCCTCGGGGATTCCGGTCTGCCGATCATCGGCCACAGCATCGAAATGTTCCGAGAAGGACCCGAATACGCGCTGCACCTGTACCGCAAATACGGTCCGGTGTTCTTCGCCGATTCGATGATTCTTCCGTCTGTCGTCGCACTGGGCCCCGATGCCACCCAGACGATCTTCACCAACAAGGCAAAGGATTATTCGACCAAGGGCTGGATCAAAGCCATCGGACCGTTCTTCCCGCGCGGGTTGATGCTGCTGGACTTCGACGAGCACTTGGCGCACAAGCGGATCATGCAGGGGGCGTTCACCCGCCCGCGGATAGCCAGCTACGTAGCGGACATGGATCGCGTAGCCACCCCGATCGTGGAAAGCTGGCCGACCGACGACACCCGATTCCTGTTCTATCCGGCGGTCAAGGAACTCACCCTCGACGTGGCGTCGGTGGTGTTCATGGGACAAGATCTGCGCGACGACCACAAGCTGGTTGCGAAGGTGAACCACGCGTTCGAACAGACCATCCGCGCCGGCACCGCGACGATCCGGACTTCGGTACCGCCGTTCAAGTGGTGGCGCGGCCTGCAGGGCCGCAAGGTACTCGAACAGTATTTCTACGAGCGGGTTGCCGAACGCCGGAACGTCGAAGGCACCGACATGCTGACGGCGTTGTGCCACACCGCAGATGAGGACGGCAACACCTTCACCGACGAAGACATCGTCAACCACATGATTTTTTTGATGATGGCCGCCCACGACACCACCACCTCGACGATCAGCACGATGGTCTACCACCTGGCAGCCCACCCGAAGTGGCAGGAGCGGGCGCGCGACGAGTCGGCGCGCCTCGGTGACGGACCACTGGACATCGAGACTTTGGAGAGCCTGACCACCCTGGACCTGGTGATGGACGAGTCGCTGCGGCTGGTCACCCCGCTGCCCTTGAATGTGCGGGAGACCGTGCGCGACACCGACCTGCTGGGTCACTATCTGCCGGCCGGCACCCTGGTCGCGACCTGGCCGTCAATGAACCACCTGCTACCTGAGCTGTATACCGACCCGAACCAGTTCGACCCGGAGCGTTTTGTCGAACCGCGCGCCGAGCACAAAAAACATCGCTATGCCTGGGCGCCGTTCGGCGGTGGCGCGCACAAGTGCATCGGGATGACCTACGGGCGACTGGAAGTCAAGACCGTCCTCCACCGACTGCTGCGGCGCTACCGATTGGAACTGCCCCACCCGGGCTACCGGGCGCGCTGGGACCGCGCCGGTATGCCCTTCCCGATGGATGGCATGCCGATTGTGTTGCGCCGGCTGTAGCCCTGGTGCCCAATCCGTTCGGTGAAGTCAGGCCGCGTCCAGCCCGAGGGCGTCCGCGCAGTACTGCCACAGTCGCCGGCGGTCATGGTCGCTTTCTCGGGTGGCGGGCAGGTAGTGCTCCGGGCGCGACCGCCGGTCATGCCAGAACAGCCCGGTCAGTGGGGTCGGCCGGGTTGCCGCCAACCAGACGGCGGTGTCGGCGCCTTGCTCGGGCGAGCGCAGCAGCGAGCCGGTGAGCGTCCGAAACAGCGGCAGGGCATCGGCCACCCCGGGGGTGTCCACCCAACCGGGGTGCATGCACGACACCGAGATGTGTTGCGCCGCCCAGCGGTCGGCGAGAACCGGGGTGAACGCCACCTGCATCCGCTTGGTCCGCGCGTAGGCTTTGGCGCCGCGGTAACGGCCGTTGCGGTATTCGGGGTCATCGACCGGAAGGGCTTGGGTGTACATCCCGCCCGAGGACATCAGGATCACCCGCGGGTCGGAGGAGTTGGCCAGGACCGGGACCAGCAACTCGGTCAGCAACACCGGGCCCAGCACGTGGGTGGCCAGCGTGAGCTCATGCCCGTCGTCGGTCTCGGTGCGGGTGGCCGGCAACACCCCGGCGTTGTGAACCACCACATCCAGCCGGGACAACCGGCCGGACAGGGCGGCGGCAAACTCGCGCACCGCGCCCAGGTTGGCGACGTCGCAGACTTCCACCGTTAGGTCGGCGTCGGGGTAGGTCGCCACGAGTTCATCGCGTGCCCGCTCGCCGCGCTCGCCATTGCGGACGGTCATCAGCACCTTGGCTCCCAGCCCGGCCAGGCCGGCCGCGATCGCCGTGCCGATCCCGCTGTTGGCGCCGGTGACCATGGCGGTCCGCCCACGCAACGCCCCCGGCGCGGGGTCGCCCGCCCAGCCCGGTTGCCGCAGTTGGTAACCGAGGCGGCTGTAGCCGGGGATGACCGCCCGGTCCAGTAGCCCGTCCAGTAGCGACCTGCCCGCGTTGCACGCACCCATGTCACCCACTGTGCCCCGAAAGCGCAGCACGCGTTTCCCCGGTAGCGTCGGAAGATGGCTCTGACGTATTCCAGCATCGTCGACGCGCCGCGCGAGGAGGTCTTTGCCTGGCATGGCCGGCCGGGTGCGTTTCTGCGGCTGTCGCCGCCCTGGTCACCCATGCGGGTCGTGGCCGAGGCGGCTTCGCTGAAGGATGGCCGCGCCGAACTGGCACTGCCGGGAGGGCTTCGGTGGGTCGCGCAACACCAGGCGGACTCTTACGATCCGCCGCGGTGTTTCGTCGACGAGATCGGCCGCGGCGGGCTGGCGTCGCTGCCGGCGGCGTTTGCGGTGCGATGGCGGCATACGCACGAATTCGAGGCGCTCGACGACGGTAAGACCCGGGTGATCGACCACGTCGCCACTTTCGTGCCCGAGCGGGCGCTGCGCGCGATGTTCGCCTACCGACACCGCCAACTGACCGATGACTTAGCCGCGCACAAGCAAGCTCGCGAAAATGGTTTGGCGCCGGCGACAATCGCCGTCACCGGATCTTCGGGGCTCGTCGGTTCGGCCTTGACCGCGTTTCTGAGCACCGGCGGCCATCGGGTCATCCGGCTGGTGCGCCATTCTGCAACCAAGCCCGGTGAGCGGCAGTGGCATCCCGATCAGCCAAACCCCGACTTGCTGGCCGGAGTCGACGCGGTGATCCACCTCGCCGGCGCCTCGATCGCGGGCCGATTCACCGACGGGCATCGACGCGCGATCCGCGACAGCCGACTCGGGCCGACCCGGCGGCTGGCTGAACTGGTCGCGCGCACCCCCGACGGGCCGAAGGTGCTGATCTGCGCCTCGGCGGTCGGGTACTACGGTTACCACCGCGGCGACGAAGTCCTGACCGAGGACAGCGAGCGTGGCGACGGATTTCTCGCCGACGTCGTCGCCGACTGGGAGGACGCGCTCGCGCCGGCCGAACAGGCCGGTACCCGGGTAGTTCGGATTCGCACCGGGATCGTGCAATCACCCCGCGGCGGCACACTTCGCCTGCTGCGTCCACTGTTCGCCGCCGGACTCGGCGGCCGGGTCGGCGACGGCCGGCAGTGGCTGCCCTGGATCGAGATCGACGACCTGGTCGACATCTACCACCGCGGCCTGTGGGACACCGGCCTGTCCGGCCCGGTCAACGCCGTCGCCCCCGAACCGGTCCGCAACCTCGAGTACACGCGCGTTCTTGGCCGCGTACTGCACCGACCCACGGTATTGCCGGTACCGCCGCTGGGGCTGCGGGTGTTGCTGGGCGACCAAGGCGCACGTGA
>JBDTEP010000041.1:0-25320 GCA_039922455.1 Mycobacterium sp. | reverse complement strand
TGGACTGCTGCCAGGAGACCGATGGTGGGGTGGCGATCGTGGTCACCACTCCCGAACGTGCCCGCGATCTGCGGCAGCGGCCGGCGATCATCGAGGCGGCCGCGCAGGGGGCGGGCGTTGATCAGTTCACCATGTACTCCTACTACCGCGAGGAGCTCGGGCTGCCCGAGATGGGTTTGGTGGGCCGCCAGATGTGGGAGCAGTCCGGCCTGAAGCCGACCGACATCCAGACCGCGGTGCTCTACGACCACTTCACCCCGTACACGCTGATGCAGTTGGAGGAGTTGGGATTCTGCGGCCGCGGTGAGGCCAAGGACTTCATCGCCGGCGGTGCCATCGAGCTCGGTGGCCGGCTGCCGATCAACACCCACGGCGGCCAGCTCGGCGAGGCTTACGTGCATGGGATGAACGGGATTGCCGAAGGTGTGCGTCAGCTGCGTGGCACCTCGGTCAACCAGGTACCCGGCGTCGAGCACGTACTGGTGACCGCCGGTACCGGGGTGCCCACTTCGGGGTTGATCCTGGGCTAGCAGTGCCACCCTCATCCGCCGAGCGTGAAGTTAGGTTCACTCCCGCATAGGCAGCGTGAACCTAACTTCACTGTCGGGCCGTCGGCGGGGAGCGTGAACGTCGGTGAAGTGACGCGACCGCCCGACCGTGCCAGGCTGCGCGGATGGCGGGGCCGTTCATCGGTAGCGAGACGATCAGCGCAGGTGTGTTGACCAAGCGCGACCTGGTGGCCGGTCATGTCCGGCTGTTGCGGGATGTCTATGTCCCCAAAGGCCTCGATGTCACCGCCGCGGATCGAGCCGAGGCCGGCTGGCTGTGGTCACACCAACGCGGCGTGGTCGCGGGGTTCTCGGCCTCGGCATTACACGGCAGCAGGTGGGTGGAGGCTACCCGGCCCGCTGAACTCATCCACGACAACCGGCACCGTATCAGCGGTCTATGGGTGCGTACCAACAGTTTTGAGTCCGACGAGATCCAGACCGTCAACGGCGTTCCAGTGACCACGCCGGCCCGGACGGCACTCGATCTGGCCTGCTGGTACCCGACCATGGTAGCGGTGCCGGCGATCGACGCGCTGGCTCGCGCCACCGACCTCAAGCTCGCCGACGCGGAGTTGCTGCTGCAGCGGTACCCGGGCCGTCGCGGCGTGCGCCGGGCCAGGGTGTCGCTGGAATTGGTCGACGCCGGTGCCGAGTCTCCCAAAGAGAGTTGGCTGCGGCTCGTCCTGGTCCGGGCCGGTCTGCCACGGCCGGCCACGCAGATCCGGGTCTACGACGCCGTCACCGGCAGGACCGCCTTCCTGGATATGGGTTGGGAGGAGCTCAAGGTCGCCGCGGAATACGACGGGGAGCAGCACCGCAAGGATCTGGTCCAGTACCGCCACGACGCCAAACGCCGCGAGATGGTGCAGCGTCTCGGCTGGATCAACATCACGGTGCTTGCCGGTGATCGGGGTCCCGACGTGGTGCGCCGAGTCCAGGCAGCGCGTGTCCGTCGCCTACCCCTGCTGCCGCGACAGTGAAGTTAGGTTCACGGTCGGTATGCGGGAGTGAACCTAACTTCACGCTCGGTGAAGAAAGGTGGCGAGGAAAAGGCTAGGCCCGCACCAACTCCACGTCGCTGAGCACGGCGGCATCGTCGCGGCCGGGGGCGATCACCGCACCCACCACCCGGGCGCCGTCGTTCCAGAGCCTGGCCCGCAGGCTCTCGCCCGGGAACACCACCCCGGCGAAGCGTGCGCCGAAGGAGCCGACGGAGGCGGCGTCGGAGTCCAGCACGGTATCGACGATCGCCTTGCAGGTCATGCCGTAGCTGCACAGGCCGTGCAGGATCGGGCGGTCGAATCCGGCTGCCGCCGCGAACCCGGGGTCCGAATGCAGCGGGTTGCGGTCACCGCAGAGCCGGTAGAGCAGCGCCTGCTGCGGCGCCACCGGGATGTCGACCTCGAAATCCGGTGCACGGTCGGGAAGTTCGGTGGTCGTCGACGGCCCACGCTCGCCGCCGAAACCGCCCTCGCCGCGGGCGAAGATGGACCGCCGCTGCGTCCACAGCGGAGTGCCGTCGGTGCCGGTGACGGTGGTCTCGAGCACGACGACGGCGGCCTTGCCCTTGTCCCAGACCTCGACGATCCGGCTGATGCCACGCGCGCTGCCGGAGGCCGGCAGCGGTGCCGGCACGCTGACCTGCTCGGAGGCGTGCAGGATCTTGGCCAGGTCGATCTCGATGCCCGGCCAGCTCACCTTCGGCGGGTTGACGTCGTTGAACGACGCCGCGACGCAGCCGAACGTCGGCAGTACCTGCGGGGTCCCGTCGACGACGTAGCTCAGCTCACGCGGGTCCATCGGGTCCGACCCGGCGCCCAGCGCCAGGTTGTAGAGCTGCACATTGGTTGCGGTCCAGGAGAATTCGACCGCGCCGAATTCCGCACCGATGGCAACATCGAGATTGATCGGCATGTCTAGGCCCTCTCGGTTTGTGAGCCGGCGATGTCGAGAGCGGCCAGGTAACCGAAGGTCATGGCCGGTCCGATGGTGCCACCGGGCCCCGGGTAGGTGTGGCCCATCACCGGTCCGCTCACATTGCCTGCGGCATAGAGCCCCTCGATGACGCTGTTGTCGTCGCGCAGTGCACGCCCGTTGACGTCGGTGCGGATCCCGCCCTTGGTGCCCAGGTCGCCGGGCACCATCTTGGCCGCGTAGAACGGCCCCTGGGCGATCGGGCCCAGGTTCGGGTTCGGCTTGTTGGTCGGGTCGCCGTAGTAGCGGTCGTAGGCGCTCTCGCCGCGGTGGAAGTCCTCGTCCACGCCGGTGCGGGCGAACTCGTTGAACCGCTCGACCGTCGCGGCCAGGGATTCGGCGGGCACGCCGGTCTTGGCGGCCAGTTCGTCCAAGGTGTCTGCGGTGACGAGGACGCCCGAGTCCAGCCATTTCTTCGGAAGGCGCTGTCCCGGCTGCAATCCCGCAAAGATGTAGTTATTGCGGTAGCGCTGGTCGAATACCAGCCAGGCCGGGATGTTCTCGCCGGGGCCGGGTCCCTGCCCGTGTTCGCCGCCGTACATGTGGTGGCACGCTTCGACGTAGGGCATCGACTCATTCATGAACCGCTTGCCGGACATGTTCACGATGATCGACCCGGGTGAGTTGCGCTCGGAGAGCGCGAACCACGGCGAACCGGGCAGCGGCACGGTCGGCCCCCACCAGGAGTCCTCCATGAGGTCCAGTGCTGCACCGAGCTTCTCGCCTGCCAGGATGCCCTCGCCAGTGTTGGCCTTGGCTCCGACGGTCCACTCGGTGGTGATCGGAGCGCGCTGGTATTTCACCCTCATCTGCTCGTTGTGCTCGAATCCACCGCTGGCCAGGATTACCCCGCGTCGCGCACGGATCAGCTGCGGCTCAGCGGATTCCGAAGCGGTGCTGTCCTTGACGTAGACGCCGCGCACCGTGCCGTCCTCGAGGTAAAGGTCGGTCAGCGAGGTGTTCAGCTGAACCGGAACCCCGGCGTTACGCAGGGCGATGCGCAGCGGGGCGATCAGGGCGCGCCCCATGCCGACCAGGTTCTTGCCGGTGGCCTGCGCCCACATGCTGCGGGCGCCGACCTTCAGGCTGCGCAGCACCCCGCGGGGGTGGCGCTTGAGCTGGTTGAGCCGGACATAGTCCTGCTGCATCACGACGACGTTCAGAGGCACCTTGCCGTACGCGGGCTCCAAGCCGGCCATGTCGGCGCGGAGCCTTTTGGCGTTGAACGGTTTCGGCTCGATGGAGCGTCCGGTGGGCTTGCCGCCGGGCTGCTCGGGGTAGTAGTCGGGGTAACCGGGAACCCAGCACATCTTCAGTGGCGAGTTCTTCAGCACGAACGACAGCATCTCCGGCCCGTGCTGCAGGTAGGTGTCGATCTTCTCGGCCGGAACCACGTCGCCCACGATCGTGCGCAGGTAGGTGCGGGCGGCCTCGGCGTCGTCCTTTACGCCGGCGCGCTTGAGCACTTCATTGTTGGGGATCCATACCCCGCCGCCGGAACGGGCGGTCGAACCGCCGTAGTGGGCGGCTTTCTCGATGACGATGGTTGACAATCCCTGGTGGGCGGCGGTGAGGGCGGCGACCATCCCGGCGCCACCGCTTCCGACCACGACGACGTCGTACTCCTGAGCGGCCATGTAGAACACGTTATAGAATTGCCCGGCCTCGGCGCTAGTTGGGCGGCTCTGAGGGTGGGGAGTCTGCGCCGATCGCGAGATGACGCTTCGTAGACCTAAGTAGAACGCGTTTCAGTTTACTGGTCGGCGATGGGGCCTTCGGCCCTTTCGTCTGCGCGGAAGCCATGTTTTACTACCACGACAATGCATCGTGTCCGTTGATGCCATGAGTTAGGAGTCCCCGAGTGTCCACCCTCAACATCCCCACCGCGTTCGATCCCACCGACCCGGAGATCTGGGCCGAGCGCATCCCGGTCGAGGAGCTGAACGAGCTGCGCACCAGCGAGCCGATCAAGTGGATCGAGCAGCCGGACGGCGTGGGCGGCTTCAACGACGGCGGCTACTGGGCGGTGACCCGCCACGTCGACGTCAAGGAGGTCTCCCGACTCGATGACGTCTACTCCAGTGAGATGAACACCGCCATTCCGCGCTTCAATGACGACATCACCCGGGATCAGATTGAGCAGCAGCGGCTGATCATGCTCAACCAGGACGCGCCGCGGCACACCCGGTTGCGCCGGATCGTGGCGCGCGGTTTCACCCCCCGGCACATCCAGCCGCTGCGTGACGAGCTGCATGAGCGCGCGCAGGCCATCGCCAAGGAGGCGTTGGCTCGCGGCAGCGGTGACTTCGTGGTGGAGGTGGCCTCCGAGCTGCCGCTGCAGGCGATCGCCGGACTGATGGGGGTGCCGCAAGAGGATCGCGGCAAGTTGTTCAGCTGGACCAACCAGATGACGTCCTACGACGACCCGGAGTATGCCCACTACGACCCGGCGGCCTCGGCGATGGAGATCATCGGCTACGGGCTGAAGTTGGCCGAAATGAAGCGTCAGAATCCGGGCAAGGACATCGTGACCACGCTGATCGAGGCCGATGTCGACGGTGAGAAGCTCAACGATGACGAGCTGGGCTTCTTCATCATTCTGCTGGCGGTGGCCGGCAGCGAGACCACCCGCAACTCGATCACCCAGGGCATGATGGCCTTCGCCGAGCACCCCGACCAGTGGGAGATCTTCAAGGCGCAGCGCCCGGAGACCACCGCCGACGAGGTGGTCCGCTGGGCCAGCCCGGTGACGTCGTTCCAGCGCACCGCCACCCGCGACACCGAGCTGTCCGGGGTCAAGATCAAGGCGGGGCAGCGGGTGGTGATGTTCTACCGCGCGGCCAACTTCGACCCTGAGGTGTTCGACAACCCGCAGCAGTTCAACATCCTGCGCGACCCCAACCCGCACGTCGGGTTCGGTGGCACCGGTGCGCACTACTGCATCGGCACCCACCTGGCTCGGATGACGGTCAACCTGATGTTCGGTGCGATCGCCGACCACATCCCGGACCTCAAGCCGCTGGAGAAGCCGGATCGGCTGCAGTCGGGCTGGCTCAACGCCATCAAGCACTGGCAGGTGGACTACACCGGCAAATCCTGAACTGGTCGTTTCATCAGGCTTAGGCGAGGGCCGGCGGCGATCGTGCCGCCGGCCCTCCGCCGTAGTCGGACCGCAGGAGCTAAAAGTTAGAACACGTTATAGAATTGCTGCCAGCGGCTCGTTTCGCCGGCCTACCACCACCCGAGGGGACCTTCGAAGATGCTCAGCGCCCAGATCCGCGACGAACTCGCCGCCGAGTTGGCGCAAGCGGAGCGCAGTCGGGTCTCGATCTCCCCGTTGACGGCGGCGCAGCCCGACATCGACGTCGTCGATGCCTACGAGATTCAGCTGATCAACATCCGGCAGCGGATCGCCGAGGGCGCCCGGGTGGTCGGGCACAAGGTTGGCCTGTCCTCGCTGGCGATGCAGCAGATGATGGGTGTTGACGAGCCGGATTACGGGCATCTGCTCAATGAGATGCAGGTCTTCGAGGACACGCCGGTGCCCGCAGCCAACTACCTCTACCCACGGATCGAGGTCGAGGTCGGTTTCATCCTCGGCCGTGACCTGCCCGGCGCGGACTGCACCGAGGACGACGTGCTGGCCGCCGTCGAGGCCGTGGTGCCGTCGATCGAGCTGATCGACACCAGGATCACCGACTGGAAGATCAAGCTCTGCGACACCATCGCCGACAACGCCTCGTCAGCGGGCTTCGTGCTCGGCAAGGGCCGGATCAAGCCTGCAGACGTCGACCTCAAGAACATCAATGCCACCCTCACCTGCAATGGCGAGGTGATCGCGCAGGGCCGCAGTGACGCGGTACTGGGCAACCCGGTCACTGCGGTGGCCTGGCTGGCCCGCAAGGTCGAAAGCTTCGGCGTGCGGCTCAAAGCCGGCGACATCGTGTTGCCGGGCTCGTGTACCCGCGCCATCGACGCCCGGCCGGGGGACGAATTCATTGCCGAGTTCGACCACCTCGGTCCGGTTCGTCTGTCTTTCAAGTAAAGGAGTTGGCGATGCCATCGAAGGCAAGTGTCGCGATCGTCGGGTCGGGCAATATCAGCACCGACCTGCTGTACAAACTGTTGCGCTCCGACTGGCTGGAGCCGCGCTGGATGATCGGTATCGACCCGGAGAGCGAAGGGCTGGCCCGGGCCCGAAAGCTGGGCCTGGAGACCTCCCACGAGGGCGCGGACTGGCTGCTGGCACAGGATGAATTGCCGGACTTCGTCTTCGAGGCCACCAGCGCCTACGTGCACAAGGCGTACGCGCCCAAGTACGAGGCCGCCGGCATCCGGGCCATCGATCTGACCCCGGCCGCGGTAGGCCCGGCGGTGATACCGCCGGCCAACCTGCACGCCCATGTCGACGCGCCGAACGTCAACATGATCACCTGCGGCGGTCAGGCCACCATCCCGATCGTCTACGCGGTGACGCGTGCGGTGACCGAGCAGGGCGGCACCGTGCCGTATGCGGAGATCGTCGCGTCGGTGGCCAGTGTCTCCGCCGGACCGGGCACGCGCGCCAACATCGACGAGTTCACCAAGACCACCTCGCGTGGGGTGCAGACCATCGGCGGCGCGCAAAAGGGCAAGGCGATCATCATCTTGAACCCGGCCGATCCGCCGATGATCATGCGCGACACCATCTTCTGCCAGATCCCCGAGGATGCCGACCGGGACGCGATTACTGCGTCGATCCGCGACGTCGTCGCCCAGGTGCAGACGTATGTGCCCGGCTACCGGCTGCTCAACGAGCCGCAGTTCGACGAGCCGTCGCTGAACTCCGGCGGCCGCGCGGTGGTCACCACTTTCGTCGAGGTCGAGGGTGCCGGTGACTATCTGCCGCCGTACGCGGGAAACCTGGACATAATGACCGCCGCCGCCACCAAGGTGGGCGAGGAGATCGCCCGTGAGATGGCGTCGGCCAAGACTGGAGAGTCGAAATGACCGGTATTTGGGACGTTCGGATCACCGACACCTCGCTGCGCGACGGTAGCCACCACAAGCGCCACCAGTTCACCAAGGACGACGTCGCCGCGATCGTGGCCGCGATCGACGCCGCCGGGGTGCCGGTCATCGAGGTAACCCACGGCGACGGCCTGGGTGGGTCCAGCTTCAACTACGGGTTCTCCAAGACCCCGGAGCAGGAGCTGATCAAGCTTGCCGCGCAGACCGCCAAGGAAGCCAAGATCGCCTTCCTGATGTTGCCCGGGTTGGGCACCAAGGAGGACATCAAGGAGGCGCAGGACAACGGCGGTTCAATCTGCCGGATCGCCACCCACTGCACCGAGGCCGACGTCTCGGTGCAGCACTTCGGCCTGGCCCGCGAGCTGGGCCTGGAGACGGTCGGATTCTTGATGATGGCCCACACCACCTCCCCGGAGAAACTGGCCACCCAGGCCCGGATCATGGCCGATGCCGGCTGCCAGTGCGTCTATGTCGTCGACTCGGCCGGCGCGCTGGTGCTCGAGGGTGTCCGCGATCGGGTGCAGGCGCTGGTCGCCGAGCTGGGCGACGATGCCCAGGTGGGTTTTCACGGCCACGAGAACCTCGGACTGGGGGTGGCCAACTCCTTAGAGGCGGTGCGCGCCGGGGCCAAGCAGATCGACGGCTCGGTGCGCCGGTTCGGTGCCGGTGCGGGCAATGCCCCGGTTGAAGCGTTGATTGGGGTGTTCGACAAGGTCGGGATCAAGACCGGCGTCGACTTCTTCGACATCGCCGATGCCGCCGAGGACGTGGTGCGCCCGGTGATGCCTGCTGAGTGCCTGCTGGACCGTAACGCGCTGATCATGGGCTACTCCGGGGTGTACTCGAGCTTCCTCAAGCACGCGGTGCGCCAAGGCGAGCGCTACGGCGTTCCCGCCCACGAACTGCTGCACCGGGCCGGGCAGCGCAAGCTGATCGGCGGCCAGGAGGACCAGCTGATCGACATCGCCCTGGAGATCCAGCGGGAGCAGGCCGCCGGCAAGTAGGTGTCGGGGCTACCCGGCATGATGGCCTGATGACCACCCCGGTACGGGCCGACGCCCAGGCGATTCTGGAGCAGCTGGCCGGCCCGCAGGCGCGGCTGCGTGACGACCAGTGGACGGCCATCGAGGCGCTGGTGGTGCAGCGCCGCCGTGCGCTGGTGGTGCAGCGCACCGGGTGGGGCAAGTCGGCGGTGTACTTCATCGCGGCCAAACTGCTGCGGGGGCTCGGGCACGGGCCGACGGTGATCGTGTCGCCGCTGCTGGCGTTGATGCGCAACCAGGTGGCCGCCGCCGAGCGTGCCGGGGTGCACGCCGCCACCATCAACTCGTCGAACGTAACCGACTGGGCCGACGTGCAGGCACGGGTGAGCGCCGGTGACCTCGACGTGCTGCTGGTCAGCCCGGAGCGGCTCAACAACCCGGAGTTCCGCGATGAGGTGCTCCCCGCGTTGGCGGCCGGGGTCGGGCTGGTCGTGGTCGACGAGGCGCACTGTGTCTCCGACTGGGGCCACGACTTCCGGCCGGATTACCGGCGTATCCGTACCCTGATCGCCGACCTAGGTGCCGACGTCCCGGTGCTGGCGACCACGGCGACCGCCAATGACCGGGTGGTCGATGACGTCGCCGGCCAGCTCGGGGTCGGCGGTGCGGACACGTTGGTGCTGCGCGGCGGTCTGGACCGGGAGTCGCTGCGGCTTTCGGTGGTGGCCGCCGGTGGCCCCGCGCAGCGGGCCGCCTGGATCGGCGCACACCTGGAATCGCTGCCCGGCTCCGGGATTGTTTACACGCTCACCGTGGCCCAGGCCCACGACGTCGCGGCCGACCTGCGCGCCCAGGGGTTCGCGGTAGCCGCCTATACCGGTTCCACCGAAGCGGCCGACCGGGAGCAACTGGAAGCCGATCTGCTGGCCAACCGGGTCAAAGCGCTGGTCGCCACCTCGGCGCTGGGGATGGGGTTCGACAAGCCGGACCTCGGCTTTGTCATCCACCTGGGCGCGCCGTCGTCGCCGATCGCCTACTACCAACAGGTGGGACGCGCCGGGCGCTCCACCGACAGTGCCGAGGTGATCCTGCTGCCCGGCGTCGAAGACCAGGAGATCTGGCGTTACTTCGCGTCGCTGGCCTTCCCGTCGGAGTCGTTGGTGCGCAAGGTGATCGGCGAGCTCTCCGCGGACCGGCCTCTGTCGACGCCGGCCTTGGAACCGCTGGTCGACTTGAACCGGTCGCGGCTGGAGATGGTGCTCAAGGTCCTCGACGTGGACGGCGCGGTGCGCCGGGTCAAGGGTGGCTGGCTGGGCACCGGGCAGTCGTGGAGCTACGACGAGCAGCGTTACCGCAACCTTGCTGAACTGCGCCGGGTCGAACAGCAGGCGATGCTCGACTACCAGAGCACCGACGGCTGCAGGATGACCTTCCTGCGCGCCCAGCTCAACGACCCCCAGCTGAACGCCGAGGAACGCTGCGGGCGGTGCGACAACTGCGCCGGACCACGGTTCACCGCCGAGGTGGATGCGGCCGTAGCCGAGGCCACCCGGGAGCGGTTGATGCGTCCCGGCGTGGAGATCACCCCGCGCCGGCAATGGCCCTCTGGCCTAGCCAAACTCGGCGTCAAACTGTCCGGCCGGATAACCGACGGGCCGCAACCCGGCCGCGTCATCGGCCGGCTCACCGACCTGGGCTGGGGTGCCCGCCTGCGGCGGCTGCTCGAGGAACCGGACCGGGAGGTTCCCGACGAGGTGGTGCGTGCGGCGGTGACGGTGCTGGCGGGCTGGGACTGGCAGGACAGGCCCACCGCGGTGCTGGGGCTGGATTCGGCCACTCATCCGGTGCTGATCGGCTCGCTGACCGACCGGCTCGCTGAGGTCGGCCGGCTCGCTCACCTGGGCACGTTGCGTTATGCGCCGGACCGGCGGGCGAGCGCCGCGGCGAACTCGGCCTATCGGGTCGCCGCGCTGCAGGGTTGCTGGCAGCCGCCGGCGGACCTGCCGGCGGACACCGGCCCGGTGTTGCTGGTCGACGACGTGACAGACACCGGGTGGACGATGACGATGGCGGCCCGGGTGCTGCGTGCTGCCGGTGCGCCGCAGGTGTTGCCCTTCGCGCTGGCCAGCGTCAGCTGAACCGACCCGGCCGCGCGGGTACCGTTGATCGGAAATGGCCAGGGGAAGGGGCATCGCGATGAAGACCAAGGCCGCCCGCATTGTCATTATCGCTCTGGCGCTGGCATTGGCAGGTGCGTCGCCGGTCGCGAACGCCGTACCGCAGCAGTGCGATGAGACCGTCGGCGAATCCGTTGATTCCTACCTGACCCGGCATCCGGACATCAAGCGTGACCTGGCCGAGCGGGGGCAGCAGGAGGACCCGGGTGCGCCGAACCCGGTGCTGGCCTACCTCGAACGGCACCCGAACGTGCGACAGGCGCTGATCACGCTGTCTCAGCAGTGCGCTTGACGAACGGTGACCGGAACGCGTAGCGGCTGGTGGGCACGGTGTCGATGTTCTGGTGCGCCCCGAAGGCGCTGACACTGGCGATCATCCGGCGTACCCGGTCGGTGAGGTCGGCTTCGTCGGCCGCACCGTAGAACACGTACGGGTCCGACACCGCCCCGTCGGGGAACAGTTCCTCGACGATGCCGTCGATCTGCGGCGCATCCTCGGTGAGCGCGCGGACCACCACGTTCTGGGTGTAACCGAACGTCGCCTGGGTATCGATAGCGACCTGGGTGTGGTCGATGTGCCAGCGGTGCAGCCAGGTCGCCTGATCCAGGTCGGCGGGCCGGCGTAGCAGCGCCACGTTGGCCAGCCCGGGTGTGCGCTGCCCGTCACCTCGGTCCGGCGGTGGAATGGGGGTGGATTCGGTCACCAGATAGGCTGCTGCCAAGTCTGATTCGGCTTCGATCAGCGCGATGGCGGCTCGAACCTGTTCCCCGTAGTGCTGCTGGGTCCACAGGCTGATGACCGCGGCCGCCGGCGGGTCCAGGGTTGTCAGGGTCATCATGGCGTCCCGCACCGGCTCGTCGCGAACGTTCACCGCGACCCCGGGAAACCCCAGGTCCATTAGCGCGGAGGCGATCGGACCGCGCAGTCGCGTGCACCACGCTTCACTGAAGTCGGCTGTCCGAGCGATGATCACGACCTTTTCCATGGATATCTTCCTAATCGGTTGCGAAGCGGAACGCTTCGACGAGTTCGCTAAGCAGATCGGCCGCCCGGCCGGCATCGCGCGGCAGTGCGCAGGTGACCCGCACATCGGTGACTCCGGCGGCCACCAACTCCGGCGCCGACGCCGCGGTGGCCGCGGTGTCGACGGAACCGTCGGAGTGCTTGACGGTGGTTGCGTGACCCAGCACCTGCAGCCCGGTCGGGTCGCCGCCGATGGCTGCGATACGGTCCTTCATTGCCGCAATGGCGCCGGCTGGGTCGCGCATCGCCGGGCCCCACGGGATCCAGCCGGTGCCGAAACGGTTCAGCCGGCGCGCCACTGCGTCGTTGACCGTACCGCTAACCCAGATCGGAATGCCCTCTGGCTGAGTAGGTTTGGGCATCTGATGAATATTCTCGAATGACAGCTCCGGCGAATCATAGCTGCTGCGCTGGTGGGTCCAGAGTGTCTGGCACACCTCCAGGGTGTGATCCAGTAGTCGTCCGCGGCGCTCGAACGCCAAGCCCGCGGCCTCGTACTCCTCCCGCTGCCAGCCGACGCCCACGCCCAGATCCAGCCGCCCGCCCGACAGCACATCCAGGGTGGCCAACTGCTTGGCCAGCACCGCCGGCCGACGCAGCGCCGCCAGCAGGACCGCGGTGCCGAGCCGGATGCGGGTGGTGGTTGCCGCCAGCGCGGTCAGCACGACCACCGGGTCGAGCCACTGGCCATCAGGCCCGGTCGGCTGCCGCCCGCCGGCGATCCCGCCGATCCGGGGATCGCCGTAAGCGTCCGGGTTCTCGCCGAACACCACATGGTCGGAGACGACGACACGATCAACCCCGGCCGCATCCATCGCCCTACCCAGCGCGAGTGTAGAACCCCAATCATGGTCGGGGTCATCGGTGAAAGTCCGCAGCTGCAAGGATATCTGGGGCGCGGTCATGGTCGTACCTGGCGGGCCGGCCGGGATTCGATGGCGTCGATCGACAGCGTGCGCGCCGCGATCCGCCAGCCCTGCTCGTCACGGCGATAGATGTCGCTGTAACGCAGATACCAGACGTGGTCGGTGACTTGGCCGCCGTTGTCGATCCAGTGGTGCGCCACCCCGGTGATGGCACCGGTCGCCGCGCGGTCGGTGGCGTCCCCCGTATCTAAGCCGGTGTAGAACTCGCCGACGATGCCGTGTTGGGTCCGGGTGACTCCGGCCAGTGCCGACATCGCCGCCCGAATCCCGGCGTGGCCGTGATGTCGCACGAACCGCTCCAGATCCGGTGGCTTCGGCACGATCAGTTCGGCTTCGGCGGTGAACAATTCGACCACCTCGTCGAAGCGGCGGGCGTCGACGTAGCCGGCGTAACGGTGCACGAGCCCGGACAGCTCGAGTTGGTCGGCCACTGACAGGTTCATGGAGCCGAACCTAACAGCGCTGTCGGCTTTGTCCCGCCGAGCTCGGTGGTGAGTGCGTCGGCGGTTCGCAGCAGCCCGCGGGCCCATTTGGTGATCTCGGCATCGGTGAGCGGCCGCTGGGCGTGCAGCGACACGACCATCGCCTGATGTTGGTGGTGGTCGTAGACCGGGGCCGAGATGACGCTGATGTCGTGGCGCCCCCGACCGCCCGCTTCGCTGCGCAGGTACACCCGTTCGCCGATATCGGAGACCAACTCCCCGAGCAGTGCCCGCAACTCATCCGGCAGGTCGCTGGGCAGACCCGCCATCAGGGTGTACAGCCGTTGGCCGCCCGGGGTCAGCCGCTCGACCAGGTAGCCGTCGGCCCGGCATTCGGCGACGACGCGCTGCAGTCGCCCGCTTTCGGAGCGCAGCCCGATGGTGGGTTGCCGGGCCAGCCAGTCCTTCAGGGCGTGGTCGTCCCAGAGCACGAACATCAGGCCGACCGGCGGGGCGAACGGATAACTCTGGCCGGCCTGCACCCCCAGATGCGCGTTCGGTGCCTCGACCAACTCCAGCACGGTGATCCGGTCGTCGACGACCGCGCTCAGCGCGGCCGAAGTGGCGAAGGCGTGCGAGAGCCGGCGCAGTTGGTCGCGTGCCTCGGGACCGACCCGCAGTGACTGCTGGGCGGCGTGGCCGACCGAGATCAACCGTGGTCCCAGCCGGTAGGTCTTGTCTGGATCGTCGCGCATCAGGTAGCCCGCATCGGTCAGGGACGCCGCGATACCCAGACAGGTCGCCTTGGATAGGCCGGTCCGGCGGGCCAGCTCGGACAGGCCGAAGCGTTGGTCGGGGTGGTGGGCGAGAAAGTCCAGGATGGCCACCACCCGGTCAGCCGGGGGGGATGACCGTGCGGAATGTCCGGACGCCGCTTGTCCCTGCCCAGCCATTGCCGCATGGTACCGCGACCGGTTAAGGTTGGTTCGAGATATCTACCGATTCGGTTCAATAATGAACCGGCTAAAGATCAGTGAGGTAGTGCCGCGATGTATTCCGAGCCACTGTCGGCCGCAATCGCCGAGGCGGAGAAGTTGGTAGCCGCCGCCCCGCACATCGAGACCGAGGCCGACCTGCTCGAGGGCCTGCAGTATCTGGCCGGTGGCATCGAGGCGTGTGTGCACGCCGCGTTCAACTCTGAACGTGACCACCCGTTCCTGATGTCGGGCACCGGACCGTTCACCAAGATGGGGCTGGACAATCCCGACACGCTGTACTTCGGCACCCGGGTGCGCCCCGACCGCGACTACGTCGTCACCGGTCGGCGCGGCACCACCACCGACCTGAGCTTCCAACTGCTCGGCGGCGAGTACACCGATAACAACGTTCCGGCCAGCGAAGCAGCGTTCGACGACCGCGAACTCGACGTCGACGAGGATGGCGGCTTCACCTGGCGGTTCCGTCCGAAGTCGCCGGCGCAGCTGGTGATCCGCGAGGTGTATAACGACTGGTCGGCCCAACGCGGCACGATCTCGATCGCCCGGACCGACACCGAAGGCACCGCACCGCCGCCGCTGACTCGCGACCTTGTCGAAAGACGCTATGCGGCAGCGGGAAAGCAGTTGATCAACCGGGTCAAGACCTGGCTGGCATTTCCGCAGTGGTTCTATCTGAACCTGCCGGTAAACACGATGGTGGCGCCACGACTCACTCCCGGTGGCCTGGCCACTCAGTACTCGTCGGCCGGACACTACGAGTTGCAGCCCGATCAGGCCCTGGTGATCACCCTGCCGGTGACCGATGCTCCCTACCTGGGGTTCCAGCTGGGTAGCCTCTGGTACATCTCGCTGGACTACATCAACCACCAGACCTCGCTGAACGCTACTCAGGCGCAAGCGGATCCGGACGGTAAGGTCCGTATCGTGGTGTCCGAGTCGAACCCGGGGATCACCAACTGGGTGGAGACGCTGGGGCACCGCCGCGGCTTCCTGCAGTTCCGCTGGCAACGGGTGTCGCGGCAGCTGACCGAGGCCGACGGTCCGACCGTCGAACTCGTTGACGTCGACTCGGTGTCGGCCGCCCTGCCCTATTACGACCACAACGTGATCTCCGAGGACGGCTGGCGTGCGCGTATCACGCAGCGGCAGCACCAAATCGCTAACAGAATGCTGGGGTGAACATGTCCGGAATGCTCGACGGCAAAGTCGTGGTGATCAGCGGGGTCGGGCCTGGGCTCGGCAGCACGCTGGCGCATCGGTTCGCGGCCGAAGGTGCCGACCTGGTGCTGGCCGCGCGCAGTGCGGATCGCCTCGAGGAGGTGGCGCAACAGGTCACCGCCACCGGGCGGCGCGCACTGGCGGTGCCGACTGACATCACCGACGATGACCAGGTCGCCCACCTGGTGGAGGCCGCCTCGGCCGAGTACGACCACATCGACGTGCTGATCAACAACGCCTTCCGGGTGCCGTCGATGAAGCCGTTGGCGCAAACGACGTTTCAGCACATTCGAGACGCCATCGAGCTCAGTGGGATCGGTGCGTTGCGCCTGACCCAGGCCTTCACGCCCGCGCTGGCCGAGGCCAACGGCTCGATTGTCAACCTCAACTCGATGGTGATCCGGCACTCACAGCCTAAATACGGCGCTTACAAGATGGCCAAGGCCGCACTGCTGGCGATGTCGCAGTCGCTGGCCTCCGAACTCGGCGAGCAGGGTATCCGGGTCAACTCGGTTGCGCCCGGCTATATCTGGGGCGACACATTGCAGAGCTACTTCGCTCATCAGGCTGGCAAGTACGGCACCACGGTCGATCAGATCTACGCCGCTACCGCGGCGAACTCCGATCTGAAGCGCCTCCCCACCGAGGACGAGGTGGCCTCGGCCGTACTCTTCCTGGCCAGCGATATGTCCAGCGGGATCAGCGGCCAGGTCCTCGACGTCAACTGCGGGGAGTACCACAACTGATGGCGGCACGCACTGATGTCGGCACCGTCGAGGATCTGCACGCCTCGGCCACCAAGTTGGTCGGTTTGGATGACTTCGGTCCCGACGACGACAACTACCGCGAAGCACTCGGCGTGTTGCTGGACTCTTATCGCAGCGAGGCCGATCTCACCGAGCTGGGCAGCAAGATGAACCGCTTCTTCCTGCGCGGTGCGCTGGTGGCCCGCCTGCTCTCGCAGGCCGGCTGGAAGCAGCATCCCGAGCATGCCGATGTCGCCGTCGAGCGGCCGATCTTCGTCACCGGGTTGCCCCGCACCGGCACCACCGCGCTGCATCGGCTGCTGGGCGCCGACCCGGCACATCAGGGCCTGGAGATGTGGCTGGCCGAATTCCCGCAGCCCCGGCCGCCGCGCGACACCTGGGACGGCAACCCGGTCTTCCAGCAGATGCAGGCCCAGTTCGCCCGGCACCACGACGAGAATCCCGACTACACCGGCCTGCACTTCATGACCGCCGACGGCCTGGAGGAGTGCTGGCAGCTGCTGCGCCAATCACTGCACTCGGTGTCCTACGAGACGCTGGCGCACCTGCCGAGCTATTCGCGTTGGCTCTCCGAGCGGGACTGGGCGCCGTCCTACCGGCGGCATCGCCGCAACCTGCAACTGATCGGGCTCAACGACCCGGGTAAGCGGTGGGTGCTCAAGAACCCCAGTCACCTGTTCGCCCTCGACGCGATCATGGCGGTCTACCCGGATGCGCTCATCGTGCAGTGTCACCGGCCGCCTGCGACCATCCTGGCGTCGATGTGTTCGCTAGCCCAGCACACCACCGAAGGCCAGTCCAACACTTTCGTCGGCGCGCAGATCGGCGCCGACGAGATGGAGACTTGGGCACGCGGGCTGGAGTTGTTCAACTCCCAACGCGCCCAGTACGACCCGGCGCAGTTCTGCGACATCGACTATAAGGAGTTCGTCGCCGACCCGCTGGCCACTGCGGCCGGCATCTACGACCGGTTCGACATGCCGCTGTCGGATACAGCACGCCAGGCGATGGCCGACGACTACGCGGCGAGCCAGACCGGCCCGCGCGCACCGAAGCATCACTACGCGCTGGAGGACTACGGACTGAGCGCCGAGGCGGTGCGGGAGCGATTCGCCGGCCTGTGATGGCCGGAGGAGCCGAGGCCCGAGAACCGTCTCAGTCGCCGTCGCCGGGCGGCGGGGCACTGGAGATCTCCTCCAGGTGGCCCTCGGCGACCGCGTGGTGGATGCTCTTGGCCAGGTTCGGGCAGCCGCGGTTGCGGCTGCTGGCGTTGCCCGCTTCACGCTCCGCGGTGAAGTACGAACACTGATTCAGTGACGCCGAATTCCATTGCACCGACGTGTATCCGGGCCCCAGCTTCTTGACCTCGACGATGGCCCGGCAGTGCCGGCACTCCACCGGCGCCAGGCCGGAGCGCAGGTAGCGATCCGAATCCCGTTCGGTGGCTGCCCGCATCGCTTCGTACCGGTCAGGGTCGACCGGAAACAGGGGTTGCCTGGCGTAGCGAGTGTCGGGGCCGCTGTCGGCGGCCCCTGGCTCGTCGTGATCGTCGTCGTCATGCGGGCCGTACAGCGCCAGCATGGACCGAGTCAGGTCGTCGACGCCGGGGAATTCCGGCGTCATGTCGCTGGGGCTCATGGCGCCGGTTACTCGGCCTTGACGGTGTCGGCGGAATCGGCGGCTTCAGCTTGGGCGCTGAGGTTTCCGGCCACCTCGGCGTTCCACTTCTCATTGGCGACCGTGGCGTCGATCTCGATCTCGAAGCGGTCAGTCATCTCCGGGGTGACGTCGGCGACGTCGACGTAGAACTGCGAGTACCAGCGGCGCAACTGGTAGACCGCACCGTCCTCCTCGACCAGCAGCGGATTCTCGATGCGGCTCTTGTGGTTCCAGATCTCGACGTCCTGCAGGAAGCCCTTGCTGACGCCTTCGGTCATCGCGTCTGCGATCTTGTCGGTGGTCTCCTCGTCCAGGCCCTTGGGCTTCTGGACGATCACACCCCACTGCAGCAGGAATTGACTCTGGCTGACCGGATAGTGGCAGTTGACCAGGATCGACTCGGCTTTAAAACCGGCGTAGGTGTTGTGCAACCAGTTGATCATGAACGATGGCCCGAAGTAGGAGGCCTCCGAATCCAGCTGCGACTCAGCGTATTGGGTGCCCATTCCCGGGATGTCTGGGCGGCCGACGTTGTGCAGGTACTGCGACGCGACGTGGCCCTCGAAGACGTTCTTGAACGAGGTGGGCAGGCCGTAGTGGATGTAGAAGAAGTGCGCGAAATCGGTGACGTTGTCGATGATGTCGCGGCAGTTGGAGTCGATCAGCATGGAATTCCAGCGCCAGTCGGTCCAGTCGTCACTGGACCACTCCGCGAGTTCGGGAATCCGGACCTCTGGAGGCGGCGGGTTGTCCTCGGGGTCATGCCACATGAACAGCAGTCCGCCGCGCACGTCGGTCGGGAAGGAGCGGGTGCGCGCCATTCGCGGGGTCCGCTTGGAGTAGGGCACCAGCTTGCACTTGCCGTCGCCGCCCCAGCGCCAGTCGTGGAACGGGCAGGCGACCTCGTCGCCCTTGATCGTGCCGCGGCTCAGGTCGCCGCCCATGTGCCGGCAGTAGGCGTCCAATACGTGCAGGTCACCCTTGGAGTCACCGAAGACCACCAGCTTGGCGCCGAATGCGTGGATCGAGTGCGGCTTGCCGTCCAGGAGGTCCCGCACCGGGCCGACGCAGTGCCAGCCCCGGGCGTAGCGGTCCGGCAGCGTACCGGTGTCAATTTCGCGGACGCCGACCTCAGCGTTGTCAGTGCTCACCTGTTGCCTCCAACCATTAGCTTCTAACTAGAACACGTTACAGTTTTTCACTCGGGTTGCGCAATAACGACTGCTGAATCGTGGTAAACGTGACTGGGGTATACCTGAGCGATGCAGCTATATTCCTTTGAGGGCCGGTCCCCGCGAATCGACCCCACCGCCTTCGTCGCGCCCACCGCGACCCTGATCGGCGACGTCACCATCGAGGCCGGGGCATCGGTGTGGTTCGGTGCGGTGCTGCGCGCCGACGACGCACCGATCATCGTTCGTGAGGGTGCCAACATACAAGACGGATCGGTACTGCATGTGCCACCCGGGGTGCCCACCGACATCGGCCCGGGTGCGACGGTTGCCCACATGTGCCTGGTCCACGGGGCGCACATCGGAGCGGAGGCGTTGATCGGTAACCACGCCACGGTGCTCGATGGCGCGGTGATCGGCAGTCGCAGCCTGGTGGCGGCCGGTGCGACGGTGCTCGCCGGCACCAAGATCCCGGACGGGGTGCTGGTGGTCGGTGCGCCCGCCGTGGTTAAGGGTCCGCTCGCCGGGACCGGCGCCGAGATGTGGATCGACGCGAACCCGAAGTACTACCAGGCTCTCGCGCAGCGTTACCGCGCCGGACTGGAACCGGTTTAAAGCTTGCGGGCCGTCTTCGAGGAGCGTTCGATCTCCCAGAACGCGCGCAGCGCAACCAGTTTGCCCTCGTCGTTGACCCGGTAGGTGAACACGCCCTCGGTGGTGATCTGGTAACCGGCCATGGTGGTCACGATCGACCCGACGTTGGCTTCCTCGTTACCGCAGGCGAAGGTATCGACGAAGTTGAACTCGATGTTGTCGGTCGCAGCGATCGCCTTGTCCCAGAACGCCGCGATGGCGTCGCGGCCACGGTGGCCCTTGCCCTCCGGATCGAACGGGGACGGGCCGATCGGATCCTCGACGATGGCGTCGTCGGCGAAGACTGACAGCCAGGTCTCCTTGTCGCGGGCGGCCACCGCGTCGCGCGACCGTTGGCCTGCCACGTGGGCGGGGTGATCAGAGTTCATGTGCGTCACTCCTCCGCATCGCTGCGCTCTGCCTCGTCGTGTCACGGTTCATCAGGGTTACTCCTGCCAGCCGGAATGGATGTAGGTGTCGGCGAAACGTTTCATGCTGTCCTGCTTGGCGGCCAGCGGTGCGTCGAAGCCCAATCCGTCAAAGACCCACGGGATCACGATGTTGTCGGTGACGCCGGCTGCCGCCAACTCGCGATGCCCGTCCACGCCGAACTTGTCGATGCACACCGCCTGGTATTCGAACGGTACGTCGGCACGGTCGTTCTCGGCCAGCAGTGCCTTGAGCTTGCCGATGGCCTCGGCCAGTTGCGCGCCGGTCATCATCGCCGAGGTCCAGCCGTCTCCGATCCGGGCGGCACGCTTGAGCGCGACGTCGGTGTGCCCGCCCACGTAGAACGGCACCGGCGCGCTGGGCGCCGGGCTCATCTGCAACCGGTCGAATTCGTAGAACTGGCCGTGGAATTCGACCATCCCGCCGGCCAGCACGGCCTTGATGACATCGATCATCTCGTCGACCCGGGCGCCGCGGCGTGCATAAGGAACTCCGCACCACTCGAATTCCTCGGGAGCCCAGCCGATTCCGACACCCAACGCGAACCGGTTGCCGGTCAGGTTGGCCACCGAGCCCACCTGGCGGGCCAGCAGCAACGGGTTGCGGGACCCCAGTTTGAGCACGTTGGTGTAGAACCGCAGCGTCGAGGTGACGGCCCCCATCGCGGCGGCGGCGATCAGTGGGTCCACCCAGGGGGTCTCCGCGTTCCACATCCGTGAGCCGTCCGGGGTGTAGGGGTAGTCCGCGGCGGCCTTCTCCATGTAGAACAGCGAGTCGGGCAGCGCTATCGCGTCGAAACCCACGTCTTCGGCGCACCGCGCCAATGCGACCAGCTGCTCGACCGGCCCCATCGCGACGCTCAGCGTGTATTTCATCTAGTTGGCCGGCTTGTCCGCACCGACGACCCACATCGAGTAGTACTGTGCGCCACCGCCGTAGGCGTGGCCCAGCGCCTTGCGGGCGTTCGGCACCTGGTGGTCGCCGGCCTTGCCCATCACCTGGATAGCGGCTTCGGCGAACCGGATCATGCCCGACGCGCCGATCGGGTTGCTCGACAACACGCCGCCGGACGCGTTCACCGGCAGCCGTCCGCCGATCGCGGTCTCGCCGGCCTCGGTGAGCTTCCAGCCCTCGCCTTTGGCGGCGAAGCCGAGATTCTCCAGCCACATCGGCTCGAACCAGGAGAACGGCACGTAGATCTCGGCGGTGTCGATTTCGTCGATGGGGCTGGTGATTCCGGCCTGCTTCCACAGCGCGGCGGCGGCGTCCCGGCCGGCCTGCGGGTCGACCTGGTCGCGCCCGGAGTAGGCCAGCGGCTCGGTCCGCAGTGCGGTGGCGTGGATCCAGGCCACCGGCTGGCCCGCGTCGATCCGGGCCTGCGCGGCGGCCTCGTCGCCGATCACCACCGCACAGGCGCCGTCCGAAGACGGGCAGGTCTCGTCGAAACGGATCGGATCCCACAGCATCTGGGAGGACATCACCTTTTCCACGGTGATGTCAGGCTGGTGCAGGTGGGCCAGCGGGTTGCGGGCACCGTTGCGCCGGTCTTTGGTCGCCACCATCGCGCCGATATGTTCCGGGGCGCCGGACTGGTGGATGTAGGCCCGCACGTGCGGGGCGAAGTAACCCCCGGCGCCGGCGCCGACCGGCTTGGTGAACGGCACCGGGATCGAAAGAGCCCACATGGCATTGGATTCGGACTGCTTCTCCCAGGCCATCGCCAGCACTCGGCGGTACTTGCCGGATTTCACCAGGCTGGCGGCGACGATCGCGGTCGAGCCACCCACCGACCCGGCGGTGTGCACCCGGATCAGTGGTTTACCGGTGGCGCCCATCGCGTCCGCCATGAACAGCTCGGGCATCATCACGCCCTCGAAGAAGTCCGGCGCCTTCCCAACCACTACCGCGTCGATGTCGTCGAACGTGGAACCCGAGTCGGCCAAGGCGCGGTCGATGGCCTCGCGCACCAGCCCGTTCATCGACACGTCCAGGCGTTTGGACGTGTACTTCGTCTGCCCGGTGCCCAGCACCGCTGCGAGTTGACCGGTCATTTGGCGCCGCTCCTCTTCATCACTCCGCAAGCTCCGTTCTTGCATCGTCGCCAGCGCGCCATCAGTTCCGTCCCTCCATGACCGCGACCAGGTTCTGCTGCAGTGCCGGGCCGCTGGTGGCGTGTGCCAACACCCGGCCTGCCGAACCATTGAAGATGTGTTGGGCGGCAAAGCCGATGCGCTCCAGCCCGGCGACGAACATCGGGTTGGCCGCCAGTGCGCCGCCGGACGGGTTGACCTTGGCCCTGGACGGCAGCCGCATCGCCTCGGTGAGGATCAGCTGCTGGTGGGTGAACGGCGCGTGGATCTCGGCGACGTCCACCGCCGGCATGTCGTCGCCGCTGGCCACCCGGCACGACGCGGTGGTCGACGCTGAGCGGGTCAGGTCCCGGCTGCCGAGCACCGGCGATTCGATACGATGTTCGAAACCGGTGATCCAAGCCGGGTTCTCGCACAATTCTCGGGCCTTGTCGCCGGCGGCGAGGATGACCACGGCGGCGCCGTCGGTGATCGGTGCGATGTCGTGCCGCCGCAGCGGCTCAGCGAAGTACGGACGACCCAGCAGTTCGTCAAGGCTGGTGGATGCCTCGACCGAATCGACCCGGTCGGCGGCGGCAAACGAATCCAGTGCCACCCGGGCCATCTGCTCGGCGGTCCATTGGCCGCCGTCGAGCCCGAGTCGGGCCTGCAGCCCGGCGATCGAGATCGAATCCGGCCACAATGGGGCGACGGTGTACGGGTCGGTCTGCAGCGCCAGGATCCGGCGCAGCTGCCCGGCCGACGACTTGCCGAATCCGTAGGCCAGGGCGGTGTCGACCTCGCCGGTCAGCACCTTGATGTAGGCCTCATACAGCGCCCATGCGCCGTCCATCTCCACGTGCGACTCGTTGATCGGTGGAACCGCGCCGATCGAGTCGATCGCCGAGATGAATGAGAACGCTCGCCCGGCAAGGTAATCCGAGGAGCCGGAGCACCAGAAGCCGATATCGGTCTGGCCGATGCCCAACTCCGCGTAGAGCTGTTCGAAGCACGGCATCAGCATTTCGACGCCGTTGGTGGTGCCGTCGGTGCGGCGGACGTGCGGGGCGTGGGCGAAGCCCACCACCGCGACATCGCGAGTGCTCATCTTGGCGGGTTCCCCTTACAGGTGGTGTTTGTAGGTGTCGTACTCGGCGTCCGGTTCCCCGGTCGGCCGGAAGTACTCGATGTTCTCCATACCGAGGGTCCACTCCTCGCGGGGTCGCCACACCGCCTGCACCCGCATACCCATCCGGACATCGTGGGCGTCGACGTCGGAAACCAGTGTCAGGAAAGGGATGTCGGAGCCGTCGAGCAGCACGTAGGCCGCCACGTACGGCGGTTTGATCTTCTGGCCCTGGAACGGGATGTTGATGATCGCGAACGTGGTGATGGTGCCGGTGTCCGGCAACTCGACGAAATCGGTGAGCTGCCGGCCAGTGGCCGGGTCGGCCTCGCGGGCCGGGAAGTAGACCTTCCCCTTTTCGCCCGTGCGCGCGCCCAGCAGCTTGCCTTCCTTGAATGCCCGCAGGTAGGCGCTCTCCGGGTACGACGCGCTGTGCTGGATCTCCAGCTGGATCGGGGTGATCACCATCGACACCGGGTCACGGTCGTCCGCGCGCGCCTCGACCGGCTCGGGGTCCCCGCCGATCGCGAAGTAGGCGATATCGGTGATCGCACCCACCGGCTCGTCGGCCCAGTGCGCGTGGACCCGGGTGCCGGTGCTGATCGAGTCGGGGCCGTCTGCCGAAACCGCGTGCAGGAGCGGCACATCGGCGCCGTCGAGCTTGATCAGCGCCCAGGCGAACGGGGTGTCCAGCGGCTGCCCCTGCAGTGGGGCCGGCTGCCAGGACCACGACACCACAGTGCCGACACTGGCCACCGGTACGATCTCGGTGAGCTGTTCGTAGCTGACCGGGTCGTATTCTGCCGGCGGCACGTACACCCGACCGTCGGTGCCACGGACACCGACGATACGGCGCTCGCGCAGGGCGGTGAAGAACTGGCCGAGGACCGGGCCCACTGAACGGGTGTAGTCGAAAGACAACTCGAGGGGCGCGGACAGCGGCGGTTCTGGCTGTTCTGTCAGGGCGGAGCGGTGTTCGCTGACGGTCACGGCATCGAGTAGAACAGGTTCTAACAATCTGAGCAAGAAGGCGAGGCGGAATTCAGGATGAAGCTGGGATTGCAACTTGGATATTGGGGCGCGCAGCCGCCGCAGAACGCTGGTGAGCTGGTCTTCGCCGCCGAGGAGGCCGGCTTCGATGCCGTGTTCACCGCCGAGGCCTGGGGATCGGACGCCTACACCCCGCTGGCCTGGGTGGGTTCGTCGACGCAGCGGATGCGGCTGGGCACCTCGGTGGTGCAGCTGTCCGCGCGCACCCCGACCGCGTGTGCGATGGCGGCGTTGACCCTGGACCACCTCTCCGGTGGACGGCACATCCTCGGGCTCGGCGTCTCCGGACCGCAGGTGGTCGAGGGTTGGTACGGGCAGCGCTTCGGAAAGCCGCTGGCGCGCACCCGGGAGTACATCGACATCCTGCGCCAGGTCTGGGCCCGCGAGGCCCCGGTGACCAGTGCCGGCCCGCATTACCCGCTGCCGTTGAGCGGTGAGGGCAGCACCGGGCTGGGCAAGGCACTCAAGTCGATCGTGCACCCGTTGCGTGCCGACATCCCGGTGATGCTGGGTGCGGAAGGTCCGAAGAACATCGCGCTGGCCGCCGAGATCTGCGACGGCTGGCTGCCGATCTTCTACGCGCCGCGGCTGGCCGGCATGTACAACGAGTGGCTCGACGAGGGCTTTGCCCGGCCCGGCGCGCGTCGCAGCAGGGAAGACTTCGAGATCTGCGCGACCGCCCAGGTGGTTATCACCGACGATCGCGCCGCTGCCTTCGCCGGCATCAAGCCGTACTTGGCGCTGTACATGGGCGGGATGGGTGCCGAAGACACCAACTTCCACGCCGACGTCTACCGACGGATGGGTTATTCGGAGGTCGTCGACGACGTGACGAAGTTGTTCCGCACCGGTCGCAAGGACGAGGCGGGCAAGATCATCCCGGACGAGTTGGTCGACGACGCGGTGATCGTCGGGGACATTGACTACGTGCGTAAGCAGATCAAGGTGTGGGAGGCCGCCGGCGTGACGATGATGGTGGTCACTGCGCGCGACACCGCCCAGGTCCAGGAGTTAGCTTCGCTGATCTGAGATCGGTCCTGTCGGGGTCCAGATAGATGAAATCAAGGTTTCTCAGCCAGAACTCCAGCAATGTCTTCTTTACGGTTTCCTC
>JBDTEP010000040.1:0-11705 GCA_039922455.1 Mycobacterium sp. | reverse complement strand
CGATGGCCTCGCTGGAGCGGACTCCCCCGCCGATCTCGTCCTCGGCCTCCAACACCGTGACCTCGACACCTCGGCTGGCCAAAGCGACTGCGGCGGCGAGCCCGTTGGGCCCGCTGCCCACCACCAGCGCGGTGCTCATTCCTCGGCCCTCGCTCGCTCCGGTCCTCGTTCGTCCATCGCTGCGATCCGCACTCGTGATCGCCTGCGGGTGCTCACGTCCGCGCGCGGCGACCGTGAGCGTGCACGTCGCCGGCAGCGGCGCGCGTGCCGCCGGTGAGCGTCCAGCTGACCTGGGTCGGGATCGGACCGTTGGGCAGCCACGGCTGCTCGGCGACCGCGTCGGCGACCTTCCAGGTGCCGCGCTCGGTGACGCCCAGCGCGGCGTCGATCACCTTGTAGTGCTGGACGCTGCTGTTCTTGGCTTGCGATTCCACCCAGACGATGACGAGCTCCCCGGGCTCGAAACCGGCCTGACGTTGAACGGCGGCGATCATGTCCTCGTTATGCATGTGACCGTCACCGAAGTTGAAGCCGATCAGCGAGTTGCAGGCGAATTCCCCCTCGCGCACCGTGCGGTTGTCGATGTCGGGAAGGTTCTTCAGCAGCACCGAGAGCAGACCCCGACCCTGGCTGTGCATGGCGCGCCACGCGATCGACTTCTGCACGGTGACTTCGGCCCAATTCGGCTCGTAGCCGAACGCGATGAACTGGTCGACCTGGTTGCGTGCCGAGCGGGTGACCCGGTTCAGCTTTGCTTCGCCGCCGGGCGCGAACGCCCACACCGCTGACGCCCAGTTGCCGCCGTATTGTCGCAGCGAGGGCAGGAATGACACCTTGTCCGGACGGAAGTTGCCCAGGATCGGAAAAAATAGCAGGGCGGCGACGATCGCGAGGGTCAGCCACGGTGAGGACATGTCGGTGACCGCGAAGCCGTCCGAAGCCGGGAAACCGAGGAACAAAAAGATCACGGCATAGGCGAACACCACGTTCCATTCCAGCGGCACCGCCAGAGGGAATGTGGTGACGATGAACAGGTGGAACCCCACCATCCACACCGCGGCTGCCACCGTCACCCACAGGTTGGTGGAGAACAGCAATACGAGCGGGCCGAGGACCTCCACGGTTGTGCCCAACCCGTGAGCTACGAGGCCCGCGGCCCGAGAGGGGCGCAGGTCTCGCGGGTAGTCGCGGTAGAAGGCGCGCCTGATGGCTTTGAACGGGACGAACGGGGTGTTGCTCATCATGGGCGGGATGACGTAGGCGAAATGCTTCTCGATCTTCGAGATGCCAGCGCAGACCCACACCACCACGATCAGCAACTTCAGCGCGATGATCATGTCGACGAACGGCAGTACGGCGAAGAAGAACAAGGCGGGCAGGTACTGCTCGCTACGCGCGGCGAGGAAGATCGTCTTGTCCCGCAACCCGATCAAGACGAGCAGCACGATGGGAGCGCCGAGCAGCACCGGGGAGATCAGCCCGGAGGTATTGTCCGGGACGGCTGCCGACAGCGAATCGCTGTGCACGCCCGGTGCCAGCAGCGCCACGGCCAGGCTCACCAGCAGTGCGAGGTAGATCGCTACGTCGGCCCAGGTGCGGCGGTCACCGTCGGTGAACGGCACCCATTTCCATGGCCGCAGTCTGATGGTTCCCGGCCTGGCCCAAAAGAGAATGCCGCCGGTCATCGGTTTGACCTTGCCCGCGAGCGGTCCCCAGGAGCCCGCGACGCCGATGGTTTCCAGCAGTACGACCCACAGGATCACCTTCTGGTAGAAGATCGGTTGGTTCCACCACTGCGAAACGTGCCAGAACGCGGGCAGCCCAGATGACGCGGTCGCCACGACGATGCCGCCGAGTACAAAGAAGAAGGCCAGCTTCGCGATGTAGATGGCGTGCACCATTGTCGGTGTGCCGAATCCGTGTTCCACCCAGTCCACCGCGAGGATCCGGATGCGCTCCATCAGCGGCTTACGCAGAAATACGTCGGGATCGACCTGGGGCAGATCCGGCTGGATGAAACCCATGTTTGCGCTCCTTTGTGATGCGGGTTCTAGGTGGTTGCGGCGTTGCGCTTGCGCAGCGCCGGTTTGTCAATCTTGCCGACCGGGTTCTTTGGAAGGTCGTCGAGAATCGTGATTTCGACCGGCAGTTTGTATTTCGAAAGTAAGCGGCCAAGATGCGCACTGATTGTGTCGGTGTTGGCAGCCATGCCGGAATTCAGCGAGACGAACAGCACGGGTTCCTCGCCGTACTTCGAGTTCGCCCGGCCGATGACGGCGGCCTCGGCGATCTCGGGAAGTTGGTAGACGACGGTCTCGATCTCCTTGGGGTAGATGTTCTCGCCGCCGCGGATGATCATGTCCTTGGCCCGATCGACCAGGATGAGGTAGCCGTCCTCGTCGAGGCGGCCGACATCCCCGGTGTGCAGCCAGCCGTTGATGATCGTCTTCGCGGTCTCCTCGGGACGGTTGAGATAGCCGCGCATGACGTTGGGCCCCTTTACCAGCACCTCGCCGGCTTGCCCCGCCGGGACGTCCTTGCCGTCCCTGTCGGCGATCCGAATCTGTTGGCCGGGCAACGCAACTCCGACGGTGCCGGGCTTGCGTACACCGCCGAGCGGGTTGCCCGTGCTGGCGCACGTTCCCTCGGAAAGGCCGTACCCCTCGACGATTGGGATCTGGTAGCGGGATTCGAACCTGTCGAGCAGTTCGACGCTGGCCGGGGCCGCACCACAGACCGCGAACCGGATCGAGGATGTGTCCGGTTGCACCTCGGCGGGCAAGTCGGACAGCATGGTGTAAATGGTCGGTACAGCCGAAAAATATGTCGGTTGGCTCTGCTCGACGTGGTCAAAGAACGTTTTCGGGCTGAACCGCCCGGCGATCACCGTGCTGCCGCCGGCGACCAGCGGCGAGAGTGTGCCGGCGACGATGCCGTTGACGTGGAACAGTGGCAGGACCAGCAGGCTGCGGTCGGCGCTGGTCAAGCAGAACGCATCGATCACCATGCGGCACATGACATTAAGGTTGGCGTGGTCGAGCATCACGCCCTTGGGGCGGCCGGTGGTGCCGCTGGTGTAGACCAGCAGTGCCAGCGCGTCGTCCGCGTGCTGCGCCGGCCCGGTGTCGGCTGCCGGCTCACCGGCGGTCAGCTCGGTTGCGGTCAACACGACCGGCGCCGGGGGGCAGTCGAGCGTCTGCTCGACAATGAGCACCTTCGCACCCGCGTCCTCGACCTGGTAGGTGACTTCGGCAGGCACCAACGACGGGTTGATCGGGGTGACGGTGGCACCGAGGCGCCATGCGGCGAACAGGGCGACGACGAACTCCGCCGTGTTCGGCAGCATGACAGCCACCACGTCGCCCGCCGATAACCCGCGTTCACGCAGTGCGGCCGCGGCTCGCTGCACCGCGGCCAGCAACTGCGTGTTGTTCAATTCTGCTTGGTCATCGGCTACCGCCGGCGCCGCCGGCGATTGTTCGGCGCGAAGATCGGGTAGGGCCCCGAGGTGCATGGCCGCTCCTGGCTTTGTGGTCATCGGCATCTCAAACCTAGGGCGAAGTGAGTCGGCGCACACCGTTACCAGGCAACAGGACGGCGCGCCAGCTTTGTTGCGAAGAAACAATGACATTGCCCGATCTCCCGGTCGGTCTGTACGGGGATCGCCTACGCTTTGTGAATGGGGGAGCGCAGCCACGAGGACGCGGAAGTCGTCGCCGAGTCGGCGGCGGCGGTTGTGGCGGGACTCGAAGGTCGGCTGGGCGAGGTGACCGATGCGGTCCAGCAGCACCTGCTTGCCGAAATAGCGGAGCTGCGTGGCCAGACCCAGCTGCTGGAGCTCCTTCGCGCCAGCGCCGAGGCAAACATCGACACGGTGTTCTCGGCGATCCGCCACAACATCCCGATCGAGCATGTCGAGCCACCGACCGCGGCGCTGGAATATGCGCGGCGGCTGGCCCAGCGCGGAGTGTCAGCAAACGCGCTGGCGCGCGCGTATCGGCTCGGCCAACAGACGATGCTGGACATCATGCTCAACGAAGTCGAGCTGGTCGGTTTGCACCCACGACGGAGCCTCGCGGTGTTCAGGCAACTCACCTTCATCACCTTCAGGTACATCGACTGGATCTCCCAGCAGGTCATCGCCGCCTATGAGACCGAGCGCGATCACTGGCTGGAGACGCAGAACAGCACGCGCGCGTTACGCGTTCGCGAACTGCTCGGTACCGACGCGGTCGACGCCGACGCGGTGAGCGCCGCCATCGAATATCCGCTGCACCGGTGGCACCTCGCCCTGGTGGTCTGGTGCCCCGAGCCCGACCAAGGCGACGAGCTGGTTCGGATGGAGCGGCTGGTCCGCGGGCTCGGTGAGACCCTGGGAAGTCGAGGTCGTCCGCTATTCGTCGCCGCGGATCGGGCGACCGCTTGGGGGTGGATCCCACTGACGGCCAATTCCGCCCGAGATGCAGTCAGGTGTACTCGCCACTTCGCCGAGGCGGACAAGCAGGCACCGTCGCTCGCGATGGGCGACCCACTGCCGGGCGTCGACGGCTTCCGGCGTTCGCATCGCCAGGCGCTGGGCGCACACGCGGTTGCCCTCGCCGCCGGGCCGCATGTGCAACGCCTTGTCGCCAATAGTGATTCGGGCCTGTCCGCCGCGGCGCTGCTTGCCGACAAGCTCGACGTGGCGCGCGTCTGGGTCGCGGAGGTGCTCGGCCCGCTGGCTTGTGATACCGACGCCGACGCACGACTCCGGGAGACGGTGCGGGTATTCCTGCGCACCGGCTCCAGCTACAAGGCGGCCGCAGCGGAGCTGAACCTGCACTTCAACTCGGTGAAATATCGGGTCCAGCGTGCCGAGGAACGTCGCGGTCGGCCGATCAGCAACGACCGGCTCGACGTGGAATTCGCTCTGCTGCTATGCCACTGGCTGCACGCCGCGGTACTACGCGGCGGGTGATATCAGCGCGTGACCGCCGTCAGGTCGCCGCTACTGCACGAAGGCCGACGCGGCCCGCAGGTGCTCGACCGCCTCGTCGACGATCGAGGTGATCAGCTGCGCGCACGACGGCAGGTCTTGCAGGATGCCCGCCACCTGGCCCGAGGCCAGCACCCCGGCTTCGGTGTTGCCTTCCACCAGACCGGCTTTGAGCAGCATCGGGGTGTTGGCGGCCATCAGCACCTGGGACCAGGTCAGTTCCTTGCCGTGCCGCATCGCCAGTCCATCTTGGATCATGGTGGGCCAGGACATCTGCGACATCTTCTTGAACTTGGCCGCGTTGCGGATCGCAGCGACGAAACCACGTGCCCGCGAACCACTTTCGAGTTTCTCGACCAGTTCGGTCCGCAGCACGCGGTGCGGCATGCCGTCGACCCGGGTGGAGACGACGGTGCCGCTCAAGTCGGCGCCCAGGTAGCGCTGCTTGACCGAGTCGGGAACCGTCGAATCCGAGGTCAGCAGGAACCGGGTCCCCATAGCGACGCCAGCCGCCCCGTACGACAGGGCGGCCGCCAGGCCGCGGCCGTCGAAGAAACCTCCGGCGGCGATCACCTGCACACCGGTGCCGGCGACGGCGTCGAGCACCGATGGCAGCAGCAGTGTGGTGGCGACCGGGCCGGTGTGCCCACCGCCTTCGCCGCCCTGCACGATCACCGCGTCAGCACCCCAGGACGCCACCTTGCGGGCGTGCTTGGCCGCACCCACCGACGGGATCACCACCGAGCCGGCCTCTTTGAGCTTGGCGATCAGCTCCTGTTTGGGGGCCAGCGCGAACGATGCGACCTTCACCCCCTCGCGGATCATCAGGTCCACGCGGTCGCCGGCGTCGGAGGCGTCGGCGCGGATGTTGACGCCGAACGGCTTGTCGGTCGCCGAGCGCACCTTGGCGATCGCGGTGGCCAGCTCGTCGATCGTCATCGTCGCCGAGGCCAGGATGCCCAGGCCGCCGGCGTTGGCGGTGGCGGAGACCAGCCGGGCACCGGCCACCCAGCCCATCCCGGTCTGCACGACCGGGTGTTCGATGCCGACCAGCTCGGTCAGCGGGGTCTTGAGGCGGGAAATCATGACCGCACTTCTTTATCCCGGAACGACTTGGGGTCGATGACCTCGCGGATCAACTGCAGCTCGGCGTCGGTGGGCAGCCGGGTCTCGCCGGCCTCGGCCAGCCCGTGTACCTCGAAAGCGCTGTTCTCGGCGACGTCGGATGCCGAAACCCCGGGGTGCAGTGACACCGCGCGCATCTGGTGTTTAGGGCCGTTGAAGTCGAACACGCCCAGGTTGGACACCACGCCACGCAGGTCGAGGAACCGGAACGCGGGATTGGCGGCGTCCACTTTGTCGTAGCCGATGCCGGAGACCACGTCGACCGACTCGGTGAACACCCGCTTGGTGTGGTTACCGACGAAGTAGCTGGTCGGGTGGTTGATGGAGTTGCCCGGTGCGCCACGCACCCCGAACATCTGCCGGGTGGGGTGTTGCAGCGGTCCGAACGCCGAGAGGTTCTGGTTGCCGTACCGGTCGACCTGGTTGGCCCCCATCACCACGTGCCGCCGACCCCAGGCCAGCGTCTCGAAGACCCGGTTGAACGGCATCCAGCCCTCGATCTCGTTGACCTTGCCGATCGGCGGGGTGTCGGCCAGCAGCCGCGCCTCCCCGTCGGACAGCAGGATGTCGGGGGAGAACGTCAGCCGCGCCAGCCGGGCGCCGATTCCTGCCACCGTGGTCATCGGTGAGACGATGATCTCGCCGGCGTCGCGGAACAACTCGGCGCAGGCGATGACACAGACTTCAGCACGAGTGGCCATGATTTAAGATCCCTCCTGGAAGCGGTGCACCGCAGCCTGGTAGTCGGCTTCGCTGCCGGACAGATAGGTCTTGGTGAATTCGGCCCAGGTCTCTTCCGACCCGGCGGCCTCCACGTAGTGCCGCTGAAATTTCTCGTCGCGGCCGTAATCCGGTGCGGCGGTGGTGAAATGAGCACCGTTCGGCGCTTCGACAACCTTGTCGACCATCATCCGGTTGATCAGCTGGGCCTGCGGCGGTACCGCGGCCACCAGCTCCGCGGTGGAGACCACCTTGTCCACCGACAGGAAGCGGCGTTGCGCCGACATCAAGAACAGGTCGTCGAAGTACGGGTCGATGCCGGTGTAGGCGGCGTTGCCGCGCTCATCGCCGACGTTCAGGTGCACGAAGGCGGCGTCGAGGTTCAATGCCGGCATCGCCAGCAGGGTCTCGTGCCCGCCGTCGGTTGGGTAGGGCGAGGTGACCGTTTGCAGCTCGTCGCCCCAGAATTCGCGGACCGAGCTGCCCAGCCCGCCGCGGATCGGCAGGAACGGCAGGCGCTGGGCGGCGGCCTGCAGCCCGCAGCGCAGCATGCCCTCGTCCATCTCGCGGGCCTCGATGGCACCAGTGGTGCGGGCCTTCGAGAACCACGGGTCGTAGAACGGCGCGGAGTCCAGCGAGACGAAGCCGTAGTAGGCCCGGCGGACCTAGCCCGCCGAGCAGAGCAGGCCCAGGTCCGGTCCGCCGTAGGCGACGACGGTCAAATCTTTGACTTTCGTGCGCAGGATGGCCCGCACGAACGCCATCGGCTTGCGTCGCGACCCCCAGCCGCCGATGCCGATCGTCATGCCGTCGCGCAGTTCGGCGACGGCCTCGTCCAAAGTGGTGAGCTTGGTGGTCACTTCTTCCCCTTCTTGGTGCCGGCGAATTCGTCGCGGTGCTCGTCTGCGACACCGGAGAGGTTGAGCTCGAAGGTGAAGCCCTGCTCCATCCGGTAGCTGGAATTGACCTTCTGCACGTCGATCAGGTTCAGGGCCTCCTTGGCGGCGCGGATCACCCGGGTGTCCTTCGACGCGATGTCGCGGGCCACCCGTAGCGCGGCCTCATCGAGTTCGGCGCGCGGCACTACTTCGTGCACCGACCCGTAGTTGGCCAGGGTGGCGGCATCCACGGTGGCCGCGGTGTAGAACAGCCGGCGCATCATGTGCTGCGGCACCAGCCGGGACAGATGGGTGGCCGCGCCGAGTGCACCGCGCTCCACCTCGGGCAGGCCGAACGTGGCGTCGTCGGAGGCCACGATCACGTCGGAGTTGCCGGCCAGTCCGATGCCGCCGCCGACGCAGAAGCCGTTGACCGCGGTAATCACCGGGACCGCGCACTCGTAGACGGCCTTGAACGCGGCGAAGCAGCCGCGGTTGGCGTCGATCAGGGCGGTGAAGCCGTCGGTGGCCTGCATTTCCTTGATGTCGACGCCGGCGTTGAAGCCGCGGCCCTCGGCGCGCAGGATCACCGCGTGGGTGCTCATGTCGGCGCCGACGGCGGTGATGATCTCGCCCAGCTCGAACCAGCCGCGTGACGGGATGGCGTTGACCGGCGGGTAATCGATGGTGACCGCGACGATCCCGGGTTCGACGGTTTTGGACGTGATCGGCATTGGTGGACTTCCCTGTCGTGTTCGGGGCCTTTGATACCTAGAAGCTACCTGAGCTACCTGAGCAAGCACTTGCTTGGTACGCTAGCACAATGTCTGACACTTCGGCCCCCGCAGTCCAGCTCGGATTGACCGGCAAGGTGGTCCTGGTGACCGGTGGGGTGCGCGGCGTCGGTGCAGGCATCAGCGCCGTCTTCGCCGCTCAGGGCGCGACGGTGGTGACGTGCGCCCGGCGTCCGGTGGACGGCCTGCCGTATGAGTTCCACTCCTGCGATGTCCGCGACGACGACGCGGTCAAGAGTCTCATCGGGGCGATCGTCGCCCGGCACGGCCGGCTCGACGCGGTGGTCAACAATGCCGGCGGCTCACCGTTCGCGCTGGCCGCCGACGCGTCGGCCAATTTCAGTCGCAAGATCATCGAGTTGAACCTGCTCAGTGCCCTGTGGGTATCCCAGCACGCCAACGCCGTCATGCAAACCCAGGGCAGTGGCGGCTCGATCGTCAGCATCACCAGCGTCAGTGGCCAACGGCCGTCACCGGGCACAGCGGCCTACGGCGCGGCCAAGGCCGGCGTGGACAGCCTCACCACCTCGTTGGCTGTCGAGTGGGCGCCCAAGGTGCGGGTGAACTCGATCGTGGTGGGCATGGTGCAGACCGAGCAGTCCGAGCTGTTCTACGGCGACGCCGACTCGGTCGCCGCGGTGGCTGCCACCGTGCCGCTGGGCCGGCTGGCCAAACCCGTCGACATCGGTTGGGCCGCAGCATTTTTAAGTTCCGACCTGGCATCCTATGTCAGCGGCGCCAGCCTCACCGTGCACGGCGGCGGCGAGAACCCCGCCTACCTGAACGCATCCAGCGCTAACAAATAAGGAGAGAACACCCATGGGACTTCTGGACGGTCGCGTCGTCATCATTACCGGAGCAGGCGGCGGAATCGGGCGGGCGCATGCGCTGGCCTTCGCCGACGAGGGCGCCCGGGTGGTGGTCAATGACATCGGCGTCGGCCTGGACGGTTCACCGGCCGGTGGGGGTAGCGCCGCGCAGGGCGTCGTCGACGAGATCAAAGCCGCCGGTGGCGAAGCCGTCGCCAACGGCTCCAACGTGGCGGATTGGGACCAGGCCGCCGCGCTGGTCCAGACCGCGGTCGACCACTTCGGCGGACTGGACGTGCTGGTCAACAATGCCGGCATCGTGCGCGACCGGATGTTCGCCAACACCAGCGAAGAAGAGTTCGACGCGGTCGTCGCCGTGCACCTCAAGGGCCACTTCGCCACCATGCGGCATGCCGCCGCCTACTGGCGCGCGAAGTCCAAGGCCGGCGAAACGGTTGACGCCCGCATTATCAACACCAGTTCGGGGGCCGGCCTGCAGGGCAGCGTCGGGCAGGCCAACTACTCGGCCGCCAAGGCCGGTATCGCCGCGCTGACGCTGGTCGCATCCGCCGAGATGGGCCGCTACGGGGTGAGCGTCAACGCGATCGCGCCGGCGGCCCGCACCCGGATGACCGAGACCGTCTTCGCCGACATGATGGCCACCCAGCGCGACGCCTTCGACGCGATGGCGCCGGAGAACGTGAGCCCGCTGGTGGTGTGGCTGGGCAGTGTGCAGTCGCGCGAGGTGACCGGCAAGGTCTTCGAGGTCGAGGGCGGCAAGATCCGCGTCGCCGAGGGCTGGGCGCACGGGCCGGAGATCGACAAGGGCGCCAAATGGGACCCGGCTGAGCTGGGGCCGGTCGTCACCGACCTACTGGCCCAGGCGCGGAAGCCGGTGACGGTCTACGGGGCCTGAGGCGTCGGACGGTGAGGCGTTGCTGCGACGACTTGCGTCCGGTCTACGGACACTCCAAATAAGGTGCCGGCTACGGGCATACGAAGATCGCAGGCGAGCAGATGCTGCGCAAGGGCTTGTCCCCGTTGATCACCACGATCAGCACCGACACGGGCGTACCGGCGATCGCCGGGGCCAGGTTGCGGGCCGGGAAGGCCAACTCCGGCAAGGGCGCAGCGACTGCCCGCTACCTGCTGCGCGCCGTCGGCGTCCTCGCCGGCGCAACCAACGCCGTCCCGCGAGGATCAACGCTGCGATGACGTATCGTCAACATCCCAGCACGGCTGGCCCGCCCCAACGCTTACCCGTCCCACACCTACCCACCCACTGGCCCTGGCCTCAGGCGTGGAATTCACTGTGGTGCAACGTCATCGGATAAAATCCACCGAGCAGGGCCACCACCTGACCCGGGAACGTCGGGGTTGTCAGCGGGGACGGCGCTGTGCGCGTCCCCCACAAGGTAGCGAACCGCGACTTCAGGTGTTGCGCGCCGTTTCTTGGGCCAGTTGCACTCGGGAAGACAGGCCGAGTTTCGTGTAGATGTGGGTCAGGTGTGATTCCACGGTTCGTGTCGAGACGACCAGTTTCGCGGCGATATCCCTGTTGCGCAGCCCTTCCGCGATGAGGTGGGCCACGTTGCGTTCGGCGGGAGTCAGCGACGCCCATCCGCTGACCGGGCGGCAATGTTCGGTACGACTGCCGCGCGCGTGGTTGATCGCTTCCGGGGTCGACAGCGCCGCGCCCTGCCCCCACTGGTGGTCGAAATCATTCTGCCCCAGCATGTCCCGTAACCGATCGAGCGCCACAAAGTGGTCGGTATCGTAAATTTTGAACCGAACTGTACCGGCGCGCTCCCGAATGCCGGCCGCCGAGCCGAACAGCAGGGCGGCTTCCCGATGCTGACCGGATTCGGTGGTTAGTGCCGCCAGGCATTCGATCACGTCCGGAATCCACAGGTATGCACCGGTTTCTGCGCCGATTGTCAACGCCTGGATGGCATCTTGTCGTGCTCGCTCACCCCGATCTTCGGCGATTGCCACCCGAATGCTGATCTCCAGCAACGGAATTCGATGAGCGCCGACTGCCATTGTGAGGGATTCGTCGATCCAGCGGCGTGCTGCGGCCACGTTACCGTCGGCCAATGCGGCTCGGGCCACCGGATTGGTGTTGATCGCCCTCAACTGGGGCAGCCGGCATGCTTGGTGCGCTGCGGCGGCGGTGGCTGCGGCGGTCGCGATATCTCCGTCGGCCAAGGCGGCATGCACCAGGGTTCCGAGACTGATGGAGCGGTGGAAGCCGGGGAACCCGGTAATAGCGGTGAGGCCCGCTTGAGCAGTGGCGTACCCATCGGCGATCTTGCCTTGGCGGGTCAGGCATTCTGCCGTGATCAGCGAGCCTCTCGCGATGAACAGGGGATCGTGTGCGGCGGTGGCGTCGGTCGTTATCGCT
>JBDTEP010000039.1:0-8142 GCA_039922455.1 Mycobacterium sp. | reverse complement strand
GTCGAAGAGGTCTATCTGCCGCTGGCGCGACTTCTGCACCTGCAGGTCGCCGCCCGCCAGGGACTCTTCGCCGCCACCGCGGAGTTCCTCGGTGAGAACTACCAGAGCGTGGACCGGCCGGTGCCGTTCATCATCGGCGTGGCCGGCAGCGTGGCCGTCGGTAAGTCGACGACGGCCCGTGTGTTGCAGGCACTGCTGGCCCGCTGGGGCCACCACCCTCGGGTAGACCTGGTCACCACCGACGGATTCTTGTATCCCAACCACGAGTTGGAACGCCGGCACCTGATGCACCGCAAAGGATTTCCCGAAAGCTATAACCGGCGCGCACTGATGCGCTTTGTCACCTCGGTGAAGTCCGGCGCCGACTACGTGTGCGCGCCGGTGTACTCGCACCTGAGCTACGACATCGTCGAGGGCGCCAAACAGGTGGTCCGCCACCCCGATATCTTGGTCCTCGAGGGCCTCAACGTATTGCAGACCGGGCCGACGCTGATGGTCTCGGACCTGTTCGACTTCTCGCTGTACGTCGACGCCCGGGTGGAAGACATCGAGCACTGGTACGTGTCGCGGTTCCTGGCGATGCGCTCCACCTCGTTCGCCAATCCCGTGTCGCACTTCCACCACTACTCGGCACTCAACGACCAGCAGGCGGTGGCCGCCGCGCGCGACATCTGGCGCTCCATCAACCGGCCCAACTTGATTGAGAACATCCTGCCCACCCGGCCGCGGGCCACCCTGGTGTTGCGCAAGGACGCCGATCACTCCATCAATCGGCTGCGACTGCGCAAGCTCTAGGGCTGCTGCGGGGCGCCCGGCGGCGGGGGCGGAGGCAACGGGGGCCACCCCGGCGGCGGGGGCGGAGGCCAGTCCGGCGGCGGGGGCGGCATGAATTCGGGTCCCGGCGGCGGCGGTGGTGGCGGTGGCGCGGGCCATCCCGGCGGCGGGGGCGGCATGAATTCCGGTCCCGGCGGCGGGGGCGGCGGTGGCAGCTCGGGCCCCGGAGTTGGTGGCAGAGCAGTCGGAGGCGTCGACGGCGCGGTGCTGACCAAGGTTTCTGGGCACATCTCGTTTTGTGCGGCGTCGACCACGACCTTGGAGATGCCGTCGGCGATCTTCTTATCGAAACGATCCCGGGCCGGACGCCCCCGGCGCAGGTTCTGGCAGATGATCTCGCCGAATTTCACCGCCCCGGACGGCGTGATGAGCCCGGGGCTGTTCTGGTATTTGAAACCGTGCGACTCGAGGTAGCTGAGGTAGCTCTTGTCGTCGGCGTGCGCCGGCGTGACGGCCATCATCAGGGTTCCGGGGATCAGGGCCATCGCCGCCAGCCGCCACATCATGGGCAAAACTGTAGATGGTGGCGGCCGGGGCGACACGCCCAGTGACCGCCAATCAGGTCAGGCGGCGCAGCCCGCGGTACTGCACCAGCGCGAAGAACGTCGTGTAGGCGGCGCTCGGCAGCATCGCCGCGACGACGGTGCACATCAGGTTGGCGGCGATCACGCCGATGCCGGCCCGGCGCAGCGACCCCGAGCCACCAACTCAGGGTGAAAACCAGCGCCGGCAGCCCAACCACGCCCCGCTACCGCCCGAATCTCCGGTGCCGCACGCTGTAGTCGCGCAATGCCCGCAGGAAATCGACCCGGCGGAACGCCGGCCAGTGCGCCTCGGTGAACCACATCTCCGAATAGGCGCTCTGCCACAGCAAGAAGCCGGACAACCGCTGCTCCCCGGAGGTGCGGATCACCAGATCCGGATCCGGCTGGCCCGAGGTGTAGAGATTGTTCGAGATGCCTTCGACGGTGACCGCCTCGACGAGTTCCTCGGCGGTGGCACCGTTGGCCAATTCTTTGCCGAGCAGGCCCCGCACGGCGTCGACGATCTCCTGCCGACCCCCGTAGCCGACCGCGACGTTGACGTGGAATTGGGGGCGCCCGCTGTCCGCGTTGCCTGCGGTGCTTTCCACGGCGTCACGAAGCCGGCGCGCCGGCTCCTCACCGACTAACTCCAAATCCCCGACGGTGCGCACGCTCCAGCTATTGGCGGGCGCACAGATCTCCTCCACGACGTCGGTGATGATCTCGATGAGTGCACCGAGTTCCCCCGGATCGCGCTGCAGGTTCTCGGCGGACAGCAGGTAGACGGTGGCCATCTCGATGCCGGCGTCGGCGCACCACCGCAGCATCTCGGCGATCTTGGCCGCGCCCATCCGGTAGCCGTAGCTGACGTCGTCGTAGCCCGCATCGCGCGCCCACCGGCGGTTGCCGTCGCAGAGCACGGCGATGTGACGCGGCAACGCCGAACGTGAGGCTGCCAGCCCCTGCCGGAGGCGCATTTCGTAGAGCCGGTACAACGGCTCTTTCAGGCGCGCCGGGATGATCACCACAAAAGCCCAGACTACTGTGATCGGCAGAAGCTGCCACGAATCAGTCCGGAAAATCCGCTGGGGAAGGGCTCATGAGCACCGAGACCGACATCATCGCCGAGCCGATACATGCCAGACCGCGGGCACGCGGGTGGATTCACCTGGTGTCGGCAATTGTGGCGGTCATCGCCGGGGCCACGCTGATCGCAGTGACCTGGCCGCTGGCCGGACTTGAGGCCGGTTTGGCCTCGCTGGCCTACACCATCTCGGTGGTGGGCATGTTCTCGGTCAGCGCGATCTACCACCGGATCACCTGGAAATCGGTGGCCACCCGGATCAGGATGAAGCGACTCGATCACGCGATGATCTTCATCTTCATCGCCGGCACCTACACCCCGTTCGCGCTGCTGGCGATGGACGACGGCCACCAGGAGCGACTGGTGATGACCATCGTGTGGGGCGGCGCTTTGGCGGGGGTGGTGCTGAAGCTGTGCTGGCCGACCGCCCCGAAGTGGGTCGGCGTTCCGCTCTACCTGCTGTTGGGTTGGGTGTCTGCATTTTTCATCGCGACGATTATGCACAACGCCGGGATTGCGGCGACAGTGCTGCTGATCGTCGGCGGCATGCTCTACAGCATCGGCGCGATCATGTACGCCCTGAAATGGCCGGACCCGTGGCCGACGACGTTCGGCTACCACGAGTTCTTCCACGCCTGCACCACGGTGGCGGCGACCTGTCAGTACATCGCGATCTGGTTCGCGGCGCTGCACTAACCGCACTGGCCCCAGGTCTACAGGTGGGTGATGTTCTCCGCCGACCAGTAGGCCTTCATCGCGGCGACCTTGCCGTCACCGTCGAACGCCATCACGTCGATCGGTTCGATCCGCATCCGATGCTCACCATTGGTGATGGTCAGCGCAAAGTGGAACGCCGCCTCATTGCCCGCGACCCGCAGCGTCACCAGTTCGGTCTCGCGCTGCAGCCCGGTGATGGCGGAGTAGAAGTTACGGATGGCCTGGTGACCGATGTGCACCTCGCCGCCGACCGGGTCCTCCAGGGTGGCGTCGGCCGCGTACAGCCCGACCAGGTCCTCGAGGTCGCCGCCGCCGACCAGCTCGATGTAGCGGTGGACGGTGGCGGTGATGGCCTGGACCTTGTCGGGTGCGCTCGTCATGTGCCGCAGGCTACACCGGATGTCGGCTGCGCAGGCACCCCCAGTGCCACGGCCAACTGCGCCGCGCTGGTCACCGGCAGGTCGCACACCGGGCCCCGACAGACGTAGGCGGCGTCGGCGCCATCGACCCGGTCCCGCCCGATCAGCAGTTCGCACGAGTCGGCCGCACCGCCGACAACGATCGCCCCGCCGGGCGCCAGGCGGCGCGCGTCGGCCAGCAGCGCAGAGTCGGTGCTGTCGCAGGCCACTGCGACCTGCAGCGGCCCGGCGACGTGGGCTTCGGCGACCGCAAGCCAGTGCCCGACCGAACGCGACGAACGGGCCAGCAGCGCCGAGTGCGCCGCCAACGCGTCGGCGGCAGCCCGGCGGTAGCGTTCGCTGCGGTCCGCGGCGGCCAGGTGGGCTGCGGTCAGCAGCGCCTCGGTGATCAGCGCCGCCCCCGACGGGGTGGCCCCGTCCAGCGGGTCGCCCGGGCGCAGCATCAGCGCTTCGGCGTCGTCGGCACTGTCGAACCAGCGCCCGGGCTGCTCGGGATCGGCGAAGTGGGCCAGCGCCGTGTCCAACAGGCCGGTGGCGGCGTCACACCACCGGGGGTCACCGCTGAGCTGATACACGCTGAGCAGCCCGGTGGCCAGCGCACCGTAGTCCTCCAGGATCGCGGCGGGCTCGCCGACGCGACCGCCCAGGCTGGCCCGGCGCAGCCGTCCGTCCACCAGGTGCAGGTCGACCAGCGCGCCGGCGCAACCCTGCGCCGCCGCAGCTAGACCCGAATCCCCCAGCGCCACACTTGCTTCGGCCAGAGCAGTAATCGCCATGCCGTTCCAGACGGTGACGACCTTGTCGTCGCGCGCGGGTTGGGCGCGGGCACGCCGGGCGACCAGCAACCGCTGCCGCACCCGGTCAAGCCGCTGCGGATCGCCGGGGTCCACCGGTAATTGCAACACCGAACTGCCGGATTCGAAACTACCGCGCGGCGTGACCGCGAAAACCTCTGCCGCCCATCGCCCGTCGTCGTCACCGAGTACGTCGGTCAGCTGCTCGGGCGTCCACACATACGTCGAGCCCTCCCGCCCGTCGGCGTCGGCGTCCAGCGACGAGACGAACATGCCGCCGTCGGACAGCTCGTCGAGCAGGAACCGGGCGGTCGCCGAAGCGACCCGGATCGCCAGTGGGTCGCCGGTGCGCCGGGCCCAGTGCGCGTAGGCCCGCAACAGCAACGCGTTGTCGTACAGCATCTTCTCGAAATGTGGTACCACCCAGGCATTGTCGACGCTGTACCGGGCAAAACCCCCGGCGAGCTGGTCGTAGATGCCACCGCGGGCCATCGCCGCGCCGACGCGGGCCACCGCGTTCAGCGCGGCGTGAGTTGCAGTCCGTTCGTGATGGCGCAGCAGGGTTTCCATCAGCGCCGACGGTGGGAACTTTGGCGCGCCGCCGAAACCACCGTGTTCGGTGTCCTCATCTCGCAGCACTGCCGCCACAGCGCCGTCGCAGAGCATCGCGTCGACTGGCGGGCCGTTGCCGGGCAGACCGGCGGACATCGAGCGCAACTCACCAGCGATGTGTCCGGACGCGGCCTCAACCTCGTCGCGGCGTTCGCGCCAGGTGGTGGCAATCGCCGAAAGCAGGTTCAGGAAAGTGTCTTTCGGGTAGTAGGTGCCGCAGTAGAACGGCCGCCCGTCGGGGGTTAGAAAGCAGGTCATCGGCCAGCCACCGCGCCCGGTGAGCGCGATGGTGGCGTTCATGTAGATCGCGTCGATGTCCGGGCGTTCCTCGCGGTCAACCTTGATGCAGACGAAGTCGCTGTTCATCGCGTCGGCGACGGCGGGGTCCTCGAACGACCCGTGCGCCATCACGTGACACCAGTGGCAGGCCGCGTAGCCGACCGACAACAGGATCGGCACGTCGCGTTCGGCGGCTTGCGCCAGCGCCTCGGGCGTCCACTCCTGCCAATGCACCGGGTTGTCGGCGTGCTGACGCAGGTACGGGCTGGTGGACTCGGCGAGACGATTGGCCACGCGCTAACCCTCCGCTTCCGGTCCAGCGTCCAGCGTGCCCTCGTCAGCGTCCTGATCGGCCGCCGGATCCTCCCGGTCGAATGACTCCGGCACCTTCTTGAGCTGCCGGTTCATCGACCACACCAGCCCGAACGTGCCGAGCAGCAGCAGCACGATGACCAGCAGTCCGAACGGGCTGGCCTTGCCGAAGTCCGGCCCGGTGTCGCGGGGCACGTCATCGGCCAAGATCCAGAGCGCGGTCAGCGCAGCGTGATTCATCGGTCGTCCTCGATCCCGGCGAACAGGTCGGTCTCCGGCAGGGCAACCGGCACCCGAGACCGGGCCAGTTCGAACTCCTCAGTGGGCCACAGCCGTTGCTGCCACTCGATCGGCGCGGCGAAGAAATCACCGTTCGGGTCGATCTGGGTGGCGTGTGCGCGCAGCGCGTCGTCGCGCTGACTGAAATAGTCGGCGCATTCGACCCGGCTGGTAACCCGGTCGGCGAACCCGTCATGGTCGGGCTGCCAGTGCTCCAGCCACTTAGCGAACGGACCGACCTCGCCATGGCGGGCGAATTCGTCCTGCAGCAACTGCATCCGCTGACGCAGGAACGAGTGGTTGTAGTACAGCTTCGAGACCGTCCAGACGTCGCCGGCGTGCGGGTAGCGGCGGTAGTCGGCGGCGGCCTCGAAGGCGGCCACCGAAACCTCGTGACAGCGAATGTGGTCGGGGTGCGGGTAGCCGCCGTTCTCGTCGTAGGTGGTCATCACATGCGGCCGGAATTCGCGGACCACCCGCACCAGGGCCTCGGTGCACACCTCCAGCGGCACCATCGCGCAGCAGTCGTCCGGCAACGGCGGCAGCGGGTCACCCTTGGGCAGCCCGGAGTCAACAAAGCCCAGCCAGTGATGTTCGACGCCGAGGATCTCGGCGGCTTTAGCCATCTCGTCGCGGCGGATCTCGGCGATGTGCCCGTGTACGTCGGGCAAATCCATGGCGGGGTTGAGGATGTCGCCGCGCTCCCCGCCGGTCAGCGTCACCACCATCACCCGGTGACCAGCGGCAGCGTAGCGGGCCACCGTCGCCGCCCCCTTGCTGGACTCGTCGTCGGGGTGGGCGTGCACCGCCATCATCCGCAGTCCGCTCATGTGCACATTCCCCTATAGTTCACGTTGGATTCCGGTCCCCATCGTTCCATCATGTACGGCGGGCGCGTTAACCGATCCCGACTCCGCCCGCGACCATTGGACACACCACACGATGACCGACCCGTTGCCGACCCGCTACGGGGATTCCCGAGGGCGCGCCCTGCCTCGGCGACTGCTGGCGATCACGCTGGGCGCCCTGGCGATCGCGACGGCGGCCGCCGTTGCCGTACTGGGCTATCAGCGGCTGACCACCGCCGACGTGAAGGGCGATCTCTACGGCTACGAGGTGATCGACGACCAGACGGTGTCGGTGAAGATCAGTGTGACCCGACCCGATCCGTCCCGCCCGGTGGCGTGCATCGTGCGGGTCCGGGCTGGCGACGGCAGCGAAACAGGCCGGCGCGAAGTGCTGATTCCGCCGTCCGAGTCTGCGACCGTTCAGGTGACGACGATCGTCAAATCCTCCCGGCCGCCCGTCATGGGCGATGTCTACGGCTGCGGCACCAACGTGCCAAGTTACTTACAATCACCCTGACGGCGCGGTGGTACCGTGTACGGATACACGGTTCCGACTGGGACCGTGTATTGCTGCATCAGGACGATGTATTGAGAACGACGTCGAACCGCTTCCCGATCTCGAGATCCCGGGTCCGACGACACAAGGAGCACAGTGAGATGACGGACACTCAGGTGACCTGGCTGACCCAGGAGTCACATGACCGGCTCAAGGACGAACTCGACCAGCTGATCGCGAACCGTCCGGTGATGGCCGCGGAGATCAACGACCGCCGCGAAGAGGGCGACCTGCGGGAGAACGGCGGCTATCACGCCGCTCGCGACGAGCAGGGCCAGAAAGAAGCCCGCATCCGGCAGCTGCAGGACCTGCTCAGCAACGCCAAGGTCGGTGAGGCGCCGACGCAGTCCGGGGTGGCACTGCCGGGTTCGGTGGTCAAGGTCTTCTACGACGGCGACAAGTCCGACACCGAGACCTTCCTGATCGCCACCCGCCAAGAGGGCGTCAGCGAAGACAAGCTCGAGGTGTACTCACCGAACTCGCCGCTGGGCCATGCCCTGCTCGGCGCCAAGGTGGACGAAGAGCGCAGCTACACGGTGCCCAGCGGCAAAACCGTCAAGGTGACCCTGGTCAGCGCGGAGCCGTACCACTCCTGAGCCCGGGACTCCTGAGCACAGCCGCTCAGCCCAGCGCCTGTTTGAGGTCGTCGAGCAGGTCGTCGATGTCCTCAATTCCCACCGACAGCCGCACCAGGTCGTCGGGAACCTCCAGTTGTGAGCCGGCCGTCGATGCATGCGTCATGGCGCCCGGCAGTTCAATCAGCGACTCCACCCCGCCCAGCGACTCGGCGAGGATGAAGATCTTGGTTCGCGCGCACAGCGTCTCGGCGGCTGCCCGCCCGCCGCGCATCCGCACCGACACCATGCCCCCGAACCCGCTCATCT
>JBDTEP010000038.1:0-3760 GCA_039922455.1 Mycobacterium sp. | reverse complement strand
CCTGAGCACCGCGGCCCATTCCCCGGCTGTCGGCGGAGACCTGTGGATCATGGGCCTGGTGTTGTCCGGCCTGGGTACCATCCTGGCCGCGGTCAACATGATCACCACCTGTGCGTGCCTACGCGCGCCGGGCATGACGATGTTCCGAATGCCGATCTTCACCTGGAACACGCTGATCACCTCGATCATGGTGTTGATCGCCTTCCCGCTGCTGACCTCGGCGTTGTTGGGCCTGGCGTTCGACCGCCATCTGGGCGGGCATATCTACGACGCCGCGAACGGCGGAGTGCTGCTGTGGCAGCACCTGTTCTGGTCCTTCGGCCATCCCGAGGTGTACATCGTCGCGCTGCCGTTCTTTGGCATCGTCACCGAGATCTTCCCGGTGTTCTCCCGCAAGCCGGTGTTCGGGTACACCCAGATGGTTTACGCCACCATGAGCATCGCGGGCCTGTCCACGGCGGTGTGGGCGCATCATATGTTCGCCACCGGCGCGGTGCTGCTGCCATTCTTCTCGGTCGTGAGCTTCATGATCGCGGTGCCGACCGGGATCAAGTTCTTCAACTGGATCGGCACCATGTGGAAGGGCCAGCTGACCTTTGAGACGCCGATGCTGTTCTCGGTCGGCTTCGCGGTCACGTTCTTGGCCGGCGGCCTGACCGGGGTGATGCTGGCCAGCCCGCCGCTGGACTTCCAGGTCACCGACACCTACTTCCTCATTGCGCACTTCCACTACGTGCTGTTCGGCACCATCGTGTTCGCCACCTACGCGGGCATCTATTTCTGGTTCCCGAAGATGACCGGCCGGTTGCTCGACGAGCGGTTGGGCAAGCTGCACTTCTGGTTGACGTTCATCGGGTTCCACACCACGTTCTTGATTCAGCACTGGCTGGGCAACATGGGTATGCCGCGCCGCTACGCCGACTACCTGCCCACCGACGGCTTCGGGCCGTTGAACATCGTGTCCACGGTCGGGGCGTTCATCCTCGCCGCGTCGGTGCTGCCGTTCGTGTGGAATGTGTTCCGCAGCTGGCGGTACGGCGAAGTCGTCACGGTCGACGACCCGTGGGGGTACGGCAATTCGCTGGAGTGGGCCACCAGCTGCCCGCCGCCGCGGCACAACTTCACCGAACTGCCCCGGATTCGTTCGGAGCGGCCGGCATTCGAGCTGCACTACCCGCACATGGTGCCGCGGTTACGCGCCGAGATCCACGTTAGAGGCCGTGATGGCGCCGCAGTCAGGTGACGCCGCCGACGCGGGTGGTGCCGCCTCGTCGCTGCCGGATGAGGGGTCGGGAGCAGGTGTGAAAGTGGCGTCATCGGTGATCCGGGTGTCAAACCTGAGCCAGTCGGCCCGGTTCTACTGCGACGTTTTCGGGTTCCGCATCGCGGTTCGGGAAAACGATGTGGCGTTATTGGTGTCGCCCAGTGGTTTTCAGCTCTACTTGAACTCAATCGATCCGTCGCGTCGGCATGACCGGGGCACTATCGGTGTCGAATTCCTGATGTGGGCCACCGATAGTCGAGACGAACTCGATGCAATTGAGCAGCGCCTGCGTGGCCATGACCCGGCGGTGTTCACCCATGTCGACAACGGCGTGACGTTCGTTGAGGGTTGGGATCCGGATAGAATCCGGGTGGTCGTCGCCTATCCCAGCCCGGTCCGTCTGCCGCGGCGGATCGTCGCCTCCGCCCTACGCGGCTGATCGTCCGGTGCCTCAGACGGACCGGCGCATCGACTCGGCCGGCTCGACCACGGACCGACTTACCGTGGCGATGCACATCTCCGGCTCGACGAACGGGTCCAGTTCGGCGGTAGTGCCACTGCCGTTGAGTAGCCCGCGCAGCAGGCCCAGGTGCATCCCGCAGCTGACTTCCGGGTGGGATCGCGCCAAGTCGCGGACCGGGCAGGCGTGCAGCCGGATCGTGCACTCGCGCCGGTCGCCGCGTTCGACAGTCGCGGTCAACTCCGGGCCGAATCCCATGCGTTCGAAGATCCCGGCGACCCGGTCAGCGGACTCGTCGACGTCGTCGTAGATACCCGAACCGTTCGATTCGGCGGGATCGGCGGACGCGGCGTCGGCGAGGATCCTGCCGGCCCAGCGCTGGCCGGCCCGTTCGGCGCGCTGCCGGCGTTCGGCGGCGGTGTCGCCGAGTTCCATTGCCAGGATCTCGGCGAGGCTGCGGTAGTCCAACCGGTCACGAACGGGGACGTAACCGGTGCGGGGGCGTCCGACGCCGTCACGCTTGATCCGGGTGCGCGCGACCGTACCGTCCTCGCACAACGCGTCCAGATGGAACCGCACCGTGGTGACGTGCAGGCTCATCCGCTCGGCGATTTCGGTGGCATCCACCGCGCCGTCGGCCTCGCCCACTAACCGCAGCACCCGTTCCCGCTGCTGATTACGCGGCAACCGCTGAGTGCGGGTGCCCTGCCGCTGGTCGGACTGTTCCTGCATCGCTGTGCTCCTCCCTGGCCATTGCCGGCCAATTAGTGGAACCATTTCATTAATACCAGCTCGGACGGTCGGCCGCAGCCCGGCCAATCGGTTCGGTTGACCTGGTCGGGCACCCGGTAACGTCCCTGAGGTGCTACTGACCTCGTTGGACTCAGACACCGACGATATCGCCGATGCGGTGCGTATCGATAACACAATACTTAGTCGGGCCGAATTGAACGCCGCCTCGGCCGCGGTGATCGAAGACCTCGGGGGCGCGCGGCGGGTCGCGGTGTTGGCCACCCCGACCGCGTCGACCGTGCTGGCCGTCACCGGCTGTCTACTCGCCGGGGTACCGGTGGTGCCGGTCCCAGCGGACGTCGGTGTCGCCGAACGCGCGCACATCCTGCGCGACTGCGGCGCGCAGGCCTGGCTGGGGGAGCGACCCGACGACCTCGCCGACCTGCCGCACATCCCGGTGCGGCGCGGTGCGGGATCGTGGCATCGACCTGCCGAGACGGCGGGTTCAAGGGGCGGTCCCAGCTTCGCCTCTCCTCCGTCGAGCCTCGCTGAACCGCCCGAATCCGACACCGCGCTGGTGATCTACACGTCCGGCACCACCGGGCCGCCCAAAGGTGTGCAGTTGAGCCGACGAGCCCTGGCGGCGGACCTGGATGGGCTGGCCGAGGCCTGGCAGTGGAGTCCCGACGACGTGCTGGTGCACGGCCTGCCGCTCTATCACGTGCACGGACTGGTGTTGGGCCTGCTGGGATCGCTGCGGGTCGGGAACCGATTCGTGCATACCGGCAAGCCGACGCCGGAGAAATATGCGGCCGCGGGCGGTTCGCTGTATTTCGGGGTGCCAACCGTGTGGTCGCGGGTGGTGGCCGACGCGCAAGCGGCTGAGGCGCTGCGGCCGGCCCGGCTGCTGGTCTCGGGCAGTGCCGCACTGCCGGTTCCGGTGTTCGACCGACTGATCGCGCTCACCGGTCATGCGCCCATCGAACGGTATGGCACCACCGAATCGCTGATCACGCTGAGCACCCGCGTCGACGGGGAGCGCCGACCGGGCTGGGTGGGCCTGCCGTTACGCGGCGTGCAGACCCGGCTCGTCGATGAGGACGGTGGCCCGGTCCCGCACGACGGACAGACCATCGGGCGGCTTGCGGTGAACGGACCGACCCTGTTCGACGGATATCTCAACCGGCCGGAGGCGACCGCCGAGGCGTTCGACGCCGACGGCTGGTACCGCACCGGGGATGTCGCAGTCATCGGCGCCGACGGGATGCACCGGATCGTCGGCCGGGAATCGGTCGACTTGATCA
>JBDTEP010000037.1:0-24021 GCA_039922455.1 Mycobacterium sp. | reverse complement strand
TGCGTTCCACCAGCGGGGAGGGGGCTTCTTCGATGACCTTCTGGTGCCGGCGCTGAATCGAGCATTCCCGCTCGCCGACCGCCCACACCGTGCCGTGCGCGTCGGCCATCACCTGGACCTCGATGTGCCGACCGGTCGGCAGATAGCGCTCACAGAACACCGTCGGGTCCCCGAATGCCGAGGCGGCCTCCCGCTGGGCGGCCGCGATCTCGTCGGCCAGCTCCGACAGCTCGGTGACCACCCGCATCCCGCGGCCGCCGCCGCCGGCCGAAGCCTTGACCAGCACCGGAAGCTGCGCCGCGGTGACGCCGGCCGGGTCGAGTTCTTCCAACACCGGGACGCCGGCTGCCGCCATCAGCTTCTTGGCCTCGATCTTGGAGCCCATCGAGGTCACCGCGGCCACCGGCGGTCCGATCCAGATCAGCCCGGCGGCCTGGACGGCAGCCGCGAATTCGGCGTTCTCGGAGAGGAATCCGTAACCGGGATGCACGGCGTCGGCACCAGCCGCGTGGGCCGCGGCGATGATCGCCTCGGCAGACAGATACGAGGTGGTCTCGGGCAGGCGCACCTTGGCGTCGGCCTCGGCGACGTGTGGCATGCCCGCGTCGGGGTCGGTGTAGACCGCGACCGTGCCCAGGCCCAGCCGGCGGCAGGTGGTGAAGACCCGCCGGGCGATCTCGCCGCGGTTGGCCACCAGAACGTTGGTGATCATGGGAGTCCTCACATCCGGAAGACGCCGAAGTTCGACGTCCCCTCGACCGGGCCATTGGCGATGGCGGACAAACACATTCCCAACACGGTGCGGGTGTCGCGTGGGTCGATCACCCCGTCGTCGTAGAGCCGGCCGGACAGGAACATCGGCAGCGACTCGGCCTCGATCTGGGCTTCGATCGCGGCCCGCAACGCCGCGTCGGCCGCCTCGTCCACGTCCTGGCCGCGAGCAGCTGCGGCGGCCCGGCTCACGATCGAGATGACACCGGCCAGTTGCGCCCCGCCCATCACCGCGGCCTTGGCGGTCGGCCAGGCGAACAGGAACCGCGGATCGTAGGCCCGCCCGCACATGCCGTAGTGCCCGGCGCCGTAGGACGCCCCGATCAGCAGCGAGAGGTGCGGGACGGTGGAGTTGGAGACCGCGTTGATCATCATCGAGCCGTGTTTGATCATCCCGCCTTCCTCGTAGGCCTTACCGACCATGTACCCGGTGGTGTTGTGCAGGAACAACAACGGGGTGTTGGAACGGTTGGCCAGCTGGATGAACTGGGTGGCCTTTTGGGATTCCTCACTGAACAGCACGCCGCGCGCATTGGCCAGGATGCCCACCGGATAGCCGTGCAGCCGGGCCCAGCCGGTGATCAGCGACGAGCCGTACATCGCCTTGAACTCGTCGAAATCCGAACCGTCGACGATCCTGGCGATCACCTCCCGCGGGTCGAACGGGATCCGCAGGTCGGCCGGCACGATGCCGATCAGCTCTTCGGTATCATATTTCGGCTCGACGACGGGAAAAGGCTTCGGACCTTTCTTGACCCAGTTCAGCCGGTCCACGATCCGGCGGCCGATACGTAGCGCATCGAGTTCGTCGTTCGCGAAATAGTCGCCCAACCCCGAAGTGCGGGAGTGCATCTCGGCACCACCCAGCGATTCGTCGTCGGACTCCTCGCCGGTGGCCATCTTCACCAGCGGCGGGCCGGCCAGAAACACCTTGGAGCGTTCCTTGATCATCACCACGTGATCGGACATGCCGGGTACGTACGCCCCGCCGGCGGTCGAGTTGCCGAATACCAGCGCGATGGTCGGGATGCCGGCCGCCGACAGTCGGGTCAGGTCGCGGAACATCCGGCCGCCGGGGATGAAGACTTCCTTCTGGGTGGGAAGGTCCGCCCCGCCGGACTCCACCAGGGAGATCACCGGAAGTCGATTCTCGAAGGCGATCTGGTTGGCCCGCAGAATTTTTCGCAGTGTCCACGGGTTGCTGGTGCCGCCCTTGACCGTCGGGTCGTTGGCGACGATCATGCACTCCACGCCGCTGACCGCACCGATCCCGACGACCAGGCTGGCCCCGACCTGGAAGTCGCTGCCCCACGCGGCCAGTGGACACAGCTCCAAAAACGGCGAGTCGGCGTCGATAAGTGCCTCGATGCGTTCCCGCGCGGTGAGCTTGCCGCGGGCGTGGTGCCGCTCGACGTACTTGGCGCCGCCGCCGCCCAGCGCCTTGGCCAGTTCGGCGTCGAGTTCGGTGAGCTTGTCAGCCGTTGCCGACGCCGCCTCGGTGTAGGCGGCGGACGACGGGTCGAGGGTGGACTTCAGGATCATGACTGGTATCCAAGAGCTTTGGCGGCCAGCGAGGTGAGGATTTCGGTGGTTCCACCGCCGATCCCGATGATCCGCATGTCGCGGTATTGGCGTTCCACTTCGGATTCGGTCATGTATCCCATGCCGCCGAAGAGTTGCACGGCCTGGTGGGCCACCCACTCGCCGGCCTCCACCGCGGTGTTCTTGGCGAAACACACCTCGGGAATCAGGTTGGGCTCCCCGGCTAGCTGGCGCTCGACGACGTGGCGGGTATAGACCCGGGAGACGTCGATGCGGCGCGCCATCTCGGACAGGGTGTTCTGCACGGCCTGCCGGGAGATCAGCGGACGGCCAAACGTCTCCCGGTCCCGGCACCAGGCCAAGGTCAGCTCCAGACAACGCTGCGCACTGGAATAGGCCTGGGCGGCCAGGCCGACCCGCTCAGGTACGAAGGCCGCGGCGATCTGGGCGAAGCCGCTGTTCTCCACGCCGACCAGGTTCGCTGCCGGCACGCGGGCGTCGACGTAGGACAGCTCGGCGGTGTCCGAGGACCGCCAGCCCATCTTGTCCAGTTTGCGGCTCACCGCAAAACCGGGCGTGCCCTTCTCGACCACCAGCAGCGACACCCCGGCCGCCCCCGGCCCGCCGGTGCGGACCGCGGTCACCACATAGTCGGCGCGCACCGCGGACGTGATGAACGTCTTCGCGCCGTTGACCACGTAGTGATCGCCGTCGCGTACCGCGGTGGTGCGCAGGTGCCCGACATCCGAGCCGCCGCCGGGCTCGGTGATGGCCAGTGCACCGATCTTTTCGCCGGCCAGCGTCGGCCGGACGAACTCGTCGACCAGTCGGGCGTCACCGGAGGCGATCATGTGCGGTACCGCGATGCCGCAGGTGAACAGGGAGGCGAAGACTCCGCCGGGCGCCCCGGCCTGGTGCATTTCTTCGCAGATGACCACGGCGTCGGCACCGTCGCCGCCACCCCCGCCGACCGCCTCGGGGAAGCCCGCACCCAACAGGCCCGCCTCGGCGGCTTTTCGGTGCAGCTCACGGGGTAGCTCGCCGGTACGTTCCCACTCGTCGACGTGCGGCAGGATCTCGCGTTCGACGAAACCGCGCACGGTGTTGCGCAGCGCGGCGCGCTCGGGGGAGGTCCAGATATTCACAGTGTCCCTTCGGGTAGCAACCGCTCGGGTATCTCAAGATGACGGCTGCGCAGCCATTCGCCCAGCCCCTTGGCCTGCGGGTCGAATCGGGCCTGGTAGGCCACGCCCTGGCCGAGAATGCCTTCGATGACGAAGTTCACCGCGCGCAGCTTCGGCAGCAGGTGGCGGGTGACCGGCAGATCGGCGGTCTCCGGCAGCAATTCGCGCAGCTTGTCCACGGTCAGCGCATGGGCCAGCCAGCGCCACTGCTCGTCGGTGCGCACCCATACCCCGACGTTGGCTGAACCGCCCTTGTCGCCGCTGCGGGCGCCGGCGATCAAGCCCAACGGCACCCGCCGGGTCGGGCCCGGCGGTAGCGGATCGGGAAGGTCCGGCGCGGTCGCCGGAGCCAGTTCGAGCGTCATCTCTCCTGCTTCGGAGGCGGCCGGGATATCCACCCGGGTGCCGTCGGAGTGCACCGCGACGTGCGGTACCGCCGTGGCGTCGACGTAGCCCGGGTTGAACACCCCGTAGACCTGACCGTCGCCGGGCGGGGCGGTGACACAGAACCCGGGGTAGCTGGCCAGCGCGAGCTCGATACCGGCCGCGGAGAACTTACGGCCCACATTGGCCGGGTCGGGGTCGCGCACCACGCAGTGCAGCAGGGCGCTGGCGGTTTCCTCGGTGTCGGCGTCCGGGTGGTCGGTGCGCGCCAGCGTCCACTCCAGCTCGGCCGGTCGGACGGTCATCGCCGCCTCCAACTGGGTGCGCACCAGCTCGGCCTTGGCCTCGATGTCCAGACCGGTCAGCACGAAGGTGGTGGAGTTGCGGAACCCGCCGATGCTGTTCAGCGACACCTTGCAGGTGGGCGGCGGCGGCTCGCCGGTCACGCCGGAGATCCGCACCCGATCCGGGCCTTCAGAAGCAGACAAGTCGGACAGTTCGATGCTGTCTATCCGGGCGGTGACATCGGGGTTGGCGTAGCGGGCACCGGTGACCTCGTAGAGCAGTTGCGCGGTGACGGTGTCGACGCTTACCAGCCCACCGGTGCCGGGATGTTTGGTGATCACCGACGACCCGTCGGCGTGGATCTCCGCGAGCGGGAAACCGGGGTGCAGCATCTGCTCGGCGGGAATCTCGGTGAAGAAGGCGTAGTTGCCGCCGCTGGCCTGGGTGCCGCACTCGATGACGTGACCGGCGACCACCGCCCCGGCGAGCCGGTCGTAGTCGGTGCGAGCCCAGCCGAAATGGGCGGCGGCCGGGCCGACGATCACCGAAGCGTCGGTGACCCGGCCGGTGATCACGATGTCGGCGCCGCCGGCCAGGCACTCGACGATGCCCCAGGCGCCCAGGTAGGCGTTCGCCGTCAGCGGGGTGCCCAACCCTAATTCGGCGGCGCGGGGAAGCAGATCGTCGCCTTCGACGTGGGCGACCCGGGTCGGAATGCCGAGTCGGTCGGCCAGTTGACGTACCGCGTCGGCCAAGCCGGCCGGATTGAGCCCCCCGGCATTGGCCACGATCCGAACGCCCTGGTCACGGGCGAGGCCCAGTGACTGTTCGAGCTGGGTGAGGAAGGTTTTGGCGTAGCCGCGCTCCGGGTGTTTCATCCGGTCGCGCCCCAGGATCAGCATGGTCAGCTCAGCCAGGTAGTCACCGGTGAGGTAATCCAGGTCACCGCCGGTGAGCATCTCGTGCATCGCGGCATGTCGGTCGCCGTAGAAGCCCGAGCAGTTTCCGATCCGAACCGCCGTCGTCATCCGCAATCCCATCACTCAACCAACCGGTAGGTTAGCCCGTGGCGGCCGTGTCGCGTCAAGGTGCGTCCTCGCCGATATCAGCGTCGCCCTCCCTATTTTGGAACCGACGCTGGTCACCGGCTATCCTTTCGGAAGTCCCGCCGCTGGCGTCTAGCGGCAGCATGTCAAACGATGGAGAGGCTCGACCATGGCTGTGCCGAAGCGCAGGATGTCGCGCGCGAACACCCGTAGTCGCCGCGCGCAGTGGAAGGCCGAGGCAACTGGCCTGGTCAACGTGGCGGTCGCCGGCCGTGCGCACAAGGTGCCGCGCCGGTTACTGAAGGCGGCTCGCCTGGGCCTGATTGACCTGGACCGCCGCTAAAAAAGCTCCGACACGTCCGGTGCCTGAGCCTCCAGATCGCCCTTCGATGATTGGATAGCACCTATGGCTACCCGGGTACTGGTTGTTGATGATGACCGTGCGGTGCGTGAGTCGCTGCGCAGGTCTCTGGCGTTCAATGGTTATGCCGTTTCGCTCGCCACTGACGGCGTCGAGGCGCTCGAGGCGATCACCAGCGAACGGCCTGACGCGATGATTCTCGATGTCATGATGCCGCGGTTGGACGGCCTGGAAGTCTGCCGTCAGCTGCGCAGCACCGGTGATGACCTGCCGATCCTGGTGCTGACCGCCCGCGACTCGGTCTCCGAGCGGGTGGCCGGCCTCGATGCCGGCGCCGACGACTACCTGCCCAAACCGTTCGCCCTGGAGGAACTGCTGGCGCGGATGCGGGCGCTGCTGCGCCGCACCACGGCCGAGGACCTCAGCGAATCCGTGGCGATGTCGTTCGAGGACCTGACCCTGGACCCGGTGACCCGCGAGGTCACCCGCGGCGAGCGGCAGATCAGCCTCACCCGCACCGAGTTCGCGCTGCTGGAGATGTTGATCGCCAATCCGCGCCGGGTACTCACCCGCAGCCGCATTCTCGAGGAGGTGTGGGGCTTCGACTTCCCCACCTCGGGTAACGCGCTTGAGGTCTACATCGGGTATCTGCGTCGCAAGACCGAAGCCGAAGGGGAGCCACGGCTGATCTACACCGTCCGCGGGGTGGGTTACGTGCTTCGCGAGACCCCGCCCTGATGCAACTGTTCCACCGGCGGCAGGGCGACTCGGAACCGAGTACCTCCCTGTCGCTGCGGTGGCGCGTGATGCTGCTGGCGATGTCGATGGTGGCGCTGGTGGTGGTGTTGATGGCCGTCGCCGTCTACGCGGTGATCTCGGCGGCGCTGTACAACGACATCGACAATCAACTGCAGAGCCGCACCGAGATGCTGATCGCCAGCGGATCGCTGGCCGCTGATCCCCGCAAGGCGATCGAGGGCACCGCCTACTCCGACGTCAACGCGATGCTGGTCAATCCCGGCCGGTCGATCTACACCGCCAATCAACCGGGACAGCGGCTACCGGTTGGACCGCAGGAGAAGGCCGTTATCCGCGGGGAACTGTTCCTGTCGCGCCGTACCGCGGCCGGCCAGCGGGTACTGGCAGTGCATCTGCCTAACGGCAGCACGCTGTTGATCTCCAAGAGTTTGGCGCCCACCCGGGCGGTGACGATGAAACTGCGCTGGGTACTGCTGGTGGTCGGCGGGGTCGGTGTCGTGGTGGCCGCGGTGGCCGGCGGGATGGTCACCCGGACCGGTCTACGGCCGGTGGGCAGGCTCACTGATGCGGCCGAACGGGTGGCGCGCACCGATGACCTGCGTCCGATCCCGGTTTACGGCAGCGACGAATTGGCCCGTCTCACCGAGGCGTTCAACGCGATGCTGCGCTCCCTCGCCGAGTCACGGGAACGCCAGGCCCGACTGGTCGCCGACGCCGGTCACGAACTGAAGACCCCACTGACGTCGCTGCGGACCAACGTCGAACTCCTGATGGCGTCGGCGGCGCCGGGTGCCCCGACGCTGCCCGAGGAGGAGATGGCTGATCTGCGCGCTGACGCAATCGGTCAGATCGAAGAACTATCCACGCTGGTAGGCGATTTGGTGGACCTCACCCGCGACGATCAGCGTGAGGCGGTATTCGAACGGGTTGACCTCCCCGAGGTCGTGGACCGCAGCATGGAGCGCGTACGGCGGCGCCGCAACGACGTCGAGTTCGACATCCAGGTGGTTCCGTGGCAGGTGCATGGCGACGCCGCGGGCCTGTCGCGTGCGGTGTTGAACATGCTCGATAACGCGGCCAAGTGGAGCCCGTCAGGCGGGGTCGTCCGGCTGCGGATGCGGCAGATCGACCCGACGCACATCGAGATAGTGGTGTCCGACCAAGGCCCGGGAATCCCGGAGAGTGAACGGGCCTTGGTGTTCGAGCGCTTCTTCCGGTCGGACTCGGCGCGGGCGATGCCCGGATCCGGTCTAGGGCTGGCGATCGTCAAACAGGTGGTGCTCAAACACGGTGGGACGATCACCGTCGAAGACACCGTCGCCGGAGGTCAACCGCCCGGGACATCGATCCGAATGGTGCTGCCGGGCGGACGCACCTCGGGTGGCCGGGTGCCGGCCGCGACGGTCACAGGCGGCTCTCAGTCCACGTAGGCATGGTGGTGAGGCAACTTCGCCGCAGCCACGTCTCAAGGAGTAGGCAACGAACATGATGAACCACCCGGGGTATTCTCCGCCGCCTCAGCAGCCGGAACGGTCCAACCCGGCCGGTTCATCGGCGGCTGGGCAACGCGGACCGGCCGGCTATCCGGACCGGGGCGCGCCGGGCCAGTACCCGCCGCCCTACGACTGGCGTTACGCGCAGCACTCGGCACAGCCGACATACCGCTCGGCCTACGACGGCTCCTACAGCCGTCCGGGGAGCCCCGCCGGCCCGGGTTTCGCCCCGAGACGCCCCCGCACCGCGGCGCTGGTATTCGGCGCGGTCGCCATCGCGGCCATGTCGGGCGCGATGGGTGGCGTGGTGGGGTCGTCGCTGAACTCCGATCACAAACCGGTCGCCGCCGGCAGCCATAGTCCGAACCTGCAGGCGCCGCGTGTCCCCGCGGCGGTGAGCCTGCCGGACGGTTCGATCGAGAAGGTCGCGGTGAAGGTGGTGCCCAGCGTCGTCATGCTGGAGACCGATCTGGGACGCCAGTCCGAGGAGGGGTCCGGCATCATCTTGTCGGCCGACGGGATGATCCTGACCAACAACCACGTGGTGGCCGCCGCGGCCAAGGCGGACGCGGGCTCAAAGGCGCCGCCGAAGACCATGGTGACGTTCTCCGATGGACGCACTGCAGCATTCACCGTGGTGGGGTCGGACCCGGCCAGTGACATCGCCGTAGTGCGCGTCCAGGGCGTCTCCGATCTGACCCCGATCACGATCGGCTCATCGGCGGACCTGCGGGTGGGTCAGAACGTGGTGGCGGTCGGGTCGCCGCTGGGCCTGGAGGGCACCGTCACCACGGGGATCGTCAGCGCACTCAACCGGCCCGTTTCGACCAGCGGTGAGGCGGGTAACCAGAACACCGTGCTGGACGCGATCCAAACCGACGCCGCCATCAACCCGGGTAACTCGGGCGGGGCGCTGGTCAATATGAACGGAGACCTGGTCGGGATCAACTCCGCGATCGCGACGATGGGCGGGGACTCCGTCGAGGCCCAGAGCGGCTCCATCGGCCTGGGCTTCGCGATACCGGTGGACCAGGCCAAACGGATCGCAGACGAACTCATCAACTCGCCGGATCACATCGCGTCGCACGCCTCACTGGGGGTGCGGGTCACCAGTGAGCGCGCTCTGCACGGCGCCAAGGTGGTCGAGGTGGTTCCGGGGGAGGCGGCGTCGAAGGCCGGTCTGCCGGAGGGTGCGACGGTGACCGCGTTCGACAAGCGCCCGATCGGCAGTGCCGACGCACTGGTCGCGGCCGTGCGCTCCAAGGCACCCGGTGACCAGATAACGCTGACCTACCTGGATGCTGCCGGAGCCTCCAAGACTGCGCAGGTCACTCTGGGTAGAGCCCAGCAGTGACGGGACTGGTGGGGCCGCCGGATTCATGCGGCGGTCCCAGCTTCGCCTCTCCTTCGTCGAGCCTCGCTGAACCGCCGTCGGATTTCGGATATACGGTTGCACCCATGGAACAGCCTCCAGAAGTCGCAGGACGCGCGCTCGTCGTCGTCGTAGACGATCGCACCGCACACGGCGATGAGGACCTTAACGGGCCGTTGGTCACCGAACTGCTGGCCGAGGGCGGGTTCATGGTCGACGGTGTGGTCGCCGTCTCCGCCGACGAGGTGGAGATCCGCAACGCGCTGAACACGGCGGTGATCGGCGGTGTCGACCTGGTGGTGTCGGTGGGCGGAACCGGGGTCACGCCGCGCGACGTCGCACCCGAAGCCACCCGCGACATCCTGGACCGCGAGATCCTCGGTATCGCCGAGGCATTGCGGGCCTCCGGCCTGTCCGCCGGGATCGCCGAAGCCGGGTTGTCGCGTGGCCTGGCCGGGGTCTCGGGCAGCACCCTGGTGGTCAATCTGGCCGGCTCCCGGGCCGCCGTGCGCGACGGGATGGCGACGCTGAACCCGCTGGCGGCCGCGATCATCGGCGATCTGTCCCGACTGGAGATTTGAGGCCGTGCCCGGACTCGGCGAGCACCAGGAGTCGTCCGACGAACGCGATTCGGACGACGTTCGGGAGGCTGAGGAGCGGGAGAAGTGGCTGCAAGACAACGTTCCCCCACATCACGGCTGAGGTCCTACGCCGCTTGATCGAGTTTGCCGAATCGCCCCCACCGCCGCGCCCGCGGCCAATACGTTTCCCGTAGGCGGTGCAGGGCCGCCGCAGTGGTTCGGGAGCGGAAGGGTGCACGGAGTGTTTAAAGGGTTCAAGAATTTTCTGATGCGCGATGACGTCATCACCGTTGCCATCGGTCTGGTGGTGGCGTTGGCGTTCTCCAACCTGGTCAAGGCCTTCACCGATAGCGTGATCAACCCGCTGGTCTCGGCTGCCCAGCCGGGCACCGCCCTGGGGTTGGGCTACCAACTGGGTGAGGTCGGCAACGAGGCGACCTTCATCGACCTCGGGGCGTTCATCTCGGCGATCGTCTACTTCATCGTATTCATGGCGACCATCTACTTCTGCATCGTGCTGCCCTACAAACACATCCAGAAGCGGCGCGGGGCCACCGTGTTCGGCGACCCCGACCCCACCAAGGTCTGTCCGGAGTGCAAGTCCGGCATTCCCGCGGAAGCGACCAAGTGCAAGTTCTGCGCCAGCTCGCAGCCCGCCGCCGCGTAACGGCTCAGCGCAGGGTGAGCGTCACCGCCTGAGTCAGGGTGGCGCCGGCCACCGCCACAGCGGCGGCGGCCGGCAACGCCACCAGCACCACCCGATCGTCGTGGTTCTGCTTATCGGATACCAGCACCACGATCCCGCCGGCGGCCACCACCCTGGGGAGGCCCGGCGGTCCGGCTGCCTCATCAGGGGCGGCCGTCACGACGTCGACGACGTCGCCGGGGTGTATCAGGTCGATCAATGCGGCATCGGCCGGGTGTATGCCGACGATGCGGGCGTCCGGCCCAGCGGCCGCCTCGGTGAGTCGGCGGCCCAGCAAACGGACATCGGTGAGCACCTCACCGCGGCGTGCCGGTCCGGCCAGCGTGGCGTGCAACACCGCCGCGACGTCGGTGGCGGCACCGTCAGGAACAGTTCGGGCTGAACGGTTTCCGAGCGAAACATCGTCGACGGTCAATGCGGTGCCGGGAGCGACATCGCGAGTGGCCACCACGACGTCGACCCGGTCGCCCTGCGGGTCGGATCGGATGGTCGCGACGCCGGCCAACACGACCAGGGCGCCGGCGGTCACCCGCCGCGCGAGCACGGTGCGGGCCCAGTCCGGGCGCAGTGCCTGCGATATCCGGCTGATCAATGTCGGGTTGAGCGACTCACCCATGGCGGCACGCTATCCGGCCGGCCGGCCGGAGATTGGCGCCCCGGTGTCAGCCTGTGGATAACGGGCTAGCCCGAGGTGGCGGCCGGCGCCGACGAGGCGGTGGCCGCCTTGGGCTTGTCGGCCGACTTGGCGCCGCTGTCGCCGGAGGATTTCTCCGACGATCCGGACTTGTCGCCGGAACCGCTACCCGACTCGCTGGATGAGGTGTCGTTCTTGGCCGGGCTGGCGCCGTTCAAGGACGCCTTGTTCGTCTCGCGACTGTCGGTGCGGTAAAAACCGCTGCCCTTGAAAACCACGCCGACCTTGCCGAAGATCTTGCGAAGGCGGCCGTTGCACTGGTCGCAATTAGTCAGCGCATCGTCGGTGAAGGCCTGGACCACATCGAAGCGGTTGCTGCACTCGGTGCAGGCATAGCTGTAGGTGGGCACAAGAACCTCCGTGAATCGAGCAATCGGATTAGCACTCTACCGCGCTAAGTGCTAGAACCGTCAAATTGCTGTCGGCATTCCGGGCCGGGTGGCCTCAGACCAGCGTCACCAGGCCGAGCCCGGGGGTCAGGGCATGGGTCATCGGCACGTCATGCGGCTCGGCGGGCAGCTCATTGAGAAGTTCCGCGTCGCGCACGACCGCGACCAGCGGGATCTGCGGTCTGCGTAGCCGCAGGGAGCGATCGTAGAAACCCGCACCGCGGCCCAGTCGCACGCCCCGACGGTCGACTGCCAGCGCCGGCACCAGGATCAGATCCGCTGCCGCCAACGACTCTGCCGGCAACCAGGGCCGCGCCGGTTCGAGTAGGCCGAACCGGGCGGTGACCAGGGTTCCGGGCCGGTACTCGCCCCACATCAGCGCCAGCGGTGTGCCGTCATCCTCGGTACGCACCACCGGCAGCAGCACCCGTGTGCCGCGGTGCGCCAGACCGTCGAGCATGGCGGTCGAACCGGGCTCACCTCCCACCGGCACGTAGGCGCAGACCGTGTCGGCGCTGCTCGCCAACTGCTCCAGGTGGCCGGCCAGCGTGCGGGCCGCGGCGTCGCGTGCCTCGAGTGGCACCGCACGGCGAGCCGCGAGCAGTCTTGCGCGCAACGCGGATTTGGCGGCCACCACCGGGTTGTCGGTCACGGTTTCCACCCTTTCAGCAGCGGCTCGCCCACCGCCAGGGGCGGAGGTGGAGCAGGTTGCGGTTATCGTGGGAGCAATGCCCACGCCGAAGGTCCCGATTCCCCGCACCGCCATTGTGCCCGCGGCGGGTCTGGGTACCCGGTTTCTGCCGGCGACCAAGACGGTGCCCAAGGAATTGCTGCCCGTCGTCGACACTCCCGGAATTGAGCTGGTCGCGGCGGAGGCGGCCGAGGCCGGCGCCGAGCGGCTGGTGATCATCACCTCCGAAGGCAAAGACGGGGTGGTCGCGCACTTCGTCGAAGACCTGGTGCTGGAGGGCACGCTGGAGGCTCGCGGCAAGGAAGCCATGCTGGCAAAGGTGCGGCGGGCCCCGCAGTTGATCAAGGTCGAGTCGGTGGTGCAGGCCGAGCCGCTCGGGCTGGGGCATGCCATCAGCTGCGTCGAGCCCACCCTGTCGCCCGACGAAGATGCGGTCGCCGTCCTGCTTCCCGACGACCTGGTGCTGCCGACCGGGGTGTTGGAGACGATGTCGATGGTGCGGGCCCGCCGGGGCGGCACCGTGCTGTGCGCGATCGAGGTCAGTCCCGAGGAGATCAGTGCCTACGGGGTGTTCGATGTCGAACCCGTGCCCGACAGCGACAACCCCGACATCCTCAGGGTCAAAGGCATGGTCGAGAAGCCGAGGGCCGAGGACGCGCCGTCGATGTTCGCCGCGGCCGGCCGCTATGTGCTCGACCGCGCCATCTTTGATGCGCTGCGCCGGATCACCAGCGGCGCCGGCGGTGAGGTCCAGCTGACCGATGCCATCGCGCTGCTGATCAAAGAGGGCCACCCGGTGCACGTGGTCATCCACCGCGGGTCGCGACACGACCTGGGAAATCCGGGCGGCTACCTCAAAGCTGCGGTTGACTTTGCCTTGGACCGTGATGACTACGGTCCGGATCTGCGCCGGTGGCTGGTGGCGCGGCTGGGTATGGCGGCGAACTGACCTGACGTCAGCCCTAATCGGACCGAGGCTTCAACTTCAGAAAGGCACATCGTGCGTTCGGTTGAGGAGCAGCAGGCCCGGGTTGTGGCTGCGGCGGTGGCACCCCGCCCGGTTCGGGTGGCGATAGCCGAGGCGCAGGGCTTGATGTGCGCCGAAGAGGTGGTGGCCGAGCGGCCCATGCCCGCGTTCGACCAAGCCGCCATCGACGGTTACGCGGTGCGCAGCGTCGATGTGCTCGGCGCCGAGGCGATCGGCGACACCTCCGATGCCCCCCAGCGTGAGGGCGCCGCCGATACCGTCGTCACCCTTCCGGTATTGGGTGTCATCGAAGCCGGGGCGCGTACCCCCACCCGGCTACAGCCCAAGCTGGCCACCCGTATCCAGACCGGCGCGCCGATGCCCACCTTGGCCGACGCGGTGTTGCCGCTGCGCTGGACCGACGGCGGGAACTCGCGGGTTCGGGTGCTGCGCGGTGTGCGCCCGGGCGACTACGTGCGCCGCGTCGGCGACGACGTGCAGCCCGGCGATGTCGCCGTGCACGCCGGCACGGTCGTCGGGTCGGCCCAGGTGGGCCTGTTGGCCGCGGTCGGCCGTGACCGGGTCCTGGTCCACCCGCGCCCCCGGCTGTCGGTGCTGGCGGTCGGCGGCGAACTGGTCGACGTGAACCGCACACCGGGCAACGGACAGGTCTACGACGTCGACTCCTACGCGTTGGCCGCGGCCGGTCGCGACGCGGGCGCGGAGGTGACCCGCGTCGGCATCGTCAGCGGCGACCCCAAGAAGCTGCGCGAAGTGGTCGAGGGACAGATCAACCGCGCCGAGGTGGTGGTGATCGCGGGCGGAGTCGGCGGCGCCGCGGCCGACGACGTGCGCGCGGTGCTGGCGGACCTCGGTGACATGGAAGTCGCCCGGATCGCGATGCACCCCGGATCGGTTCAGGGTTTCGGCCAGCTCGGCCCGGAAGGGGTTCCGACGTTCCTGTTGCCGCTCAACCCGGTCAGCGCGCTGGTGGTGTTCGAGGTGATGATCCGTCCGCTGATCCGGCTGTCGCTGGGCAAGCGCCAGCCGATGCGCCGGATGGTGCGGGCCCGGACCCTGGGGCCGATCGCTTCGATGCCCGGTCGCAAGGGTTACCTGCGGGGTCAGCTGATGCGCGACGAGGAAACCGACGAGTACCTGGTGCAGGTGCTCGGGGGAACAGGGAGCACTTCGTCGCACCTGCTGGCGACCCTCGCCGAAGCGAACTGCCTGGTGGTGGTTCCTGAGGAGATCGAGCAGATTGCCACCGGGGAGACGGTGGACGTCGCCTTCCTGGCCCAACGGGGTTGAGTCCGGGTACATGCTGACCAACCTGTGGCCCTTCAAGGCCATTCAGCACCCCGGTTGGCCGACGGTGCTCGGGCCACTGCGGGTGACGGCAGGCGTGATCCGGCTGCGGCCGGTGCGGATGCGCGATGGCGTGGCGTGGAGCCGGATCCGCTTGGCCGACCGGGCCCACCTGGAGCCCTGGGAGCCCAGCGCCGCAGCGGACTGGGCTACCCGACACAGTTCCGCCGCGTGGCCGCCGGTCTGCTCCAGCCTGCGCAACGAGGCGCGGTACGGGCGGATGTTGCCGTTCGTGATCGAACTCGACGGCCGGTTCTGCGGCCAGCTGACGGTGGGCAACATCGCCTACGGTGCACTGCGGTCGGCCTGGATCGGCTACTGGGTGTCCAGTTCGGCGACCGGCGGGGGAGTGGCGACCGGGGCGGTGGCGCTGGCGCTCGATCACTGCTTCGGGTCGGTCCGGTTGCACCGGGTGGAGGCCACGGTCCGGCCGGAGAACGGTGCCAGCCGGTCGGTGTTGGCGAAGGCCGGCTTTCGCCAGGAAGGTCTGCTGCAGCGCTACCTGGATGTGGACGGCGCGTGGCGGGACCACCTGCTGGTCGCGCTGACGGTCGAGGAGGTAACTGGCTCGGTGGCGTCGGCGCTGGTTCAGGCCGGCAGGGCCTCGTGGGTCTGAATTTGAAATTCGAACCACTTGTTACCCGTGTGGTGGTTGTGACTATCGAGGTCAGCGGGTAAATTACAAGCGTGTAATTGGATCGGCGCGCCGTCCGAGGTCGTGTGGGTCACAGACCTAGCCTTGGCTGGGAAAGGAGCAGGCCACCATGCCCAGCATCCCGCAATCTTTGCTCTGGATCTCATTGGTCGTCCTCTGGTTGTTCGTACTGGTGCCGATGCTGGTGAGCAAGCGTGACGCGGTGCGTCGCACCAGCGACATTGCGCTGGCGACCCGGGTGCTGACCAGCGGGACCAGCGCCCGCCTGCTCAAGCGCGGCGGCCCGGCCACCGGTCACCGCAGCGACCCCGACTGGCAGCAGAACGTCACCGCCGCCGAGCACGACGACATCGATGACGTCGACGAGGACGAACCGGCCGAGAGCGCATCGCGGGTATTCGTCGCCGCTGCCGGTGAGCAGTGTGAGCTCGACTACCTGGACGTTGACGTCGTCGCCGCCGACGATTCCGACGAGTTGCCGCTGTCGGAGGCGGGTTTCGCGAAGGCGCAGGCGCGGGCGCAGGCTCAGGCCGCCGAGGCGGAGGCCACGGCACGGGCTCAGGCGGAGGCGGAAGCTCAGGCGGAGGCGGAGGCTCAGGCTGAGGCGGAGGCCGAGGCCGCGAGGGAGGCGGAAGCTGAAGCTGACGCCGATGCGGAACCGGTGGCTGAAGCCGAAGCCGAAGCCGACGCCGAATCCGACGGCTACGAGTACGAATACATCGACGACAGTTCCGGGCTGGAAGCCGAGGCAGAGTCGCCGATGGCCGCACCGGCCACCGCGCGGCGGTCCCGCGCCGACACTAAGACGGCCGCGGTCGTCAGCGCCCGCAAGTACGAGTTCCGCAAGCGGGTGCTGATGTCGTTGGCGGTGATCCTGGTGTTCTCGGCGATCACCGCTTTCACGGTGGCCCCGACCGCGTGGTGGATCTGCGGCATTACGGGCGGCGCGACCGTGCTCTACCTGGGCTACCTGAGGCGCCAGACCCGTATCGAGCACCAGGTGCGTACCCGACGTGCACGGCGGGCGGAACGGCCGGGTGTGCGGCAGGAGAACGTCCGTGCCGACGTGTTCGAGGTGGTGCCGTCGCGGCTGCGTCGACCGGGGGTCGCGGTGCTGGAGATCGACGACGAGGACCCGGTGTTCGAACACCTCGAGTACACGTCGACCGCGCGCGAAAACGACTGGCGGGGCGATCTGCTGCGCGCATCCGGTCAGTAGCGTCTCGGTTTCAGTGGGCCGGCCGGAGGCTGGTAATCTCCTAGCGGTCAGGGGCTATGGCGCAGTTGGTAGCGCGACTCGTTCGCATCGAGTAGGTCCGGGGTTCGATTCCCCGTAGCTCCACAGTGAAAAATCCCAGCTAGTCTGGGGTTTTTTCGTTTGCCAGATCTGAATCAGCATGGCCCGCCGGTAGGCTTTCGCACGTGGCCAACAGCGTTCCGCCGGGCATCTCCGACTACGAGAGCAAGGCCTGGAAAGCTCTGCTTGACGCGGCCACCAACGCGGAGCGATCCGGCCGGTTCGAAAGCTTGAGCCAGGGCATCACCGGCCGCGCCAAAGAGGTTGCCGCACAGGCCCGGTCCAGAGTCGAACAACTCCCGGGGGCTACCGCCGCCATCGGCAAGGCCGACGAGCTCACCACCAAAGCCCTGGAAGCACTGCATGCCGTCTTGGTCGAGCGGGGACTGCATTCGGTCAAGCCGGCCAAGGTGTTTGCGATGTTCGCGGACGCGGGCATCGTGGTGCAGTCCTACGACGAGGTCAAACTACTCGACCTGAAACACTGCGACCGCTCGGTCCCGCGCCGCAAGGAGCGTTACATCGCTCTTGCCGTGGCCGAAGGTGCGGTGTCCTCGTTGGCGGTGACGGGTGCGGCGGTGTCGAGCACAGTCAGCGGCGGTACGACGCTGACTGTTGCGGCCTCGGCCGTCGTTGCTGATGTCACGGCCGTGCTGGTCGGGATGGGCCGCATTGTGGCATTGGTTGCGGCGCACTACGGTTACGACGTCCGCGAGCCGGACGAACAGGCGTTCGCCTCCGGTGTGATCGCCTATTCCGCTGCCGGTAGCTCCGCGGAGAAGGCCGCAGCGCTGGCATCCCTTTCGCGACTCACCCAGCAGATGATGCGGCGGGCGACGTGGCGACGACTCCAGCAACACCAGGCGGTCAACGTGGTGCAGCAGGTGTCCATGGCGTTGGGATTCCGGCTGACGAAACGGAAGTTGGCGCAGGCGGTACCGCTCTTCGGTGCGATCCTCAACGGCGGACTCAATGCCCGCATCGCGCACCTGACATTCGAGCGGGCCCAACAGGCCTACCGGCTACGGTTTCTCACCGAAAAGCACAACTTGGATGCCAGCGAGTGGGCGCCGGTTGTGGCTTCCGGCAGTGCCGTCGACATTCCGCTGATCGACGAGGTGCTCGAGGCGGAACTGGTTGCGGACTCGGGGGACTCCGATGGTCCATCAGCCGGTGGCCCGCAGTCCGGCGATGAAGACGTCCAGCAGCCGTAGGACGGTCGATTCGAAGTCGGTGACCATCGGCTGGACCGCATCCGGGTTCGTCCAAGCCCAGGCGGTTCCGGCGAAGGCGTGGACGGCCGCTGTCAGCCCTTTCAGCTGGTCGCCGGAGAGCGGTAGCGATGGCCGCAGCGCCGCGCCGAGTCGCCGCTGTGCGTCGGTCTCCTGGGACGCCAGGACGCGCATCTCGTCGGGGCTGAGCCTGACGATGAGCACGGGTGAGGCCGCGATGAGGTCGCACAGCACCGGCCGCGCGGCGAGGGTGCGGGCCAGCGCTGGCGCCGGGGCGCTGCCGGCAAGTTCGGCGGCCAGGACGTCGATCCAGGCCAGATGTTCGTCATGCATGACCCGCAGCAACAGTGCCTCACGCGATCCGGCGTACCGCAGGATGCCCGACTTGGCCAGGCCGGCCGCCGCCGCCACGTCTCCCAACGTCAGTGCCGTCGTCCGGGTCTGGGTCAGGAGCTCACGTGTCACGGCGGTCAGCTGCGATAGCCGGTCTTGGCGCTGCGCCTCGCTGCGGGCGCGCACGAACGGCAACGGCGGCGTGGGCGCGATCCGGGCTGTCGGACGTCGCCGACGGCCGGCTGGCTGGTCCTGCGAGTCGTGCTCGGGACCCTGACCCGCAAGCTTGTCACCGCGGCCGAACGGCAAACCCGCTAGACCGAGGGATCAGCCCAGGGTGTCAGGACACAATTCGTGCTGGGCGATGTCGATCACCGGACGCAGGTTGCTCTGCAGGTCGTCGACCATCGACGGTCCCCCGAATGACGGCCGGCGAGGGAACGACGCGGCGACCTGCTCGGGGCTTTCGCCGCTGCGCAACTCGCTGCAGAACCTGTGGCCCGCCGACAGCCGCGCGTTCGGCGGGCCGGAGCGATACACCCCGTGGGCGTCCAGGGCGGCGAGGTAACTGGCGTCGTCGGCGTAGGCCGGAGCAATTCCGAGCAGTGCCGTGGCGGCGACGCCGGCGCATGCGCCAGCGCGCAGTATCCAACTCATACCGGCGATGCTACGTCGAAGCGACGTTGACTCTGCGTCTACCGGGCAAAAGCGTGAGAGCACCGCGCGGTAGACGCAGAGTCAACAGGGCTAAATCAGGCCGAGGGCCGTCATTGCGTCGGCCACCTGAATGAAGCCGGCGACGTTGGCTCCGACAACATAGTTGCCGGGGACGCCGTACTCATCGGCGGTGACCAGGCAGCGGTGGTGAATGCTCTGCATGATCGCCGCCAGCCGCTGCTCGGTGTACTCGAAGCTCCACGAGTCCCGCGAGGCGTTCTGCTGCATCTCCAGTGCGCTGGTGGCCACACCACCGGCGTTGGCCGCCTTGCCCGGCGCAACAGTCACACCGGCGTCGGTGAACAGCTTGACGGCCCCCGGGGTACACGGCATGTTGGCGCCCTCGGCGACGATCTTGCAGCCGTTCTCGGCCAGCGTGGCGGCATGCTTGCCGTCCAGCTCGTTCTGGGTGGCCGAGGGCAACGCGATCTGGCAGGGCACATCCCAGATGGTCCCGCCGCTGACGAACTGCGTCGCGCCGCCGCGCGTTTTGGCGTACGCCTCGATACGCTCCCGCTTGACCTCCTTGATCTCCTTGAGCAGCTCCAGGTCGATGCCCTTCTCGTCGACGATGTAGCCGCTGGAGTCCGAGCAGGCCACCACGGTGCCGCCCAGCTGGTGGATCTTCTCGATCGCGTAAATCGCCACGTTGCCCGAACCCGAGACCACGGCCCGCTTGCCCTCGAAGGAGTCCTTGGCGGTCTTGAGGATCTCGTCGACGAAGAACACTGCGCCGTAGCCGGTTGCCTCGGTACGGACCTGCGACCCGCCCCAGCTCAAGCCCTTGCCGGTCAGCACGCCCGACTCGTAGCGGTTGGTGATTCGCTTGTACTGGCCGAACAGGTAGCCGATCTCGCGGCCGCCGACGCCGATGTCACCGGCCGGGACGTCGGTGTACTCGCCCAAATGGCGGTAGAGCTCCGTCATGAACGACTGGCAGAACCGCATGATCTCGTTGTCGGAGCGACCCTTGGGGTCGAAGTCCGACCCGCCCTTGCCGCCGCCGATCGGCAGGCCGCTCAGGGAGTTCTTGAAGATCTGCTCGAAGCCCAGGAATTTGATGATCCCCAGGTACACCGACGGGTGGAACCGCAGTCCGCCCTTGTAGGGGCCCAGAGCCGAGTTGAACTCGACCCGGAAACCCCGGTTGATCTGGACGTCGCCGGCATCGTCGAGCCACGGCACCCGGAAGATAATCTGGCGCTCGGGCTCGCACATCCGGCGGATGACGGCTCTGTCGACGTACTGCGGGTGCTTGGCCACGACCGGCCCGAGGCTGCTGAGTACCTCGAAGACGGCTTGGTGGAATTCAGCCTCACCCGGGTTGCGGTGCAGTACCTCGTCGTAGATTTCGTGCAGCTTCGGATCCAGTTGGCTCATGTGTTGTGATCTCTTCCTCGCGTGTCGCTGTCAGCGGGCACAGGCTAGCCGCCCTAATCGATAACGCCGAATCGAGGCCGTTACGTCGTTGTTAAATCATTACCGGTGCGAACGCAACGGTTAGCCTTGATTGGCGAACAAAGGCGGGGCAATCCATGGTGATGCGGCGACGGGTCCGGGGTGCCACGGTGCCCGAAGTGGCATCGCTCACCACCGACCTGGCAGCGATGGAGATCTTCGCCGGATGCTCCGCTGCAGAGCTGGCGCCGCTGACCGTCGGCTTGCAGCCGCTGCAGGCCGCGGCCGGCACCGAACTGATGCGCCAAGGGGAGCGGGCCGTGTCCTTCCTGCTCATTTCATTGGGATCGGCCCAGGTCAAGCACCTCGGGGACGACGGCGCCGTGATCGTCAACGAGGTGTCGGCCGGGATGGTGGTGGGCGAGATCGCGCTGCTGCGCAAGGGCCGCCGAACCGCAACGATCACCACCTCGTCGCCGCTGTCCGGCTGGACCGGCGACGAGCAGACCTTCGATCAGATGGTGCAGATCCCGCAGGTCATGGGTCGGCTGGTGCGCATCGCGCGTCAGCGCCTGGCCGCCTACATTGCCGCCATACCGATCCGGGCCCGCGACGGAACCGACCTGTTACTGCGGCCGGTGCTGCCCGGCGACAGTGCGCGAACCCTGCAGGGGGGCCACGTCGAGTTCTCCGGCGAGACGCTCTACCGGCGGTTCATGTCCGCCCGCATCCCGAGTCCGGCGCTCATGCACTACCTGTTCGAGGTTGACTACGTCGACCACTTCGTCTGGGTGGTCACCGAACCGGACGGCTCCTTCGTCGCCGACGCGCGATTCGTCCGTGACACCGATAACCCGACCGTCGCCGAGATCGCGTTCATCGTTGGCGACAGCTATCAGGGCCGGGGCATCGGCACCTACTTGGTGGGGGCGGTGGCCGTCATCGCCCGACTGGAGGGGATCGAGAAGTTCACCGCACGGGTGATGTCCGACAACGTGCCGATGCGCGCCATCCTGGATCACCTGGGCGCGTATTGGGAGCGCGATGATCCGGGCATCGTCACCACCGTTATCGACGTACCCGGTGAGGATCAGTTGCCGTTCAGCCGGGATATCGCTGAGCAGATCAAAGACGTTGGCCGCCAAGCAATCCAGGCCGTGGGCTGACCGCCGCCAGGTGGCCGGGCCGGATTGGGTAGATTGGCTGCGATGTTGAACCTTCGCGCGGTGCTGGTTATCGGCGCTGTCTGCTTGTTGGCCGCCTGCAGCTCCGGCCCCGCAGAGGTCACCGCCGACATCAGCAAGGTGGTCGACATCAAGTCGTCCTTCGGTCCGGAATTTCAGGTCAAGGACATCGCCCGCACCGGGATCGACCCGAAGTTGTTGGCGGGCACCGCCTTGCCCCCGGGCCTGACTTTCGATCCAGCCGACTGCTCGAAGTTCGCGGTCAGCCAGCAACTGCCGCAGGGGGTGCAGGGCAACATGGCCGCCGTCGCCGCCGAGGGCAACGGGAACCGCTTCATCACCATCGCGCTGGAGACCTCCGAGCCGGTTCAGTTCAACGAGCCGGGACGAACCTGCCGCCGGATCGGGTTCGCCGGGGGCCGGATGCGCGGGCTGGTCGAAACGGTCGAGGCGCCGCGCATCGACGGGGTGCAGACCATGGGGGTGCACCGGGTGGTCGAGGCGGTCGACGGCGGCAAGACCCGCATCGGCGAGCTCTACAACTACTCGGCGTACTTCGGTCCGTATCAGGTGCTGGTCACCGCCAACCCCCTGGTGCAGCCCAACAAGCCCGTCATCCCGGTAGACACCGCGAAGGCCCGCGATCTGCTGGTGGCCGCCGTGGCCGCGGTGCGGGGCTAGCGCCGATCGCAAGCGCGGCGGAGCCGGGCGCAGCGGGTCGCCGCCATGAGGTCTACTACCGCACGCCCCGCGGCCGGAACTGGATACTGATCCGCGGGCCGGTGGGTGCGGCCGTCTTTGGAATCGAATGCTCCCAGGTCCGTTGACAGGATCCCCCCATCACCACCAGGTCGCCGTGGCGCTGTGACAGGCGCAGGGCGGGGCCGCCCCCGCGTGGTCGCAGCGCTAGCGTGCGGGTGGCGCCGACGCTGACGATTGCGACCATGGTGTCCTGGGTGGCGCCCCGGCCGATGGTGTCGCCGTGCCACGCCACACTGTCGCCGCCGTCGCGGTATAGGCACAGCCCCACCGAGGTGAACGGCTCACCGAGTTCCCCGGCGTAGATGTCGTTGAGGCGGCGGCGCAGCCTGGCGATCGTCGGGTGCGGCGCATCGGCGACGGTCAGGTCGTGGAAGCTGACCAGCCGGGGCACGTCGAGCACCCGGTCGTACATCCGGCGGCGTTCCGCCCGCCACGGGACAGCGGACTGCAGTTCGCCGACCAGATCGGCGCCATCGGATAGCCAGCCGGAACGAATGTCGAGCCAGGCATGCTCATCGAGCCGCCGGCGCTCGCTGCATTCGAAGAGCGACTCCTGAATATCGCACATCAGTTCGAGTCTACGTGTTGAGATTGAATCCTGGGTTGTCCCGGGCAGGATTTCACGGCCCCAGCTGCAATCTCACCGGATGCCCGCGACGGGCAAACGCCTCCGATACCCGACGCAGGATGAACCGTCGACTGTGTTCGACCACCACATGAATGTCGATCCAGCCTTGACGCTCGATCAGTTCGGAACGGCCGATGCCATGCACGTACTGGGCACGGTCTTCGCTATGGTGCTTGCCGTCGTAGTCCAGGCCGACCATCGGCTCGTCGTAGCCCATGTCGATGAAGGCATTATTGCTGCCGTCGGTGACCCTGATCTGGGTCCGCGGCCGGGGCAGGCCGGCGTCGATCAACAAAAGGCGTAGCCGCGTCTCCCGCGGGGATTCGGCGCCCGCATCCATCAGCCCGAGCGCGAGCCCGGATCGTCGCAGCCAGCGGGCTCTCGGATAGCGATCGGCCAGGCACAGGGCGTCAGTGGCTTTGACGTCCGTTGCGCGGGCCAGTGCATCGAGGTGCGCTACGGCGGCATCGCGGGGTAAATGCCGGCCGAGGTCCAGCGCGGTCCGCGCCGGACTGGTCACCAGCATCCCGTCGATGTCAACGAGTTCGTCGGCGTCGATCCGCTCGTTGCGCACGACAATGCCCGGTGGTGGGCGGCCGCTACGCCAGATCATCTCGATCGGCGTGGCTGATTCGACCCATCGCGCACCGTGCAGCGCCGCTGCTGCGCGCCCGGCGATCACACCGTTGCGGCCCGACCACAACCAGGCGCCAATGGTGTTGAGCCGCAACGTCGCAGGCATCACCCTCGGCAGGTAGACGTCGGGAAAGATGGCTGTGTAGTTCCATCGCAATGTGCCGCGAGTCAGTCCATCGGCGAGCGCTTCAGTCCCCCTGAATACCTTCGACATGGCTTGATGTTGGTAAGCGGCACCGACAGGTGGCAGGTCAACGGTTGAGATTGCGCCCACGGCTGTGGATAAACCGCGGCAACAGCCTTGACGGCAATCTCAACGGCGCCGGCAAGGGGCGGAAAGGGCAGCGCGCAACGACCTACGACCAGCTGGGCAGCCAGATCTCCATGTTCCAGGTGGCCGGCGAGATCGGCATCCCGGTCAGCACCGGGTACAGCCAGGCGAAGTTGGTCAGCACCGCAGCGACGTAACAGCACACCGCGATCAGCCCGAGCGTGCGCCGCTCGTCGCCGCGCGCAAGGCCGTCGTGGACGATGTCGCCGCAGATCAACGCGATCAGTATCGCCAGGAACGGCGCCATCGGCACCG
>JBDTEP010000036.1:0-4089 GCA_039922455.1 Mycobacterium sp. | reverse complement strand
ACGGGGCGGCCCTGGCCAAACGCGGCTGCATCTACGTCTCGGTCAACTACCGGCTCGGTGCGCTCGGGTGCCTGGATCTGTCGTCGCTGTCGACCTCCGAGGTCACCCTGGACAGCAACCTGTTCCTGCGCGACTTGGTGCTCGCCCTGCGCTGGGTCCACGAGAACGTCGCCGCGTTCGGCGGCGATCCCGACAACGTCACGATCTTCGGGGAGAGCGCCGGCGCGCACATCGTCACCACTCTTCTCGGGATACCGGCCGCCGCAGGCCTGTTCGCCCGCGCGATCGCCGAAAGTCCCGCCGCGGGGATGGTCCGCGGTCCCGACGTGGCGGCGGAGTTCGCGCGCCGGTTCGCCGGGCTGCTCGGGGTGCGCACCTCTGACGCCGCCCACACACTGCTGCGGGTATCGCCGGCCGAGTTGCTGGCGGCCCAGGACCGGTTGATCACCGAGGGCGCCCGCGACATGCTGGGAGCTTTCCCGATCGGTCCGGTCTTCGGTGACGACCTGCTACCAATGGATCCGGTCGACGCGATGCGGCAGGGTTCGGCCCACCGGGTACCGCTCATCGTCGGCAGCAATGCCGAAGAGGGCCGGTTGTTCACCCGCTTCCTGAAGATGCTGCCGACCACCGAGTCGATGGTCGAGTCGGTGCTGGCCAACGCCGGCCCCGGCGTGCGTGACCGCATCATCGCCGCCTACCCGGACTACCCGGATCGGGCCGCCTGCATTCGACTGGGCGGCGATTTTGCCTTCAACTCGGCGGTCTGGGAGATCGCCGAGGCCCACGGTATGCACGCACCCACTTACGTCTACCGCTACGACTTCGCGCCACGAGTGCTGCGCTGGTCCGGGCTGGGTGCCACCCACGCCACCGAATTGTTCGCCGTGTTCGATCTCTACCGCAGCGGCGGGCTGGGCCTGATGCTTACCGCCGGAGCCGACCGTCGGGCGGCACTGCAGGTCAGCGGGCAGGTGCAGCGCCGCTGGCGTGCGTTCAGCCGGGACGGGGTACCAGGCGACGACTGGCCGGTTTACGCGGAGTCCGACCGCGCCGTGATGGTCTTCGACCGCACGACCCGGGTGGAGTTCGATCCGGCCCCGCAGCGCCGGAGTGCCTGGGCAGGCTTTTCCTTAGCCCGCTAACCGCTACCGCGACCGTGCGTGTCCCCGGTCAACACGCCGGATGAAACACCGTTTCTGCGCACGCTCGCCGAGGTCGGGTGAGGTTGGGTGAACCTGGGTGAAGCTGAGACAGCCGGTTAGTCCCGGATTACCCGGGTACCGCCGGCCAGCACGTCATGCTTGCCCTGCTTGTTCGGGCTGCCATTGATTGTGACCGCGATCACGACGTAGGCCACGAAAGCCAGCAGGCTGCCGAGGTAGGGGACCACGGCCAGCACGGTGAAGGCGTTGCGGGCGGCGGACTGACCCACCGTCGGCTTGGAAACACCGTCGGGCCCGCGCACCGCTAGACCGAGCAGCCGCTTGGCCGGCGTGGCTCCCTGGGCGACCTCGAACAAAACGAAGTAGCCGAACGTCAGCAGCCCGGAGAACAGGCCGGTCACCAGGAACGGGTAGTCGTCGGAGAACACGAACACTGACAAGGCGAACGCCACGATGCCGACCAGCACACCGTCGAGCAGTCGGGCCCAGAAGCGCCTGCCCAGCCCGCCTGGCTTCTGCCCCCAAGCCGGTTGTTGTCCCCACGCGGGCTGCTGTCCCCACCCCTGCGGTGGCGGATAGCCGCCGGGCTGGCCATATCCGGACCCGTAGCCAGGCTGGCCGTGACCTGGGCTGTTCGGGTCGAAATCGCTGGTTGACATCAGTTTCGCTCCTGACCACGTTGGATGACCGTCAATGTACCGTGGCGCAAGAGGACCCGATCGGATTCTGCGGACGGCGAAACGGCGGACCGATGTACCAGATCGCGATGGTGCTCATCGTCGCACTGCACGTTGCATTCGTCGGCTATGTCGTGGTCGGGGGCTTTCTGGCGTTGCGGTGGCGGCGCACCATTTGGCTGCACATCCCGGCGGTGCTGTGGGGGGTTGCGATCGTCGCCGCACAGCTGGACTGCCCGCTGACCTGGCTGGAGCGCCAGGCGCGCGCCGCAGCCGGGATGGCCCCGCTGCCACCGGACGGTTTCATCGCCCACTATCTGTCCGGCGTCGTCTACCCGGCCGGTTGGACCACCGCCGTCGAGGTTGCGGTGCTGGCGGCCGTCGTCGGGTCCTGGGTGCTCTACGGACGGGATCGCCGCGGGGCAGACGATACGGTGGATGGCATGCGGGCGCTGATCATCGTCGACGTGCAGAACGACTTCTGTGACGGTGGCGCACTGCCGGTGCGCGGCGCGGCTGCGGTCGCGGTCGACATCACCCGCTACCTGGACACTGCAACCGGCCGGGGCCGCTATCAGCACGTGGTGGCGACCCAAGATTGTCACATCGACCCCGGTGAGCACTTCTCCGAGCACCCGGATTACGCGACAACCTGGCCGCCGCACTGCGTCGCCGGAACTGCCGGCGCGGAATTTCACCCCGCCCTGAACACCGACCGGATCGAAGCGGTATTCAAAAAGGGCGCCTACAACGCGGGATACAGCGGGTTCGACGGGGTCGACGACGATGGCACCGCGCTGGGCGACTGGCTGCACCGGCACAGTGTGAACAGCGTCGACGTGGTGGGCGTCGCCACCGATTACTGCGTGCGCAGCACCGCCGAGGACGCGATCGCGGCTGGGTTCGCCACCGCGGTGCTGCCGCACCTGACTGCGGGGTTGACTCCGGACTCGACGGCAGTGGCGCTCGCGGCGCTGCGCAGCGCCGGTGTCGCACTGGTGGCGGCCGCCTGATGGCTGATCCAGCGGCGGACCTGCTGACGACAGTCGAGCGGTCGCCGGCCGCGGCAGCCGCCCACGATCGGGCCGGGTGGGTGGGCCTCTTCAGCCCGCAGGGCCAGGTGGAGGACCCGGTGGGCTCTCGCCCGCACGTCGGTTCGGAGCAGATCGGCCGGTTCTACGACACGTTCATCGAGCCGCGCGACATCACTTTCCACCGTGATCTCGACATCGTGCGCGGCGCGACGGTCATCCGCGACCTGCAGCTTGAAGTCGCGATGGGATCGTCGGTGACCATGCACATTCCGGCGATCCTGCGTTACGACCTACAGGAAACCGACGGCGAGTTTCAGCTGCTGCGGTTGCGTGCCTACTGGGAGTTGCCGGCGATGATGCGGCAGTTCCTCGGCAACGGCATCGCAGCGTTGCCCGCCGGCATCCAATTAACGCGATCGTTGCTGCGTAATCAACGACTCACGGGCACGGCCGGATTCGCGGCCGGGTTCCGTCGACCGAGCAGCCGGGGCAGGAAACCGGTGCAGACGTTCCTCACCGCGATTGCGTCGGGCGATACCGTCGCCGCACAGAGCGTGCTATTGCCCAGTGCGACAGTGACTTACGGCGACGATACCGGCGTGGACATCGCCGAACTCGGCTTGCGACTGGCCGGCGCACGTCCGGTGAAGCTATTGGCGTCCGGCAGCACCGTGGCGGTGTCGCTCACGTCGGCATATCAGCGCGGGGCGCTCTTCGCCGACGTGGCCGCCCATGGAGACGCGATCACGACAGTCCGGTACTTCTCGGGAGACTGAGCCAGCGGGTCAGCAGGGATAAGCTCAGGAGCGTGCCCAGCTTTCGCATCGCCGAAGTCGCCGAGTTGCTCGGGGTCAGTGATGACACCGTCCGACGGTGGATCGATTCCAGTCGGCTGTCGGCCACCACGGGCAACGGGCCTCGCATGGTCGACGGGGCCGAGTTGGCCCGGTTCGCCCAGGAGCGCGCCTCGGTTGAACCAGTGTCACGGAACCCGGTGGTGGGCCAATCCGCCCGCAACCGTCTGGTCGGGCTGGTCACCGCGGTGACCCGCGACACGGTGATGGCACAGGTCGACATTCAGGCCGGGCCGTTCCGGCTGGTGTCGCTGGTCAGCCGGGAGGCCGCCGACGAGCTGCAACTGCAGCCCGGCAGCCTGGTCGTCGCCTCGGTCAAAGCCACCAACGTCGTGGTCGAACTGCCGCGTCGGGCCGG
>JBDTEP010000035.1:0-7883 GCA_039922455.1 Mycobacterium sp. | reverse complement strand
GGGGATGAGCGCCGACAGCCTTCTACCGAGTAGCGCCGCCGGGCGCGTGCGGAACCTCACTTTGCAACGCTAACTTGCGCAGACCGCGCGGGCGGGTCTATCGGTGGTCGCGCCATCGGCACAGCGCCTTGACGGCGGTCAGGTCGTAGTCGGGGCCGGTGGAGCCGATTGTCAGCATTCCCACCCCGAGGGCGGTCAGCGCGTCGGCCTCGGCGAGCAACTCGGCGACGGTTCCACGCGTCTGGTCGCCGCCCAGGGCGGCGGAGTGTTCGATCGTGGCGGGATCGCGTCCGACCGCTGCGCAGTGCTCGGCCAATATCGCCGCCTTGCGTGGGTAGGCGTCGGCGTCAGCGAAGCTATGCCACATGTCGGCGTGCTCGGCTACCAGGCGCAGCGTCTTGCGCTCGCCGCCACCCCCGATCAGCACCGGGATAGGCCGGTTGGGTGGCGGATTGAGCTCGGCCGTCCGAGCTTTGATTCGCGGCAGTGCGGAGGCCAGCTCGTCGAGCCGGCTGCCCGCGGTACCGAACTCATATCCGTACTCGCGGTAGTCCCGGTGCTTCCAGCCCGAGCCGATCCCCAGGATCAGCCGGCCGCCGGCGATGTGGTCGACGGTGCGGGCCATGTCGGCGAGCAGATCCGGATTGCGGTAGGAGTTGCACGAAACCAGTGCGCCGATCTCGATACGCGAGGTCTGCTCAGCCCAGGCGCCGAGCATGGTCCAGCATTCGAAGTGAGGTCCGTCGCGGTCGCCGTAGAGCGGGAAGAAATGGTCCCAGTTGAAGGCGATGTCGACGCCGACGTCCTCGCAGTGCCGGACCGCGTCGCGGAGCGCACGATAGTGCGGGGCGTGCTGCGGTTGCAGTTGCACGCCGATCCTGGGTCGGGTCACCCGGTCACGGTAACGCTCGCAGCAGTTCGACCAGGGCGCGGGGTTGATCGCTTTGCACCGAATGCCCGGACCCGGGCACGACATGGACACCCCGCCCGGGGGAGCGCCGGGCGTACTCCGCGGCGGGTGCGGTGATCGCCGAGACGGCGGCCCAAAGTTCGGCGAAGTCGCCGACCTTGCGCCAGGTGTCGTAGCGCCACGTCCAGCTGCCGTCAGGCAGGCGATGGGCATTGTGGAAGACGCCGCGCCGCAACGATTCCCGGTCTCGGTGCGGGCCGGCCGCCGCGGCGACGCCCAGCATCGACGCGCAGTCGGGGAGGGTCCGCTCGCCCCGCGCCAACGCGACGGCGCCTCGGTCGGCTGCACGCATCTGTGAATGCCGTTGCAGCGCCGAGGGAGTCACGTCCACAATCATCAGCCGGCGGATCAGGTCCGGTGTGGTGGCCGCCAACCGGATGGCGGTCAGCCCGCCCAGCACCAACTCGGCGGCCGGTGCCAGCTCGCGCAGCACCGGCGCCAGCGCAGAGGCAATGCTCAGCCGGTGATGAACGCTTCGAGTTCGGTGCGCGCGATGTCGTCGGGCAGCTGCTTGGGCGGGCTCTTCATCAGGTACGCCGAGGCGGGGATGATCGGTCCGCCGACGCCGCGGTCCTTGGCGATCTTGGCCGCCCGCACCGCGTCGATGATGATGCCGGCCGAGTTCGGTGAGTCCCACACCTCGAGCTTGTACTCCAGGCTCAGCGGTGCGTCACCGAAGGCGCGACCCTCCAACCGGACATAGGCCCACTTGCGGTCATCGAGCCAGGCCACGTGGTCGGACGGGCCGATGTGGACGTTCTTGTCGTCGATCTTGCCGGCCAGCGAACCGGTCAAGTTGGAGGTGACAGCCTGGGTCTTGGAGACCTTCTTGGACTCCAGCCGCTCCCGCTCGAGCATGTTCTTGAAGTCCATGTTGCCGCCGACGTTGAGCTGGTAGGTGCGGTCCAGCGTGACACCGCGGTCCTCGAACAGCTTGGCCATCACCCGGTGGGTGATGGTAGCGCCGACCTGGCTCTTGATGTCGTCGCCGATGATCGGCACACCGGCGTCGGCGAACTTCTTCGCCCACACCGGGTCGGAGGCGATGAACACCGGCAGGGCGTTGACGAACGCCACCCCGGCGTCAATGCAGCACTGGGCGTAGAACTTGTCGGCGTCGTCGGAGCCCACCGGCAGGTAGGAGACCAGCACGTCGACCTTGGCCTCCCGCAGCGTCGCGACCACGTCGACGGCCTCGGCGTCGGAGAGCTCGATGGTGTCGGCGTAGTACTTGCCGATGCCGTCGAGGGTCGGACCGCGCTGCACCGTCACGTTGGTCGGCGGCACGTCGGAGATCTTCATGGTGTTGTTCTCCGAGGCGAAGATCGCCTCCGACAGGTCGAAGCCGACCTTCTTGGCGTCCACGTCGAACGCGGCGACGAACTTCACGTCCCGGACGTGGTAGGCACCTAATCGCACGTGCATCAGGCCGGGCACGGACGCGCTGTCATCGGCGTTCTGGTAGTACTGCACGCCCTGGACCAGCGAGGACGCACAGTTACCGACGCCGACAATGGCGACCCGCACATCCGTCGAGGCCGCTGATGCGGTTTGCTCACTCATTTCCGACGGTCTCCTTATTTCTGCTTCCAGTGCTGACGTGCTGCGTTGTGTTGTCCTGATGCCCGCGTCCGGCACGCTCAAGACTGTTCGGCTCGGCCCTGCATGACGTGTTCGGCCGCGATCAACTCGTTGAGCCACTTGACCTCCCGCTCGCTGGATTCCAGCCCGAGCTGGTGCAGTTGGCGGGTATAGCGGTCTAACGAGTTGCTGGCCCGCGTGACGGCGTTGCGCAGGCTTTCCCGGCGTTCCTCCACCTGGCGGCGGCGGCCTTCAAGAATCCGCATCCGCGCCTCGGCGGGGGTGCGGTTGAAGAACGCCAGGTGGACTCCGAAACCGTCGTCGGTGTAGTTCTGCGGGCCGGTGTCGGCCACCAACTCGGTGAACCGCTGACGGCCGTCGTCGGTCATCCGGTAGACCCGGCGAGCCCGGCGCACCGGGGTCCCGGCCGGGGCGGCGTCCTCGGCGATCATCCCGGCCAGCTGCATTCGCCGCAGCGCGGGATACAGCGAACCGTAGGAGAAGGCGCGAAACGCACCGAGCAAGCCGGTCAGCCGCTTCCGCAACTCATAGCCGTGCATCGGCGACTCGAGCAAGAGTCCGAGTATGGCAAGCTCAAGCACCGGGTCACCTCCTGTGATGGGTAGCTACGTTCGGTCGACGATTCCGGCCATAGTATCGCGCCGATATAACCGATCCCAAGTCGCATAGTATTCGCCCAATCTTCAGCTGCGGGAAATCCGCAGTTCAGCTGTCGCCGGATCTCGTGCTCGCGTAACTACACCGCTCGCCGAATCCGCCGGTCAGGACGGGTAATTGAGGCGTTTGACGGCGCCGTCGCCGCCGAACGCGATATAGCCGCCGCCGTAGTCGCTGGAGACGTACACCGACAGTGTCAGCGTCCGTGGCGCGGTCGGATCCCCGGCTTCCTCGATGATCAGGTAGGTGGTTTTGACGTCACCGGGCTTGATACCGAGCGTTTCGGGGGCCCCGCGCAGAATCCCGACCGCGGTCTTCATATCGAACCGGCTCAGATCCACCGGAACGGCACGGCTGCTCTTGGCTGAGCTGGTCGGATCGCTCCAGCCGCCGCGGTAGCTGTAGTTCAACGTGCGGCGTTCCTCGGTGGGATCGGGCCGATCCAGCGACGCGTAGTCCGGGTAGATGACCAGCCGGTAACCCATGGTGTCACCGAACTTCTCGCGGGCCTGCTCCAGCAGCCCGCTCAACCCGCCCAGCGACAGCAGCTGCCGCGGTGGGGTGAGCACCACCGGTGTGACGCCGTCCGGCTTGGCCCCGGGATCGGAGGTGAAACTCAGCGGGGAGCTGGTGTTGCCGTAAATCCCCCAGCCGATGCCGATCCCCGCCAGCACCGCCGCACCCAGCACGCCTGCGGCAATACCTCGGGCGCCAAATCTCACGGGTTTGGTCAGTGTGGGCAGTTGCACCGACGCGGACGCGTTCTGCAGGTCAGCGACCAGGGTGTACAGATCGCCCAGGGTCACCGCACGGGTGGCCGCGCTGATCCGTACCCGATGCTCCTCGGTCGAAAGCTGTCCCTCGCCCAGCGCGCTGTCCAGGATCCGGCAGGTGTCGTCCCGGTCGCTGTCCTTGGCGCGAGTTGCGGTTGTCTGGCGTGCTGCCACGGCGATGATGTTAGGAGTTCGCAGGTCGCGGCGAAGCCCGAATCCTCCGGTCTATGCGGGATGGGGGCGTTCATCACCCCCGCCCGTGGCGACCCGTCGTACTCTGGTGACCGTGCGATTGCAGCGACAGGTGGTGGACTACGCGCTCCGGCGCCGTTCCCTGCTGGCCGAGGTCTACTCCGGGCGTACCGGGGTGACCGAGGTCTGCGACGCCAATCCGTATCTGCTGCGGGCCGCGAAGTTCCACGGTAAGGCCAGTGCGGTGGTCTGCCCCATCTGCCGCAAGGAGCCGCTCACCCTGGTGTCGTGGGTATACGGCGACCAGCTGGGTGCGGTGTCGGGTTCGGCGCGCTCCGCCGAGGAACTGGTCCTGCTGGCCACCCGCTTCACGGAGTTCTCGGTGTACGTGGTCGAGGTGTGCCGGACCTGCAGCTGGAATCACCTGGTGAAGTCGTATGTGTTGGGCATGGCGCGTCCGCCGAAGGGATCCCGGGGTCGGCGGACGGCACGTAGCGGAGCCCGCACCGCCAGTGAGTAAACACACCGACGACCGATCGGAGGGCGCCTCGGTCGGGCGTTCCGACGATGGCGGACGCCCCGGCCGACGCGCGCCGATCGCGCCCGACGACCGGCACACCGCGATCATTCCGGTAGTCGACGACGCCGTGACCGCCGACCTGCGGGACCCGATCGATGCGGTCAGGGCGGCTCTGGACGGTACCCCCCGGCAACGCGAGCGGACGCTGAGCGGACGTCCCCCGCGGCGGGAGCCGCCGCCCGAGGCGACAGGAGAACCGGCGCAGGAGCCGCTGCCGCGCCGAGCCGAGGGTCGCGAGCGCACCGAGCGGCCCGTTGCGTCCAAGCCGCGCCGGCACCCGCTGAATTGGAAGTGGATCCGGCGCGGGTTCTCTGCCGCCGCCGCGGTGATGCTGCTGCTGCCGGTCATCACATTCGCGATGGCCTACTCCATCACCGAGGTGCCCTCGCCCGGCGACATCCGGACCAACCAGGTGTCGACGATTCTGGCCAGCGACGGTTCAGAGCTCGCGAAAATCGTTCCGCCGGAAGGCAATCGCGTCGACGTCGACATCAACCAGGTGCCGCAGTATGTGCGTAACGCGGTGCTGGCCGCCGAGGATCGCGACTTCTACTCCAACCCGGGTTTCTCGGTGTCGGGGTTCGCCCGCGCGATCAAGAACAACATCTTCGGCGGCGACACCCAGGGCGGTTCGACGATCACCCAGCAGTACGTCAAGAACGCTCTGGTCGGATCCGAGCGGGCCGGAATGGGTGGTTTGGTCCGCAAGGCGAAAGAACTTGTGATCGCCACGAAGATGTCCAGTGAGTGGCGCAAAGACGATGTGCTGCAGGCCTATCTGAATATCATCTACTTCGGCCGCGGCGCCTACGGGATCGCGGCGGCGTCCAAGGCCTACTTCGACAAGCCCGTCGAGCAACTCGACGTCGCCGAGGGTGCGCTGTTGGCCGCGCTGATTCAGCGGCCGTCCACGCTGGATCCGGCCGTCGACCCCGAGGGTGCCGTCGAGCGCTGGAACTGGGTGCTCGACGGCATGGTGGAGACCGGTGCGCTGACGGCCGGTGATCGTGCCGTCCAAGAGTTTCCGGAGACGGTGTCGCCCGACCTGGCCCGCTCCCAGAACATCACCAGCGGCCCAAATGGGCTGATCCAGCGGCAAGTCACCCAGGAGCTGCTCGAGCTGTTCAACATCGACGAGCAGACCCTGAACACCCAGGGCCTGCAAATCACCACCACCATCGATCCCCAGGCGCAGGGCGCCGCCGAAGACGCGATGGACACCTATCTCAAGGACCAGATCCCCAACATGCGGTCCGCGCTGGTCTCGATCGACCCGCGCGACGGCGCGGTGCGCGCGTACTACGGCGGCTCGGATGCCGCCGGTTTCGACTTCGCCCAGGCGGGCCTGCAGACCGGGTCGTCGTTCAAGGTGTTCGCCCTGGTGGCCGCGCTGGAGCAGGGCATCGGCCTGGGTTATCAGATTGACAGTTCGCCGCTGACCATCGAGAACGGCCGGATCAAGATCACCAACGCCGAGGGCGAGAGCTGCGGGGTCTGCAATATCGCCGAGGCGCTCAAGCGTTCACTGAACACCGGCTATTACCGGCTGATGCTCAAACTCAAGAACGGTGCGCAGGACGTCGCCGACGCCGCGCATCAGGCCGGCGTCGCCAAGAGCTTCCCCGGAGTTCCGCACACCCTGTCGCAGGACGGCGGCCCGCCCGAAGGCGGAGTCGTCCTGGGCCAGTATCAGACCAGGGTGATCGACATGGCGTCGGCCTACGCGACGCTGGCGGACTCGGGCGTCTATCACCCGCCGCACTTCGTGCAGAAGGTGGTCAGCGCCAGCGGCCAGGTGCTGTTCGACTCCGTGACCGCCGAAGACACCGGCGAGCAGCGCATCCCGAAGGCGGTCGCCGATAACGTGACCGCGGCGATGCAGCCCATCGCGGGCTGGTCACGCGGGCACAATCTGGCCGGTGGACGGCCGTCGGCGGCCAAGACCGGTACCACCCAGCTGGGCGACACCGGCGCGAATCGGGACGGCTGGATGGTCGGCTACACGCCGTCCTTGTCGACCGCGGTGTGGGTGGGTACCACCGGGGGCGACGAGCCGCTGGTGAATCAGTGGGGTGGCTCGGTGTACGGGGCGGGCATTCCGGCCGACATCTGGAAAGCCACCATGGACGGCGCCCTGCGGGGCACCCCCAACGAGCCCTTCCCCACGCCGACCGAGATCGGCGGCTACGCCGGGGTCCCGGCCGCGCCTCCGCCGCCTCCGCCGCAGGACGTCGGTCCGCCGCCCCCGCCTTCGGAGACCGTCATCCAACCGACGATCGAGATAGCGCCGGGCATCACCATCCCGATCGGTCCGCCCACTACGATTCCGGCCAGCCCGCCTCCGCCGCAGGCCCCACCGCCTCCGGCTGGACTCGAGCCGCCCGCGCCGGGGGGCGAGTTGCCGCCCCCGCCGCCATAGCTGTGCTGAGTGCATTTCTGCGCAACGCCGCGACGCGCCGACGTACCCTGGTGAGCATGCGACTGCAGCGACGCATGGGGGATAACGGGCTGCTGGCCGGCGCGCCGGCTGCCGGGTTGCGTTCCGACCGCGCCGGCGTGACACAGGGCTCGATGCCGGATCCCCATTTGCGGGGATGCCCAGACCGCTGGTGAAAAGCCAGGGCCCGTCAGCGCCGGGTACGGACAGCGCTGCCGCAGATCAGCCGATGCCGCCGCCGGGGGAGCGGCCGGCCGATCCTTCCGACCAAGCGGAGCCGGATCTCATCGAAGAGGTCAAGGCGGCCTTGGAGAGGCCGCGGCCGGAAGACAAGCCGGCCGATCCAACCGCCGAAGACCGGTCCGGTGCACGGCGCCGGGTGAACTGGCGCTGGGTGCGACGGGGCCTGTACGCCGCGACCGCCACGATGCTGGTGGTTCCGGTCGTCACCTTCGGCATGGCCTACCGCACGGTCGAGATCCCCGAACCCGGTGACATCCACACCAATCAGGTGTCGACGATCCTTGCCGCCGACGGCACCGAACTGGCGAAAATCATTCCGCCGGAGGGCAATCGCATCGATGTCAAGATCGATCAGGTGCCGGTCTCGGTGCGCAATGCGGTGTTGGCAGCCGAGGACCGCGACTTCTATACCAACTCGGGCTACTCCTT
>JBDTEP010000034.1:0-6701 GCA_039922455.1 Mycobacterium sp. | reverse complement strand
AGCCCGTAGTTGATCGCCAGCTTGATGCCGTCGAGGCGGTAGATCTGGTGCATCAGCTGCGGCAGCATGGCCAGGGTCAGATACCCGTGGGCGATCGTGGTCCCGAATGGTCCGCTGGCGGCCCGCTCGGGGTCGACGTGGATCCACTGGTGGTCACCGGTCGCGTCGGCGAACAGATTGACCGCCTCCTGGGTGATCGTCACCCAGTCGCTTCGGCCGATCAGCTCACCTTGGCATGCGGCGAGCTCCTCGATCGAGTGGAAAGTGCGCATATACCCCTGCTTTCTTCTCTATTACGTTGCTACCGTGCCACTTTGGCGTAGTCGGTCGATATCGTCGGTTGTCATTCCCAGCCGTTCTGCCAACACCTGCTCGGTGTGGGCGCCTAACTCCGGTGCCGCCACGGCGGGCGGGTGGGCGCCATCGATCGACGCCGGCAGCCCGGCAGCCAGGTAGTCCCCCACCCGGGGCTGGTGCAGCGTGGCGAACATCGCGTTGTCGCGCAGGCGCTCGTCGGCGGCTACGTCGGCGAAACTGCGGTAGCGATCCCACAGCAACGAGGTCCCCGCCAGGGCGGCTTCGATCTGCACTGCGGTCCGCTCGGCGAACCAGCTGGTGAACAATCCGGTCAGCACATCACGGTACCGGTAGCGCTGCCCTTCGTCGCCGAAGTCGACATCGCGTGCCTCGGCCAGTGCGGCAATGACTTTCGTCGTTGCGGTCAACTCGGCCAGGTCACGGAAATGTCGGTCGGTCAGGGTGACGACCATGAAGGCCACCCCGTCACTGCCGGTGAAACTCTGCCCGTACTGACCGTAGACCGCGTTACCGATTCGTTCGCGCCGGGTGCCGTTGACCATCGCCTCGGTGAGGAAGCCCAGTGCGCTGGCGGTGCCCAGCGCGACATCCTCCAGCGCCAGCCGGATCCGGCAGCCGTCCCCGGTGCGTTCCCGGTGGTGCACCGCGGCGGCGACGGCCAGGGCGGCATGCAGGCCGCACGCGACATCCCAGGCCGGCAACACATGATTGATCGGTGCGCCATGATCGCTGGGCCCGGTTACCAGGGGGAAGCCGACTGCCGCATTGACCGTGTAGTCCACCGCGGTGGAGCCATCGGCGCGTCCGAGCACCTCAAGGTGGATCAGGTCGGGTCGATCCGCCACCAGCGCATCGAAGGAAAGCCATTGCCGTCCGGCCATATTCGTCAGCACCACGCCGCTTTCGGCAATCAGGCGCTGCACCAGCCGCTGCCCGTCGGGCGCCCGCAGGTCGGCGACCACCGAACGCTTGCCCTTGTTAAGACCCGTCCAGTAGATGGACGTGCCGCCATCGGTGACCGGCCAGCGGCGGTAGTCGGCGGCCCCGCCGACGGGATCGATCCGCACCACGTCGGCACCCAGTTGGGCCAGCGTCATTCCGGCCAGCGGCACCGCGACGAAGCTGGCGATCTCGACAACGCGTACCCCAGCCAACGGCTGTCCCGCGGTCGCCGTAGTCGGCTGCATGACCTGCTCCTCCGTCTCGATTACGTCGACTATATGCATACCCGTCGGTGGGCGAGTCCGCGCCGAATCTCAATCGTTGCCGAACCGCGATATGAAATCCCGTGGCGGCGAACGGGACACGGCGACACACCATGTTTGACTGCCGTTAGCAGGCAACAGACCGCAGCTTGCGGTACGACCATTGGGATGGGAAACAGCTATGAAGAGCGTTGAGAAATTGCGTAACGCGGCGAGTCGGCTACCGCGCCGACTGATGGTCGCGGCGGTAGGGGCCGTACTGCTGGCCGGCCTCGTCGGTGTTACCGGAGGCTCGGGTGACGCGTCCGCGTTCTCGCGCCCGGGGCTTCCGGTGGAGTACCTGCAGGTGCCCTCGGCGTCGATGGGCCGCGACATCAAGGTGCAATTCCAGCCGGGTGGCTCGCACGCGGTCTACCTGCTGGACGGGCTGCGCGCCCAGGACGACTTCAACGGCTGGGACATCAACACCCCGGCGTTCGAGGAGTACTACCAATCCGGCCTGTCGGTGATCATGCCGGTCGGCGGACAGTCCAGCTTCTACTCCGACTGGTACCAGCCGTCGGCAAGCAACGGTCAGACCTACACCTACAAGTGGGAGACCTTCCTGACCCGGGAACTGCCCAGCTGGCTGCAGGCCAACCGGGGCGTCTCACCCAACGGCAACGCGGTGGTGGGGCTGTCGATGGCGGGCGGTTCGGCGCTGATCCTGGCGGCCTACTACCCGCAGCAATTCCCTTACGCGGCAGCGCTGTCCGGCTTCCTGAACCCGTCTGAGGGCTGGTGGCCGACGTTGATCGGGCTGGCCATGACCGATGCCGGCGGCTACAACGCGAGCAACATGTGGGGGCCGTCCAGCGACCCGGCCTGGAAGCGCAATGACGCCATGGTGCAGATTCCGCGGCTGGTGGCCAACCGCACCCGGATCTGGGTCTACTGCGGCAACGGCACTCCGAGCGACCTGGGCGGTAACGACATGCCCGCCAAGTTCTTGGAGACCATGACGCTGCGCACCAACCAGACGTTCCAGCAGAACTACGCGGCTGCCGGCGGCAACAACGGCGTGTTCAACTTCCCGGCGGACGGAACCCACGCCTGGCCGTACTGGAACCAACAGTTGGTCGCGATGAAGCCCGACATCCAGCGGGTGCTGGGCTCGGGAGTCGACCCGACCTGATCGATCCATCCCTACCTCGGCAGCAGCGCCATCCGGCGCTGCTGCCGAGGTGTTTGCGGGGCGGGTCACTGCCACAGTCCGCGGCGGCCGGCATAGCGGTGGGCGTACCAGGTGGCCACGACGCAGCCACCCGAGGCGATGCCCAGCATCCAGGTGCCACCAGCGAACAGACTGATGAAACCGCCAACCACCGCCCCGGCGGTGTACCCGCCGAAGAGCAACAGGTGCCCCAACCAATCCCGGACGGCGCCGCCGCTGAGGTGACGTTCGATGCCCTGCCCCATCTTCACCACGGTTCCGGTCACATAGCTCAACGGAATCGACACTTCGCCGTCGCGAATAAAGGTGGTGTTCATCGAGCCGACGCCGAAGGCGACCAGCAGGATCGGCAACAGCGGCAGCGGCAGCGTCGGTCCGCCCTCCACGAGCCAGTCGAGGACGGTCGCGGCAATCAGCGCCACCGCGGTCAACACCAGTGCACCGTGCGGCTGGTCGGGCCAGATGTAGCGTCGGCCCAGGGAGGCGGTCACCACTCCGGCGAGGAAGGAGACCAGCAGCGCCGCGGCCGAAATCGACAGCCACTGGTTGTCGTTGAAGACACCCAGCACCGCGCGTCCGGCATTGCCGGTCATGAAGGTGACGAAGTAGCCCTCGGAGTGGGTGAAAGCCGCAGCCGCCAACAGTCCGGCTAGTGCCGCAAGCACCCACGACAGTTTTGTTTCACTGTCGTAGTGCTCGCGTATCACGAGCGCCTGATCCGGACCTCAGCCGACCGGGCCGGGGACCAAGGTCACGCTGGCGCTGTGTTCGCCGCTGGTCGGGCTGCGCCACGTCAGCGTGATGGTGTCGCCGGGGTGGCGCTGGTCGAGCACGTCGGTGAGATCGGTGGCCGAGTTCACCGGCCGGCCGTTGACCGACGTGATCACGTCACCCTTGGCGATACCGCTCGCGGCTGCCGGGGTGTCGGCGAGCACCTGGGCGACCTGCGCCCCGCCGTTGCTGTCCACCACGCCGACACCCATGAACGCCGTCTCACCGATGTGCACGGTGCTCGAGGAGACACCGGCCCGGATCTGTCCGGCGATGGCCATCGCCTGATCGATCGGGATGGCGTAGCCCTCACCGCCCGGCTGGGCAAATTTGTAGTTGTCGCTCGCCGCGGTGTTCATCCCGATGACCTGGCCCGCGGCGTTCACCATCGGGCCGCCCGAGTCGCCGGGGCGAATCGGGGTGTCGGCCTTGATCATGTTGTTCAGAGTCTCGGTGCTGCCGGTCAGCTCGTCGGCAGCCGAAACGGTCTGGTCCAGGGCGATGACGCGACCGGGCACCGCGCTCGGCGTGCCGCCGTGGCCGCCGGCATTGCCCATCGACACCACCGGGTCGCCGACCGCAACCCGGGACGAGTCGCCGATATTGGCGGACGGGAGGCCTTGAGCCCCACGCAACTGCAGCACCGCCACGTCATGGCTGCGGTCGAAACCGATCACGTCGACGTCGTAGCTCTGGCCGGTGCCGACCGACACCGCTGTCAGACCGGTGGCCCCGGCGATGACGTGGTTGTTGGTCAACACCACGCCGCTCGGGTCCAAGACGATGCCGGTTCCGGCCCCGACCGCGCTCTGGTAGCCCATCTGGGTATCGATGTTGACCACCGCCGGACCGACTTGTGCGACCATCGCCGACGGGTCGAGCGGTGGGGTGGGCAGCGTCGGAGCCGCGTGGGCCGGCACGGCTACCGGCCCAGCCAGTCCCAAACCGGCTAGGGCCACTGTGGCCGCTGTCACGCTGAGCAGCCACCACCGGCTACGGCGATGCGATCCGCTCATCGGGTTACCTCCTGCGGTCGGGTCATGATTCGGGCGTCTCGGTCGAAATTCCAGCACGTCCCGGCATGCCCAAGACGGTGGACTGGCGAAACAAACACCGGCAAGCTTACCGGAACCGCCGGTACGGACCATAAGCAATAGCCCGCGACTGGGGTAGCTGCCGGCTTGTGCTCAGCGCCCGTTACGGGAAAGCTTGGCTTCCAGGAGGACGCCCTGGCAGACGCGCCGGGGGACCTCACGGGCACGGGGTCCGCGGCCGCACACGCCGCCAGGACGCATCACCGCGCCGGAAACGAAGGGACTTCCATGTCAACAATCGCGGGGCTGCCTGCGCACATCCTGCTGCTGCACTTCGTCGTAGTCTTGGTGCCGCTGAACGCAATTCTGCTGATCCTGTGCGCGGTGTGGCCGGCGGCACGTCGGCGGCTGGTCTGGCTGGTGGCGACCCTGGCCGCGGTCACGCTGGTCGTCACGCCACTGACGGTCAAGGCCGGGGAATGGCTGGTCAACACCGGCAAGATCACCGAGACACCCGAACTCGACACCCACATGACCGCCGGTGACTACGGCCTCTACATGGCTCTGGCCGTGGCCGTAGCGGCGGTGCTGCTGGCCGGCCTGCACGTCGCGCAGTCCCGTCAACGCAGAGTGGCGCCGGTGTTGCAGTTGGGCATTGTCGTCGTGGTGATCGCCCTGTCCGGCGGGGCGATGTTCGCGATCCACACCATCGGCGAATCCGGAGCCAAGGCGGCCTGGGGCAGCCTGCTTGCGCCAGCAGACGATCAGTAAAATCTGCGCAGTACCGGTCCGCTTGGCACAATGGACGCCATGTACAGCGTGATGCGGGGAATTTTGGCGCTGGCCGCCTCGATGGCCCTGGTAATAGGGCCATCGGCCGGTATCAGCCAGGCGGCGCAGCAGGCGCCGGAGCCGGGGTTCGCCGTGGCGGCGATCGAGCCGGCGGCCGGTTCGGTGGTGGGGGTGGCCTACCCGGTGATCGTGACCTTCGCCGGACCGGTCAGTGATCGAGCGGCAGCCGAACGAGGCATCCACATCGCGGTATCCGGAAAAGCGGTATCCGGAAAGAAGACGACCGGCAACCCCACCGGACACTTCGAATGGGTCAGCCCCGATGTGGTGCAGTGGATTCCGGCCGGCTACTGGTCGCCGCACAGCACCATCAGCGTCGACGCCCACGGGATGTCAACGGGTTTCGAGACCGGCGACGCCGTGGTGGCTGTCGCCGACATCTCCGAGCACACCTTCACCGTCAGCGTCAACGGTGAGATGCTGCGGGTGATGCCGGCGTCGATGGGTAAGCCCAAGCGCCCCACCCCGATTGGTTCGTTCACGGCGCTGTCGAAAGAGCGCAGCATCAAGTTTGATTCGCGCACCATCGGCATTCCCCTCAACGATCCGGAGGGTTACCTGATCGACGGCCAGTACGGGGTCCGGGTGACCTGGGGTGGCGTCTACGTACACTCGGCCCCCTGGTCGGTGGGCTCACAGGGCTACGCCAACGTCAGCCACGGCTGCATCAACCTGAGTCCGGACAACGCCGCGTGGTACTTCGACTCCGTGCACCTGGGCGACCCGATCATCGTGCAGGCCTGACCGGCTCAGCAGGCGCCCAGCACCGCTGTCGGCATGCGCGCCACGTAGCGTTCGGCGCGGTGCTGCGGGCTCATCTCCAACGGAGCGATCAGGTCGCGCAGCCGGTCGACCACGCGGCGACCGGGACGGCGCACTGCTGATCCATCAATCGGCGGAATACGGTTGGTGATAACGAAAGCCATGATTTTCTCCTGCCGGGAAGCCCACCGGCCGACGCAACCCGTCCGGGTTGGCGGAACTCGCGGTTCAGGCCACAGCGGCAACGCCGGGGCCGGTGAGGGACAAATCGATCATCGGATACGGATGCGGCCCGTCACTGGGACTCACTTCGCCCTCACCTCCTTCCGGCCAAGACACACGGGGATGTCGTTATATCTTCCTCCATAGTGACATCGAATCCCAGAGCCGTCAAACGTGAAGGGGCTGAAGCGGTTCCAATCAATGGAACGCCATGGGCAGGTGTTGATCTTAAAACCACTGTCAGAGTGGATAATTCGTGTAGGTACGACAGTTCCCCCGCTTGATCACGAGGGGTCGCATTCCAGACGACGAGTCGGTGGGGGG
>JBDTEP010000033.1:0-22277 GCA_039922455.1 Mycobacterium sp. | reverse complement strand
CGGTCGGTCAGCGATATCCGCAGATCGGTGTGTACCCGCCCGAACGTGTCGACCAGCGGCCCGGAGGTCGGCATCTGCCCGGCGATGGCCTGTGCCACGGCTTGGTCGAAGGCCTCGCGGGTGGCCTTCTTATGGTCGGCGCCGGCAGCGTCGCGCTGCGGTGGTGTCGGTTGCAGGTCCGGTTGCCTCTGTGTCATGTGCGTATCCGATTCGGTTGGCCGGAGAGCGACCGGGTCACCTTCGGGGTCCGGTGCACGTCTTCTCCAGCGGCGCCACCAGCTTACCGAGTAAACCGGGGTGCTTCGGAGGTCACCGTCCGAGTAAGATCATCAGCCGACGCGTCCTGCGCAGGCGGGGCGCTTAATTCATGTCGCCCGAGTACGTGATCAGCAAGACAAGCAGGTGAGACCAGTGCCGACCGGCAAGGTGAAGTGGTACGACGCCGAGAAGGGCTTCGGCTTCCTGTCCCAGGAGGAAGGTGAGGACGTGTATGTCCGCGCCTCGGCCCTGCCGGACGGTGTGGAGGGTCTCAAAGCGGGCCAGCGGGTGGAGTTCGGTGTCGCCGCCGGACGCCGCGGACCGCAGGCGCTGACTCTCACGCTGATCGACCCGCCGCCGAGCCTGTCGCGCACCCGTCGCGAAGCGGCCCCGACCGAGCACCGGCACACCCCCGACGAGCTGCACGGAATGGTCGAGGACATGATCACCCTGCTGGAAGGCACGGTGCAGCCGGAACTGCGCAAGGGGCGTTACCCCGACCGCAAGACCGCCCGGCAGATCTCCGAGGTGGTCAAGGCCGTGGCCCAGGAGCTGGACGCCTAGAAACGCAGGCATCAAAGAGGTGTACCGATCGGCCTGATCGGGGAACACTGGTTGACAGTCGCTGGAAAAGCGCGGTCACACCGGGAGGTACCCAATGGCGCAGCAGGTAGAGGTCACCGAGGAACAAGCCAGGGCTGTCGCCGAAGAATCCCGCGAAAGCGGTTGGGACAAGCCGTCCTTCGCCAAGGGGCTGTTTCTTGGACGTTTCCCGCTTGAGCTGATTCACCCGTTCCCGCGGCCATCCGACGAAGACGCCGCCCGCACCGAGGCGTTTTTGACCCGGTTGCGGGACTTCCTCGGCACCGTCGACGGCGCGGTTATCGAGCGGGACGCCCAGATTCCCGACGAATATGTCAAAGGGCTGGCTGACCTGGGCTGTTTCGGGTTGAAGATCCCCACTGAGTACGGCGGTCAAGGTCTGTCGCAGGTTGCCTACAACCGCGCCCTGGTGATGGTGTCGAGTGTGCACGGCAGTCTCGGGGCGCTGCTGAGCGCACACCAGTCGATTGGGGTCCCCGAACCACTCAAGCTGGCCGGGACCGACGAACAGAAGAAGAAGTTCCTGCCGCGCTGCGCCGCCGGGGCGATCTCGGCGTTTCTGCTCACCGAGCCGGACGTGGGCTCCGATCCGGCCCGCCTGGCGTCAACCGCGACGCCGATCGACGGCGGCGCGGCATACGAGTTGGACGGGGTGAAGCTGTGGACCACCAACGGCGTGGTCGCCGAGCTGCTGGTGGTGATGGCTCGGGTGCCCAAAGTAGACGGGCACCGTGGCGGGATCAGCGCGTTCGTGGTGGAAGCCGATGCGCCAGGGATCACCGTGGAGCGGCGCAACACGTTCATGGGCCTGCGCGGGATCGAGAACGGTGTGACCCGGCTGCACCGGGTTCGGGTGCCGGCCGAAAACCTGATCGGCCGCGAAGGTGACGGCCTCAAGATCGCGTTGACCACACTCAACGCCGGACGATTGGCGATCCCCGCGATGGCGGCCGGGGCGGCCAAATGGTCATTGAAGATCGCCCGGGAGTGGTCCCGCGAGCGGGTGCAGTGGGGTAGACCGGTCGGCGAGCATGAGGCCGTCGCGGTCAAGATCGCGTTCATCGCCGCCACCGGGTACGCGCTGGAGGCGGTTCTGGAGCTTTCCGGCCAGATGGCCGACGAAGGCCGGAACGACATCCGCATCGAGGCGGCGTTGGCCAAGCTGTGGTCCAGCGAGGCCGCGTGTGTGATCGTTGACGAGTTGCTGCAGATCCGCGGCGGCCGAGGCTACGAGACCGCCGAGTCACTCGCCGCGCGCGGCGAGCGCGCGGTTCCGGTCGAGCAGCTGGTCCGCGACCTGCGGATCAATCGCATCTTCGAAGGATCCAGCGAGATTATGCGACTGCTGATCGCGCGCGAGGCCGTCGACGCCCATCTGACCGCCGCGGGTGATCTCGCCAACCCCAAGGCCGACCTGCGACAGAAGGCCAAAGCGGCCGCCGGGGCCAGCGGGTTCTACGCGAGGTGGTTGCCGCAGCTGGTTTTCGGTGAAGGCCAACGGCCCATGGCCTACCGCGAGTTCGGCAGATTGGCGACCCATCTGCGCTTCGTTGAACGCTGCTCGCGCAAGCTGGCCCGCAACGCTTTCTATGGGATGGCGCGTTGGCAGGCCGGACTGGAGCGCAAGCAGGGCTTCCTGGGACGCGTCGTTGATATCGGTGCGGAACTGTTCGCCATGTCCGCGGCGTGCGTGCGGGCCGAGGCACAACGGGGGGCCGATCCGGCCGAGGGTGAGCTGGCCTACCTGTTGGCCGACGCGTTCTGTGGGCAGGCCAGACTGCGGGTCGAGGCGCTGTTCGCGGCGTTGTGGACCAACACCGACGACACCGACGTCGCGCTGGCCCGCGATGTTTTAAAAGACCGCTACCTCTGGCTGGAGGACGGCATCCTCGACCAGTCCGAGGGCACCGGCCCGTGGATCGCGCACTGGGAACCCGGCGCGTCCACGGAACCCAACCTGGCTCGGCGGTTTTCAACGTCGAGTCGCGATCCTGACGTCCAGTAGATCGGGCATCCTGGTACCCATGGCCAGCTACGTCGCCGACGACGGCGAGTTCACCCGCGACACCGATTACATCACCACCCGGATCACCGCCGACGGCGGCGACGGGTATCCGGTCGAGCCGGGCCGGTACCGGCTGGTCGTTGCGCGGGCCTGTCCGTGGGCTAATCGCGCCATCATCGTGCGGCGGCTACTCGGGCTGGAAAGGGTTATCTCCATTGGGTTTTGCGGCCCCACGCACGATCAGCGCAGCTGGACCTTCGACCTGGACCCCGGTGGCGTCGACCCGGTGCTGAGAATCCCGCGGCTACAAGACGCGTACTTCAAACGTTTTCCGGACTATCCCAAGGGCATCACGGTGCCGGCGATCGTCGACGTGCCCACCGGCGCGGTGGTCACCAACGATTTCGCCCAGATGACCCTGGACTTCTCCACCGAATGGGCTGCCTACCACCGCGATGGCGCACCACAGTTGTATCCGGAACCCTTGCGGGCCGAGATCGACGAGGTCGCCCGGCGGATCTACACCGAGATCAACAACGGTGTCTACCGGTGCGGCTTCGCCGGTGCACAAGACGCCTATCACGCCGCCTACGACCGGTTGTTCTCCGCGCTGGACTGGGTCAGCGACCGCCTGGCCAACCAGCGATACCTGGTCGGAGACACCATCACCGAAGCCGACGTTCGACTGTTCACCACGCTGGCCCGGTTCGATCCCGTCTATCACGGGCATTTCAAATGCAACCGCCAAAAATTGTCCGAGATGCCGGTGCTGTGGGCCTACGCGCGGGACCTGTTCGGAACACCCGGTTTCGGCGACACCACCGACTTCGTCCAGATCAAACGGCACTATTACATCGTGCATGCCGACATCAATCCGTCCCGGATCGTTCCCGACGGACCGGAGCTGTCGAATTGGCACTCGCCACATGGCCGAGAAGCGCTGGGCGGCAGGCCATTCGGAGACGGCACCGCGCCGGGTCCGGTGCCGGCCGCCGAACTGGTGCCGGCCGGGCACGGACCTCAGCCCTAGCGGCGGTCGCAAGCGCGGCGGAGCCGGGCGAAGCGGGCCGTCGTCATCAACCAGACGCTTGACGGTTCCACAGCAGGCCCACCGCCCATTCGGCGTGCGGTGCCGCGAACTTCTCGCCGGTGCTCCGATCGATGACCAGGGTGAGCAGTTGTACCACCAGACCGCGCAGCGGACCGCGCTGCGGATCCACGGTGGGGACGGTGACTGCCAGGGTGCTGCCCGGCGGATACATCTTGCCGGTGGCATCGACGGGATCGTCATAGATCCGTAGTAACCGCCACGGTGCCCGGGCGATGGCGGCGTCCACCGACAGTTGGATCGGGTGGCGCTCGTCGACAGCCAGTTCGCCCTGCGCCTCGGTCAGCACGCACTCGTTGAGGTCGAGCACGTTGCAGTACAGGTAGGGCTCGGCCCGGGTGAGGTGCCCGTTGGAGTAGACACTGATCTGCGTCGGTGTCGGCTCGCTGTCGCGGGTGAACCACCAGGTGCCGAACCCGGTGACCGCCGAGGTCAGCAGTGTCAGCACCGTCACCAGCACGGCCGTCGAGCGTTTCACCTGTTCATCACTCCTGTCTGACCGGATCGAGGCGGCCGCCGTCCTGCTCGATCAACACCGGACGGTTGCCCCCCAGACCGGGGATCAACGAGTCGCCGTGGAACGACAGGATGGTCTGGGCCAGACCCGGGATCAGCACGGCGGTGATCGCGGTGAAGCCCACCCACAGATCGGTGTATACCAGCAACCCGAATGCACCGCCCAGTACCCAGGCCAACTGCAGAGTGGACTCGGTGCGGCCGAACGCCGATGCTCGCGACTCTTCGGGCAGGTCATCCTGCAGTGCGGCGTCCAGGGACGCCTTCGCGATTGCACTCGCACCCGAGGTGACCAGGGCGGCGACGGCCGCCATCGCAAGTGTTCCGGCCACCGCCGCCGCCAGCGCGACGGCGGTCACCGCCATGGTGCAGCGCACCACCAGCACCGCGGGGCGGCCCAGTTGCAGTCGGGCGCTGGTTAGGTTGCCGGCGAAATTGCCCGCGCCAGCGGCCGCGCCGATCAGCCCGAGAATGCCCAGCTGCACCCAACCGTTGGCATCGTGCGCCTTGGCCACGAACGCCGGGTACAGGAACAGGAAACCGACCATCGTCTTGATGGTGCAGTTGCCCCACAGTGCGGCAATGATATTGCGGCCCAGTGGTTGGCGCAGTGGTTGGCGCAGCGCCCCGCCGGCCCGCTTCACCTGTTCGGGCCAGCTGCGGGGTCGCTCGTCGGAGCGGTAACTCAACGTGGCCGGGATCTCGCCGGCGGTCACCTCCACCCACCGTGGGATCCGCATCGCCAGGGCCGCCCCCGCCACCGAGACCGCGACGACCACGAACAGTGCCCCGGGCAGTCCGACCAGCCGGAGGAAGACGTATTCGGCCCCCGCGGCGACCCCGCCGCCGACGATCGTCCCGCCGAGCAGTCCGAACATCGTCAATCGGGAATTGACCCGCACCAGATCGATGGAGGGCGGCATCACCCGTGGCGTCACCGCGCTGCGCAGCACCGTGAACGATTTCGAGAACACCATCATGGCCAGCGCGCACGGGTAGAGCACCCAGGAGGCAAAGGTGCCGGCGGCGCCGTCGTAGTTCGCGATCAGCACCAGGGCCAGCGCGGTGCGCAACGCGAATGACAGGGCCAGCGCCGCGCGCCGGCCGTGCTGGACGCGGTCCAGCGCCGGGCCGATCAGCGGCGCGATGACCGCGAACGGCGCGATCGTCACCAGCAGGTACAGCGCGACTTTGCCCTTGCTCTCCCCGGTGGCCGCAGCGAAGAACAGCGTGTTGGCCAGCGCCACGGCCATCGCCGCGTCAACCGCGAAGTTGGCCATCACCGGCCAGGTCAGCGCGGTCAGCCCGGACTTGTCGGCGCCGTCGGCGGTGGCGGCGCGCTGCACCAGCCCGTACATCCGGGATCCCATTTCGCGGCTGCGGGCGGCGGCGGCGCGGGTTACTGTGACGCGGTCGCCGGTGCCGGGGTCGTCCGGTGGGCCTTGCCGGCGGGGCTCGTCGGTGTGGTCGGGCAGCGGCGGCAGGTAGCGGTTGGCGCTGGGCATAGGCCGTCGGCGCTGGTCACCGATGCTGTCGCTGGGATAGTTGGCCATGCCGGGATGTTCGCCGGCGGGGCCTTTGCGGGGCCCGGGGCCGGAGGCCGGAGTCGTGCGGTCGCGTCGACCCGGGTCGGGGAGAGGACGCCGCCGTGCAGACACGGCTCGATTCTTCCCTATGGCCGCCGTCCGGCCGCGCAGGCTGTAGTCGTGCCTGCGTGTGGCTGAGTGGACCGTGCTGCGGCAGTATGAGTGACGTCATTGAACGGAAGGGACCCGCGTGATCGGACCCAACACAGAATCAGCCACCGCGACCATCGCCGTACCCACGGTGCTGGCTGCGGCCGTCGAACAGGCCCGCGCGGCTGTCGCCGAGTTCAGCGGCGCCGACACCGTCGGTGAGCACCTGGGCGTCGATTACGAAGACGCGGTTGCTGCCACCCACCGGTTCGGCGCGCTGTTGCCCGGCTATCAGGGCTGGCAGTGGGCCGTTGTCGTCGCCGCCATCCCGGGGGTTGACCACTCCACGGTCAGCGAGGTGGTGCTGGTTCCCGGCCCCACGGCCCTGTTGGCTCCGGAATGGGTGCCGTGGGATCAGCGGGTCCGGCCGGGCGACTTGGGGGTGGGGGACCTGCTGGCGCCGCCGGCCGACGATCCACGGCTGGTGCCGGGCTACACCTCGAGCGGGGACCCCGACCTCGACGAGGTGGCCGGGGAGATCGGGCTGGGTCGGTCCTGGCTGATGAGCCCGCTGGGCCGCGCCGAGGCGGCGCAGCGCTGGCACGACGGCGACTATGGTCCGGATTCGGCCATGGCGCGGTCCACCAAGCGGGCCTGCCGCGACTGCGGGTTCTACCTGCCGCTGGCCGGTTCGCTCGGCAGGTTGTTCGGTGTCTGCGGCAATGAGATGTCCGCCGACGGTCGGGTAGTCGAAGCCGGGTACGGCTGCGGCGCCCACAGTGACACCCCGGTGCCCGCGGGCACCGGTTCACCGATTTATGAGCCCTACGACGACGGCGTGCTGGAGATCGTCGACATAGCGGTCCCGGCCGCGATTGCCGAGCCGGTTGCCGCGGTGGCCGAGCCGGTTGAAGCGGTCACCGAAGCCACCGTCGAGACCGAATCGGCGCCGGAACCGGTCGAAACCGGAACGGGAACTGCCGCTGCCGCCATCGAAGCATCCGCCGAAGCCCCGGCGGAGCCGGGGGAGTTTTAACCGAAGTTGAACAAGAACTCGCCCGGAATCACAACCGCCATCTCGTAAAGGGTGTTGGCCACCATTCCCGGCAGACCGAGCACGTAATTGACGATGTCTTGGGGGATGGCGACCAACTCACTGAAGGCCATCCCAAAGTTGAGGTCGGTGAGGCTGCTGAACAGGCCTTGCACGTCGTTGATCAAGGTTCCGGGCAGGCTGAAGACGCTGTTGAACAATCCTTGGGCGGCGGCGAACTCCGCATTGAGCAGGCCGCTGAGATCGAACGCCTCGGCAGTGCCGGGACCATCGAACGCTGCGAGGCCTTCGACCACGGTATTGCCGGCCAACGCCACCTCGGCGGAGACCGCGACGACGGCACTGGTGCCGATCGCGGGAGTGGCCGCCACCGGGGCCAGGCTGGCGGCCAGCAGTGCTGCGCTCGCGGCCATGCCACTTAACATCCGCGAGCCGGATTGCACCTTTTCCATGGCGTCCTCCCCCGTTTCGACCGTATGGCGGTGGACGCTACGCCACAGCTACAGGGTTGTCAGCCCTTCTCGGCGGCTGCCTTGATCTTGCCCAACGATGCATTCATGCCGGCAAGCAACTCCTGGTCGAAGCTGTCGACGCCGCCCATGAACTTGTTCGTCGCAAATGTCGAGAGCGCGGTGACCCCGCCGTCGGCTCGCCGGCTCTCGGTGACCCGGGTGCCATCAGCGGTCGGCTCGAGTTCATAGCTCCACACACTGTGGTTCTCGGTGACGCGGAAGGCCAGCTTGCGCTCCGGGACGAACTCGGTGATGACCGAGCTGGTGGGCCAGAACATCCGGCCGCGCCGGTTGATATTCAACGTGCGGGTGCCCGAGCGCACTGCACCCAGTGGCTTCATCAACCGGCACTGCGGGCTCCACTCCGGCATGCGTCGGAAATCGGAGATCAGCTCCCACACCTTGGCGACGGGTGCTTTGATCTCGATCTTTGCCTGCAACAGCGGTGCTGCCATCTCATTTCTCCTTGAATCGTTGGGTCACAATGTTATTCGTTTTCGAGTCCGGTTTGGGCGCCACGTGCGCCGCGCCGCGCCGCGCCGCGCTGCAACAGAAAGATGGTGGTGCCCAGCACGCCGACGCCCAGCCCGGCCACGCTCACCGGCCGCCACGATTCCAAAGCCGGCATGGCAAACGCCGCAACGGTCGCGCAGCAGAAGGCAGCGGCCCCGGCGCCGATCACGGGCCAGGCTCGCAGCAGGGCGGCCGGCAGCGGCGGCGGCTCGGGGGAGGGCTCAGGGGCCGGCTGAGGGGTCATCGCCGTTGACGTTAGCGCCTCGCCGGTAATGTTCCCGCAGTGGCCAGGGTCGTCGACGTCGTGAATGTCTTCGACGTCGAGGATCCCAGCGATTCCCGGCTGGACGACTTCCGCCACCTCAACAGTGTCGACCGCCGCCCGGACCTACCCACCGGCAAAGGCCTGGTGATCGCCGAAGGCGTGCTGGTGGTGCAGCGGATGCTGGCCTCGCGTTTCACACCCCGGGCGCTGCTGGGCACCGACCGCCGGCTGGCGGAGTTGATGCCTGACCTGGTGGGCTGCCACGCCGCAGACATCCCCTACTACCGGGTGTCCGCCGAGGTGATGGCGCAGGTGGTCGGGTTTCATCTCAACCGCGGTGTGCTGGGCGCCGCGTCGCGGGTGCCGGAGCCGACGGTCGTGGAGGTGGTCGCGGGCGCCCGGACCATCGCGGTGCTCGAGGGCGTCAACGACCACGAGAACCTGGGCTCGATCTTCCGCAACGGCGCCGGGCTGGGGGTGGACGCGGTGGTGTTCGGCAGTGGCTGCGCCGACCCGCTGTACCGGCGTGCGGTGCGGGTCTCGATGGGGCACGCCCTGCTGGTGCCGTTCGCCCGTTCGACGGACTGGCCGGGGGATCTGGACATGCTGCGCGAGGGTGGATTCCGGCTGCTGGCCATGACCCCGGATCCGCAGGCCGACGCCTTGTCGGCCGCCATGGCGAAGGTAGGTGACGAGCCGGTGGCGGTGCTGGTCGGCGCGGAGGGGCCGGGACTGTCGGAGAAAGCGATGCGGGCCAGCGACCTGCGGGTACGGATTCCGATGTCGCGAGGCACCGACTCCCTCAATGTCGCGACGGCCGCCGCGCTCGCGTTCTACGAACGCATTAGGCTACCGGCATGACCCCCGCTGAAACCACGCCCTGGGCAACGGGTTTGACTGTGGCGGCGTTCGTCGCGGCGGTGGCCGGGACCGCGATCGCTGTGCTGAGCCTGGGATTGATCCGGGTGCACCCCATGGTGGCCGTCGGGCTCAACGTGGTTGCGGTAGGCGGACTGGCACCCACGGTGTGGGGCTGGCGGCACACCCCGGTGTTGCGGTGGTTCGCACTGGGCGCCGGTCTCGGCGTGGCGGGGGCGTGGCTGGTGTTGCTGGCGCTGACTGCTCAGCGCTGACCGCCGGAACCGGTGGAGCGCACCCCGAGCAGCACGTCCTCCCACCCCGGAACCGACGGCTTGCTGCGCCGGGCGCGGGGGGACGGACGCCGCTGGGCAGGCTCCGCGTCGACCACCGGCAGTGCGGCTGGTTCGTCGAAGTCCAGTTCGGTGACGGCGGCCACCGGGCGCAGCGGACGGCCGAAGTCGGGGTCGATCAGTTCTTTCGCCGCGTCGTCGACGGCGGTCACCGTCCCGCCGTGCGCCCCCGGGGTGAATCGGAAGTGGGCGAGGTTGTCGGAGCGCCCCGCCTTCCAGGCCAATTGCACAGTCCAGCGTCCGTCGTCGTTGCGCCAGGCGTCCCAAGTGCTCTGGTCGGGATTGAGGCCGCGGGTCATCAGCGCGCTGGTGACCACCTCGAGCAGCGTCGGCACCGCCGGCCCGTCGGACAGCACCGGATGGGCTGCGGCTGCCAGCTCGGCCGCCCGCGACCGCTCCAAAAGCACCGGGTGCGCAAACCGCTCCACCCGGGATACGTCCACGCCGGCGGCGGCGGCCACCTGCTCGACCGATGCCCCGGCGCGGATACGGGACTGGATGTCTTTTGGACGCAACATGCGGCCTCCCGAGTCGATCTTGGTCTGCCCGACGCCGTTACCTTCGCCGCGGACCAATCCACGCAGCCGGTCGTCGATGGGCAGCCGGAACATGTCGGCGCGTTCGTCGTCGTCGCAGACGGTCTGGCAGATGACGTGTTCGCCGTCGACGTCGAGACCTACGACTGTCAGTTCCTTCATTAGTTCTCCTCGCGAAGGCCCGTTAGTTGCGGACTGTAGTCCAGTCGGGGGCCCGGTCCGCGGTGACACGCGGGTGTTATAACGATCTGATTACAGGCCGCGTGGGATCGTGCTCAGAGCCGCTCCACAACCCAGTCCACGCACTGTGTCAGTGCGCTGACATCGTCGGGCTCCACCGCCGGGAACATCGCGACCCGCAGCTGGTTGCGACCCAGCTTGCGGTACGGCTCGGTATCGACGATGCCGTTGGCCCGCAGCACCTTAGCGACGGCCGCTGCATCCACGCCGTCAACGAAGTCGATGGTGCCCACCACCGCCGAGCGCAGCGCCGGGTCGGCGACGAACGGCGTGGTGAACGACCGCTCTTCGGCCCAGGAGTACAGCCGCTGGGCCGAATCCGCGGTGCGCTTGACCGCCCAGTCCAGCCCGCCGTTGCCCAGCAGCCAGTCCAGTTGCTCGGCCAGCATCACCAGGGTGGCGATCGCCGGGGTGTTGTAGGTCTGGTTCTTGGAGCTGTTGTCCACCGCGATCGGCAGAGACAAGAACTCCGGCACCCAGCGTCCGGAGGCGGCAATCGCCTCGATGCGGGCCAGCGCCGCCGGGCTCATGATCGCCAGCCACAGCCCGCCGTCGGAGGCGAAGTTCTTCTGCGGCGCAAAGTAGTAGGCGTCGGTCTCGGTGATGTCGACGGGTAGGCCGCCGGCGCCCGACGTCGCGTCGATGACGATTAGGGCCCCTCCATCCCCGCCGGGGCCCTTAGGCCGGCGGATCGGCACCGCCACGCCGGTCGAGGTTTCGTTGTGCGCCCAGGCGATGACGTCGACCGATGGGTCGGATGTCGGCTCGGGAGCGGTGCCGGGGTCGGACTTGATGATGATTGGGTCGCCGACGAACGGGTTCTTGGCCACCGCCGAGGCGAACTTGGCGCTGAACTCGCCGTAGGTCAGGTGCAAGGAGCGCTTGTCGACCAGCCCGAAGGCCGCGGCATCCCAGAACGCGGTTGAGCCGCCGTTACCCAGAACCACCTCGTAGCCGTCCGGCACCGAGAACAACTCACGCAACCCGCTGCGGACCCGACCGACCAGGTCTTTGACCGGCGCCTGCCGGTGCGAGGTGCCGAACAGTGAGGCAGCGGTGGTGACCAGCGCGCTCAACTGCTCCGGACGGACCTTCGAGGGCCCACAGCCGAACCGACCGTCAGCGGGCTTGATGGTGTCCGGGATCGTGAGCTGCTCAGCCATAGTCCCTAGCGTAGCCAGCGGGCTGTAGCGCCCCGCACAGCAGGTTTGTCGTGATCTAGATCACATGAGACACTCGACACCTGTCACGGCCACAGCGCCGGTTCGAGGTCTAGACGGTAGCCGATACCTGCGGTACCGTTGTACATAACAAGGCCAAATGTAAAACGCTAGTAGGGGTGTCTCCGATGGCTCAGACGATGACTCACAAGACGGCTCAGAAATCAGCCAGAACCCGCATCGTGCGACGGTGGCGAGCCAACATGGAAGTGTCCGACGACACCCAATATGTCGACATGCTCAACACGCTGTCGGAAGGGTCGGTGCGGCGACACTTCAACCCCTACACCGACATCGACTGGGACAGCCCGGAGTTCAAGGTCACCGAGAATGACCCCCGGTGGATCCTTCCGGGCACCGACCCGCTGGGCAAGCACCCCTGGTACCAGGCGCAGCCCGAGGATGTCCAGATCAAGATCGGCATGTGGCGTCAGGCCAACGTTGCCAAGGTCGGCCTGCACTTCGAGTCCATCCTGATTCGCGGCCTGCTCAACTACGCGTTCTGGCTGCCGAACGGCTCAGCGGAGTACCGGTACTGCCTGCACGAGTCGGTCGAGGAGTGTAACCACACCCTGATGTTCCAGGAGATGGTGAACCACATCGGCGCCGACGTGCCCGGCATGCCCCGGATGCTCAAGTGGGTGGCCACGTTCATCCCGTTGGTCGCCGGGCCGCTGCCGATCCCGTTCTGGTTCGGCATCCTCGCCGGCGAGGAGCCCATCGACCACATTCAGAAGGACATCCTGCGTGAGGGCAAGACGCTGCACCCGATCATGGAGCGGGTGATGGCGATCCACGTCGCCGAGGAGGCGCGGCACATCTCGTTCGCGCACGAATACCTCAACAAGCGCATCCCGCACCTGCCGCGCCGCAAGCGGTTCTGGCTGTCGCTCTACGTGCCGGTCACCATGCGGATCCTGTGCTCGGCGATCATCGTTCCGCCGAAGGCGTTCTGGGCCGAGTTCGACATTCCCAGGTCGGTGCGCAAGGACATCTTCTTCCGGTCGGCCGATGCCCGGCGGATGCTGTCGGACATGTTCGCCGACGTGCGGATGCTCTGCCACGACACCGGGTTGATGAACCCGCTCGCCAAGCTGGTGTGGCGGATGTGCCGGATCGCTGGGCCGCCGTCGCGGTTCCGCGCCCAGCCGCAGCGCGCGCACCTGTCGCGCGTCGCGTAAGTCAGCGAGCTCGCCTCATGCCGCACGTTATTACTCAGGCGTGCTGTAACGACGCATCCTGCGTCTTCGCCTGCCCGGTCTACTGCATCCACCCGAGCCCGGACGAGCCGGACTTCGCCACCGCGGAGATGCTCTACATCGATCCGGACTCCTGCGTGGACTGCGGTGCCTGCGTTCGGGCCTGCCCGGTCGACGCGATCTACCCCGACACCCAGTTGCCGGTCGAGCAGCTGCCATTCATCGAGATCAACAAGTCGTATTACCCCAAGCGCCCCGAGGGCGTGCGGCTGCCACCGACGTCCAAGCTGGCCCCGATCCTGCCGGCCGCCGAGTTGCATCAGCGCGGCAAGTATCCGCTAACGGTGGCCATCGTCGGCTCCGGGCCGGCGGCGATGTACGCCGCCGACGAACTGCTGACCCAGCCGGGCGTGCTGGTCAACATATTCGAGAAGCTGCCCACGCCTTACGGTTTGGTGCGCGCCGGGGTGGCCCCGGATCATCAGCACACCAAGCTTGTCACCCGGCTCTTCGACGAGATCTCCTGGCGGCGAGGCTTCAACTTCTTCCTCAACGTCGAGGTGGGCAAACACGTCAGCCATGCCGACCTGCTGGAGCACCATCACGCGGTGCTCTACGCATCCGGTGCGCCGCACGACCGCCGGCTGGAGATCGACGGCATGGGTCTGCCCGGTACCGGCACCGCTACCGAGGTGGTCGGCTGGTACAACGGGCACCCCGAACTGAGCAAACTGTCTGTTGACCTAAGCCACGAGCGGGTGGTGATCGTCGGCAACGGCAACGTGGCCCTGGACGTGGCCCGCATCCTGACTTCCGACCCGGATCAGTTGGCCGGCACTGACATCGCCGATCACGCCCTGGCCGTGCTGCGCGACTCTCGCGTGCAGGAAGTGGTGATCGCCGCCCGGCGCGGACCGATCGACTCCGCGTTCACGCTGCCCGAACTGGTCGGACTGACTCAATGCGCCGACGTGGTGCTCGACGCCGAAGACCACGCTCGGGTGCGCAATGACCTGGCGACGGTGCGCGACACCTTCACCCGCCAGAAACTGGAGATCCTGACCAAACTCGGTGACGCATCAGTCCCGATCACCAAGCCGCGCATCCGGTTCGCTTACGAGCTGACCCCGGCGCGGGTGCTCGGCGAGGATCGGTGCACCGCAGTCGAATTCACCGTCACCGGAACCGATCAGGTTTGCCGACTCGACGCCGGACTGGTGCTGACCTCGATTGGTTACCACGGCAGCCCGATCGCCGACCTGCCCTTCGACGGCGACGCAGGTGTCGTCCCGAACGAGGGGGGGCGCGTCGTCGACCCGGCAACTGGGCAGCGGGTCCCGGGCGCGTACGTGTCGGGCTGGATCAAGCGTGGCACCAACGGGTTCATCGGTTCGAACAAGTCCGACTCACTCAAGACCATCCAGACTCTGGCCGCCGATTACAACGCCGGACTGCTGCGCGAACCGGCCGCCGGACCACGCGCTGTCGCCCGGATGGTGCACGCCCGTCAGCCCGACGTCATCGACGCCGCCGGCTGGAAGGCCATCGATAGAGCCGAGATCGCCTGCGGCGACGTGCAGGACCGGCCGCGAGTGAAGTTCACCCGGGTCCCCGACATGCTCGACGAGGTGACCGACCACTCCGACCTGCCGTTGCTGCAGAACCTGCTGGGCGCCCTGCGGCGGCACTGAGCGACGAGTCGTACCGAAAGTTCGCTACAGCGGGGCGTTCTGACCGCGTCAGCGGGCTTTGGTGATGTGGTCCCAGCCAGCAACGGAATCCGCGCTGCGCGGCTTGGGCCCGATGTAGAGCGCCGACGGGCGCACCAGCTTTCCCAGTCGCTTCTGCTCCATGATGTGGGCGCACCAGCCCGCGGTGCGTCCGCAGGTGAACATCGCCGGCATCATCGCCGCGGGTACCTCCGCGAAGTCCAGGATCACGGCGGCCCAGAACTCGACGTTGGTCTCGATGGCCCGATCCGGGCGGCGCTCGCGTAGCTCGGCCAGCGCCGCCTGCTCCAGCGCGACCGCCACCTCGTAGCGCGGAGCGGCCAGTCGCTGGGCGGTGGCCCGCAGCACCCGGGCGCGCGGGTCCTCGGCGCGATACACCCGGTGCCCGAAGCCCATCAGCTTCTCGCTGCGGTCCAGGATGCCCTTGACCACCGCACGCGCGTCACCGGAGCGCTCTGCCTCGGCGATCATCGGGATCACCCGAGCGGGAGCGCCGCCGTGCAGTGGGCCGCTCATCGCGCCGATCGCGCCGGACAGCGCCGCGCCGACGTCGGCGCCGGTGGAGGCGATCACCCTGGCGGTGAACGTCGAGGCGTTCATGCCGTGTTCGGCCGCCGACACCCAGTAGGCGTCAATTGCCTCGACGTGGCGGGAATCCGGCTCACCGAGCCAACGGGTCATGAACCGCTCGGTGATGGTGGCGCACCGGTCGATCCGCTGCTGGGGCACCGCGGACGCCTGACCGCGAGCCGACTGGGCGACGTAGGACAGCACCATCGCCGATGCGCGGGCTAGCTGGTCACGAGCGGCGGCGTCGTCGGTATCGAGTAGCGGCGCAAAGCCCCACTGCGGTGCCAGCATCGCCACCGCGGCCTGGGCATCGACCCGGACGTCGCCGGTGCGCACGGACAGCTCCTGCGGCTCGGCGGGCGCCAGCGGACGGTTGAAGTCGCCGTCGACCAGCAGGGCCCACACGTCGCCGAAGCTGGCGTGGCCGGCCAGGTCCTCGATGTTGACACCGCGGTAGCGCAGTGCGCCGCCGTCTTTGTCCGGTTCGGCGATCTCGGTGGTGAAGGCCACCGTGCCCTCCAAGCCGGCGACGAAATTCTCCGGGACCGCAGCAGTCATAACCGAGATTCTTCCACCCGGACACCCGGCGGTTGCTACCGGCCGGTAACGCCGACTGGACGGCGCCGGGGCGTAGCGTTGGGCGGTGCACAGGATGGGCCCAGACAACGAGCACCTGGCGGCGATGCGCGTGGAATACCGAGAGAAGGACAACAGCGGCGACCTGGACGCGGACTGGCTCCAGGCGGGCTGGGAGGTTTTGCTGCGCAATTGGATCGGCGACGCCGAACGTGCCGGGATCGCCGAACCCAACGCCATGGTGCTGGCGACGGTTGAAGACGGCCGGCCGTTCAGCCGTTCGGTGCTGTGCAAGAACCTCGACGAGAACGGCATCACCTTTTTCACCGACTCGGGCTCCGCCAAGGCCGCCCAGCTGGCGGCGACCCCGTTCGCGTCGGCGACGTTTCCCTGGTACCAGCTGGGCCGGCAGGTCCACGTCCGTGGCCGGGTGAGCAGAACCGCGCCCGCAGTCCCCGCCGAATATTGGGCGCACCGGCCGCGGGCCTCGCAGCTGGGATTCTGGGCTTCGCAGCAGTCAGCGCCGATCCCCTCGCGCGCTGCGCTACTCGCTCAGCTGGCCGAGGTGACCGCCCGGTTCGACGAGGTCGAGCAGGTTCCGGTCCCGCCCAACTGGGGCGGTTACGTCATCGCCCCCGAGGTGGTGGAGTTCTGGCAGGGTCGAGAAGGCCGGCTGCACAACCGGATTCGGGTTATCGACGGGCGCGTCGAGCGACTGCAGCCCTGAGCCCGGTGACTACTGAACCCCGGTGCGCTCGCGGTGCTTACACCCCGGCCAGCAGCAGGGCCGGCGCTTACCTTCCTCCAGCTCTTCCTGGGTCCGGCGAACGCGGCGCTCGCGGGTCTTCACCTCTGGGGTGATTAAAATCCCGGCCGTGCCGGACCGTGTCAGGGTGAGCCCGTGAGGCTGTTCGCCAACACCACCCCGCTGCGCAGCGCGGACTTCAGGCGGCTGTGGGTGGCCGGGATACCGACCGTCATCGGGGCGAACCTGACCATCTTCGCGGTCCCGGTCCAGATCTACGCGCTCACCGGCAGTTCGGCCTACGTCGGACTGGCCGGCCTGTTCGCTTTGGTGCCGCTGGTGGTCTTCGGGCTGCTCGGCGGCGCCTGGGCCGACGCGATGGATCGCCGCACGCTGCTGATCATCACCACCTGCGGGTTAGCGGGCGCGTCGTTGTTGCTGTGGATACAGGCTGCGGCGGCGGTCGACGACGTGTGGGTGGTGCTGTGCCTGTTGGCGGTTCAGCAGGGCTTCTACGCAGTCAATGCACCCACCAGATCCGCGGCGATCCCGCGGATGCTGGCCGGCGGTGACCTGCCGGCCGCCAACTCGCTGAATATGACCGTCACTCAGTTCGGGGCGATCATCGGGCCGTTGCTAGCCGGCCTGCTGCTGAGCTGGATCGACCTGTCCACCTTGTACCTGATTGACGCGGCGCTGTGCCTGGTCCCGGTCTGGGCGACGGTCCGGCTGGCCCCGATGCCGCCCGTCGGGGTGACCGACCAGACGCGCTTCGGGTTCGCGGCGGTGCTGGACGGCTTCCGCTACCTGGCCGGCAACACCGTGGTGCTGATGTCGTTCGTGGTCGACCTGATCGCGATGGTGCTGGGCATGCCGCGGGCGCTGTTCCCGCAGATCGCCCATGACAGCTTCGGCGGCCCGATCGACGGCGGCACGACGATGGCGCTGCTGGCCGCGGCGATGTCGGCCGGAGCGGTGGCCGGTGGGGTGTTCTCGGGTTGGCTGCCGCGGATCACCCGCCAGGGCCTGGCGATCGTCGTCGCGATCGTGATCTGGGGCGCGGCCATGGCCGGGTTCGGGCTCGCGGTGGCCCGGGCGGACGGGCACGCCGGCCCGGTGTTGGGGGTGGCACTGGCGTTCCTGGCGGTCGGCGGCGCCGCGGACATGGTGTCGGCGGCATTCCGTTCGACGATGCTGCAGCAGGTCGCCTCCGACGAGATTCGGGGCCGGCTGCAGGGGGTGTTCATCGTGGTCGTCGCCGGTGGCCCCCGACTCGCCGACACGGTGCACGGTGCGGCCGGCGCGGCGTTGGGGACGGCAGCAGCCGCGGCCGGCGGCGGTGCGCTGGTGGTGGTGGGTGTGGTGCTTGCCGCGCTGGCGGTGCCCGCCTTCATCGGTTACCGCAAACCCGGTGCCGCCCGGTGACCGCCGCCTCCGGACGGCCGGTAGGAGATACCCAGCCCCGGGCGGGCGCGTCGGCCCGGAACCGACTACCTTTCCTAATACACACCCAATCGACTGGTTAGCTCAATAGCGCAAAGGGGCTTCTTGTGGCCGTAACCGACGACACCGCCACCCTCCGGTATCCGGGCGGCGAGTTAGAGCTGCCGATCGTCCGTGCCACCGAGGGATCCGACGGCATCGCCATCGGGTCGTTGCTCGCCAAGACCGGGCACACGACCTTCGACAACGGCTTTGCCAACACCGCACCGGTCAAGAGCGCCATCACCTATATCGACGGCGACGCCGGGATCCTGCGGTACCGGGGTTACCCGATTGAGCAGCTGGCCGAGAAGTCCACCTTCATCGAGGTCACCTACCTGCTGATCTACGGCGAGCTGCCGACGGCCGACCAGCTCGAGACATTCACCGGCAGGATTCAGCGGCACACCATGCTGCACGAGGACCTGAAGCGGTTCTTCGACGGTTTCCCGCGTAACGCCCACCCGATGCCGGTGCTGTCCAGCGTGGTGAACGCGTTGAGCGCCTACTACCAGGATTCGCTGGACCCGGCCGACAACGATCAGGTCGAGCTGTCGACCATTCGGCTGCTGGGCAAGCTGCCCACGATCGCCGCGTACGCCTACAAGAAATCGGCCGGCCAGCCGTTCCTGTACCCGGATAACTCGCAGAGCCTGGTGGAGAACTTCCTGCGGATGACGTTCGGGCTGCCCGCCGAGCCGTACGAGCCCGACCCCGAGGTGGTCCGCGCGCTGGACATGCTGTTCGTCCTGCACGCCGACCACGAGCAGAACTGCTCGACGTCGACGGTTCGGCTGGTGGGCTCGTCACGGGCCAACCTGTTCACCTCGATCTCCGGTGGCATCAATGCGCTGTGGGGCCCCCTGCACGGCGGCGCCAACCAGGCGGTGCTGGAAATGCTGGAGACCATCCGGGACCAGCACGGCAACGTGGGCGACTTCGTTCGCAAGGTCAAGGACCGCGAAGACGGCGTCAAGCTGATGGGCTTCGGCCACCGGGTCTACAAGAACTACGACCCGCGGGCGCGCATCGTCAAGGAGCAGGCCGACAAGATTCTCGGCAAGCTCGGCGGCGACGACGAACTGCTCAACATCGCCAAGGCCCTCGAAGAGGCCGCGCTGACCGACGACTACTTCATCGAACGCAAGCTCTACCCCAACGTCGACTTCTATACCGGCCTGATCTACCGGGCCATCGGCTTCCCGGCTCAGATGTTCACCGTGTTGTTCGCGCTCGGCAGGCTGCCCGGCTGGATCGCGCACTGGCGTGAGATGCACGACGAGGGCGACAGCAAGATCGGTCGGCCGCGTCAGATCTACACCGGCTACACCGAGCGCGACTACCCCACTATCGGCGGGCGGTAATCAGGGTGAGTGCGGCCAAGCCCGAAATCACCGTTCCGACCGGTCCGGCCCCGACCGAGCTGGTCATCGAGGACGTCATCGTCGGGGAGGGGTCCCAGGCCGCACCCGGCGGGGTCGTCAACGTGCACTACCTAGGTGTCGACTACGACACCGGCGCGGAGTTCGACAGCTCGTGGAACCGCGGTGAGTCCCTCGAGTTTCCGCTGGACGGGCTCATAGCGGGCTGGCAGGACGGCATCCCGGGGATGAAGGTGGGCGGCCGGCGTCAGCTGGTGATACCACCGGAGCTGGCCTACGGACCGGCCGGTACTGGGCATCAGCTGTCCGGTAAGACCCTGGTCTTCGTGATTGACCTGCTCGGCACCCGCTGAGTGCGCCGCTGGCTGATCGGGGCGGCGCTGGTTGGGGTGCTGCTCGGAATGATCGGCTGTGGACTGCGGGAAGGCTTGTCGGAAGATTTTCGTGACGGCGCTGAAGCTGCCGCGGGCCCGGCGGCGCCGCTGTCGGTGATCCGCCGCGGCAACGAATTCACTCTGATCGGCGACGTGCCGGATCAGTCGGCCAAGCGGGCGCTGTTGGATGCGGTGGTCACCTCGGCCGATGATGTCACCGTCGTCGACGGGCTACGGGTGGTGCCGAGCGCCACGACACCGGACTTCGCCGCGGCGGCCCCGGTGTTCGAGGCGGCCGCGGTGATCGGCGATTTCACCTTGAGCGTCAGCGGCGAAACCGTGACGCTGGGCGGAACCGCGGCGAAGGCGGCCGAGGCGGCTACCGTCGAGGAAGCGGCCCAGGACGCCTGGCCGCGAGCCGATATCGTCAACGAATTGGTGGCCAGTTTGCCGGGGCGGGTCAAGTCCACCGAAATCAACTGAACACCTTCTTCGGCGAATCGAAAGTCTAAACTCGCGGTGTCCTCGATACCTGGGTATTTTTCGATTTTCAAGGAGGATCCATGCCAGGCTCCGAAGACCGGAACGTGACGGGCTGGCGAAGGGTATCGCGCTTTTACCGTCGGCCGCCCGGCTTCGGCTGGCTGGTGGCACTGGCGGCAATTCCGTTGTTACTGGCGTTGATCGGCCAAGGAATGGCGGATCGTTCGAAACTCGATGTCGCCGCCCCGAGCATCACCGCTCCGTCGGTATCGGCGCCGAGCGTGAACCCGTCCGGAATGTCGTTCGCCCCGTTGTCGATTCTGCGCAACGGCAACGTCGTCACCCTCAATGGCGACCTGCCCGACATCGGTGCGCGGACAAGGCTGCTCGACATGCTCAGGGGAGTGTTCGGCAGCGGCGTGCAACTGGTCGACAATCTGAACATCAAGCCCGGTGTCACCGCGCCCAACTTCTCCAGCCTGGCATCGGTATTCAATGCCGCAGTGTCCATGCCAGACTTCAAATTAAAGATCAACGGCGAAACCGTCACGCTGATCGGCACCGCGGCTTCCGACGCGGTCAGGTCCGCCGTCGAGGCGGCTGCGAAGATGACTTGGCCGAACCTCAAGCTGTCCAACGAAATTCAGGTCTCGGCCAAGACGCCGCAGACTCAAGCCCCGAAATCGGAGCCGCCCAGCGCCTCCCCGACTCCGGCTCCGGCCCCGGCTCCGAGTCGGGCCGGCGACTGCGGCACGCTGCAGGCCGACATCACCGCCCTGATGCGCACGCCGGTCACGTTTGCGACCAATGGCTACACCTTGTCGCGGGGCACCCAGCAGCAACTGATCCGGGTGGCGGAGAAGGTAAAGGGTTGTCACAGCGCCCATCTGACGGTCAATGGCTACACCGACAACACCGGCAACGACGGCATCAACGTGCCGTTGAGTGCCAGCCGGGCCAAGTCGGTCGCTGCCTTCCTGGTGGCGCACGGCGTGCCCGCGGACAGCATTACGTCCAAGGGGTTCGGATCGGCCGACCCGGTCGCCAGCAACGCGACGCCGAGCGGCCGAGCCCACAACCGTCGCGTCGCGATCACCGTTAGCTAAGGAGGATCCTCAATGGATTTCGTCATTCACTGGTTGTGGTATCTGCTGGCATTCGCGGTGGGTTCGGCGGTCGCCTGGTTGCTCACAATTGTGTCGATTCGCCGCACCAACAGGGAAGAGGCCATAGCGGCCCTGCCCGGCTCACGTGAGATAGTGGCCACCTGATGCACGGCGCCAATTGCTGGTTGATGGGTTTGTCGTTTTTGTTGGGGCTGCTGCTGACATTCGCCTTCACGATCCGGCGGGTCAACCGCGAGGTGCCGGTGCCGGCGCCAGGGGGCGGCGCGAGCGCGCCGACCACCCCGATCCCGGCCGCGGGAGCGCGTCCGGCCGTGGCTGCAGGTCCGGCGGCGACTGCGGGTGCGGTCACCGGCGCAGCGGCGGAACTGACCGGCGGGAAGGTTCCCTCGGAGGCACCGACGACCCAGATCGCGGTCGGTGCGCCCTACGGCGACGGTTCGGCGCGGGCGGACGCGGGCGGCGTTGGCCCGGTGGGCTGGACGGTCAAGGGCAACGAGGACTCGATGCTGTACCACACCACGGACAGCCCGTGGTACGGGCAGACGATCGCCGAGGTGTGGTTCCGCGAGGAGAAGGCCGCCAAGGCGGCCGGGTTCACCCGCTGGGACAAGGGCGACAAGAAGAAAAAGAAGAAGAAGAAGAAGAAGTGACGTCCCGGGTGGGGGTGACCTCAGCCCGGCGGCGGTAACCGCAGCATCAGGCGTACCCCGCCGATCGGGCTGTCCTCCAGCGACGCCGTACCGCCGTGCAGTTCGGCCTGCTGAGCCACCAGGGCCAGCCCGAGACCGGACCCGGAATGCGATGCCGTCGACCCGCGGGAGAACCGCTCGAACACCACCCGGCGCTCCTCCTCGGGCAGCCCGCCGCCGTTGTCGTCGATGGCGATCTCGAC
>JBDTEP010000032.1:0-9919 GCA_039922455.1 Mycobacterium sp. | reverse complement strand
TACCACCGCGGCCAACTCGCTTTTACGCTTCTCGCCGAAGCGTTTGCGGGTGTCGAGCAGGTGCTGCGCGTAAAGCCCGGTCTCGATGCGTTTGGCGAGCTCCACCTCGTCGGCGGCATTGAGTAGCGCGGTCTTACCGATGCCGTTGAGATACACCCGCACCAAGTCTGCGGCTGGGCTCTGCATATCCAGATCGCCGTCGATCCGTCTGGTGGTGGCATCTGCCTTTGCCATTGCGGCCTCCCGTTCATCGGCTTGCGCTGTCACACGTGATAACGCGCGACCCACGTGCAGAGTTCCCGCTCGCTGGCATTTTCACACCACTTGACGTGCGCTGATACGCCGATGACTTTGAGAATGTGTTAAGAGCCGGTATTCTGCGGCGCTTCGCCGGGGATGTCGGTGCCCGGCTGGTCCAGCTCGATTATCTCCGGCTCAATCGTCTCCGGTCCGGGCTCGGACTCCGGTGCTTGCGGTCGTCCCAGTGCCGGATGGGAGGCGGTGGGGAACAGCGGCGTGTGCGTCGGTGCGGCGTCGTACCGACGGGGCTCATCGGCGCTGCGGGGCGGCCGGTCGTTGGCGATCAGCACCGCAATCCACGGCAGCGGTATCGACGCGACCAGGATCAGCATTGAGATCAGGCCGTTGTGCCAAAGTCCGTAAGCCACCGCCGCCAAGATCAGCGCCGGAACCCGGAACGACATCAGCATCAGGTACTTGCGCACCCGTTCGCGGTGCTGCTGCTCGTAAGACGGTGCGGCTGCGGTGATGAGCACCGGCCGACCATCGTCGTCGAAACCCAGCTCGGGGCCGTGCTTCATGTTTCCACTGTCCCACACCACCGACTCGGCGGTGCTAGGGGTTTTGGGATCGATTGACTTCTGGGCACAATGGGCACATGGGCATACAGACCGACACCCTCGAACGCACCGATGCCGATGAACGCGTCGACGACGGGACCGACGGTGACACCCCGAAATTCTTCCACTACGTCAAGAAGGACAAGATCGCTGAGAGCGCGGTCATGGGCACTCACGTGGTGGCACTGTGCGGTGAGGTGTTCCCGGTGACCAAGTCGGCGAAGCCGGGGTCGCCGGTCTGCCCGGACTGCAAGCGGATTTATGCGAGCCTGAAGAAGGACTGACCGGGTCGGTGTCACGGTCGGGTCGGCCCGTCCGTGATGCCACCCAGCTGCGCAACTGGTGCAGGTGAGTGGCCTGCGCCGGCCACTCCTCCTGAACGGCGGCGTTCAATTCCGCGCCCATCATGATGGCGAAGCCGAGCAGAAACGCGAACAGCAGGAAAGCGATCGGCGTTGCCAGTGCGCCGTAGGTGTAACCGGTGCTGGTGATGTAGCGCAGGTAGACCCGCAGTCCCATGGTGGCCACGACGAACACCGTGGTGGCCAGCAATGCACCGAACACCAGCCGATGTGAGGGCAGGGGTTTGGGCAGCGATACGCGGTAGAGCACGGTCACCGCCACCAACAGGCCGAAGACCAGTGACGGGTAGTAGCCGAACCGCAGTAGGTCGGTCAACCGCTCCGGAATGTGTTCGGCCACTGCGTGGGGTCCCAGTGCGGCGAACGGCGCTCCGGCGACGGCGATCACCAGCATCGCCACATACAGGCCCAGCGCAAAGAACCGTTGCCGCACCGGATGGCGCAACGGTGTCTGGCCGTGTGCCTCGACCACCGAGTCGACGAACGCCGACACCGCCGAGGAACCGGCCCACAGCGAGATCACGAAGCCCAGCGAGACCACCTCACCGCGAGCGTTGGTCACGATGTCTCGCACGCTGGGCTCGATGATCTCCACCACGACGTTCTTCGAGAAGAAGCTGCTGGCCATGTCGATCAACCGGTCCTGGATGGTCGCCAGTGTGTTCGGGCCGAACCATGGCGCCACGTACGACAGGCTGCCCAGCATCCCGAGCAACAGCGGTGGCAGCGACAGCACCGACCAGAAGCCCGCCTGCGCCGACTCGGCAAATATCGAGTCGTCCCAGCTCTTCGTCAAGGTACGGCGGGCAATGCGCAGCAGGTGATGGCGTGAAGGCCTGGGGATCTGGTCAGTCATGACCAGCCCAGCATCCCTGACAAGTGGTGCTACTGCACAATTCCCGCCGACGGCGTGTTGCGCACGGGCTTGGGTTACGCCTCGACGGAGGCGCTGACCTGCAGCACGGCAGCCAGCTCGGCCAACTTGGCTTCATGCTCATTGGCGTGGTGCTGGCAGAAGAGCAATTCAGCTCCGGAGCGCAGCGTGGCTCGCACCCGGGCGGCGGCGCCGCACCGGTCGCATCGATCAGCCCGAGTGAGTTCGGGACTGGTCAGAGTCGCGTTCATGGGCTCCTCCGTATCTCGCGGGTCTGTCAATTGTGTCAGACGCTTACGCGTTCGGCGTTGTTCCCCGCTTCTGCTGTGTCGTGTCTCACCGCTGCGCGGTGTTGGGGCAGGATCGGACCGATGAATCTCGTCCACCTCTGCAGCGCCCGGGACTGGGCCAGTGCCCAGGCGGCCGGCGTGCTGTGTCCGGAGTCGTTGCGTCAGGTGGGCTTCGTGCATCTGTCGACGCCGCAGCAGGTGCATCTGCCCGCGAATCGGCTCTACCGGGGCCGCACGGATTTGGTGTTGCTGCAGGTGGATCCGGCCAAGGTGGCGGCACCGGTGCGCTGGGAGCCGGGTGTGCCCACCGATCCGGATGCGATGTTGTTCCCGCATCTGTACGGGCCGTTGCCCGTTGGCGCGGTGAGCGGAATCAGCGTGTATCGGCCCGGCCCGGACGGTGTGTTCGCGGCGGCCGATTGAGGTTGATCGGAGTTGTTGGCTTGGCCGCCGACACCCGGGTGCGTTCGCTACGGGCGAACGTGTTTTGTGCCTTGTTGATCAACGCGGCCGGCACCCGCGGCCAGGCGGCGGCAATGGCGTTGATGGCGGTGAACACGGCGGGATCCAGATCGGCCTCGGCCGGCACCGGATGGCCGTGGAGGACGGCGCGGTCGAGAAGTGTGGTGAACGTTCGCGATGTCATCTGTTCCGGTGCCCTCCTGCGTCCACGCGACGGTCGGCGCTGCTTTGCGGCGATGCTGAGCGCTCCAAGCGATGTGCCGTACCAGGATCTGCCAGATCTTCGCTCGGCTTCTACACTGGCCGGGCCTCGATGATTGACATCGGGCTTGTCGTGGGCACCACGCGCTGCAGCCGGAATCCGGCCTGGGACAGCAACTCGGCGTACTCGCGTTGAGTACGTTCCCGACCACCGGCGGCCACCAACATCTCCAGGTCTAATAGCAATCCCAAGTGGGCGGGCGCGCCCTCGGGCAGCACCATCTCCAGCAGCAGCAGCTTGCCGTCTGCAGCGATGGCGTTGCGGATATTGCGAAGAATCATCAGGGACCGTTCGTCATCCCAGTCGTGGATGATGGTCTTGAGCAGATAGGTGTCACCGCCGGCGGGAACCGAGTCGAAGAACGATCCACCTTCGGCATCACAGCGTGACGTCACGCCCGCGGTGGCCAGGGCGTCGCGGGCGCTGGCCACCACCTGCGGCAGGTCGAACAGCACGCCGCGAGCACCGGGCGCCTTCCGCAACACGGCGGCCAGCAGTGCGCCGTGGCCGCCGCCCACATCCACTATCAGCTTGCTGGCACTGAAATCATATGCGGGAACAGCACTTTCGATTGCAATGGCAGATGCACCGGTCATGGCATTGTTAAAGACCTGCGCCAAATCGGGGTCGGTGCCCAAGTACTCGAAGAAGGGCATTCCGCGTACCTTGTCGACGGCAGTTTCGCCCGTCCGCACGCAGTGCTCCAGGTTTGACCAGTGTTCTCGGTGGGCCGGGTTGCCGATGAACGCGATCATCGGCGCGACACTGGCCGGATCGTCGGAGACCAGGGACCGTCCAGTGCGGGTCAGCGAGAATCGGCCGTCGCGGCGCAGTTTGAGCACCCGGTGGCTGGCCAGTGCACGCATCAGCCGGTAGGTGGCGCCCGGATCGGTGCCGACCCGGTGGGCGACCTCTTCGGCGGTCAGCGGGCCGGATTTGAGCGCATCGGGGATTCCCACCCGTACCGCCGCATACAGCGCCTGGGTCAGCCACCCGCCGAACCCCAGCTCCAAGACGGCAACGGGGGCGGGCACGGTTGCCCGGTGCAGGCGCTGCAGGCCACTACGACATGCGTTGAGGGCGCCGAGCAGAACCGGTGGCGGTGCTATGGACACGGTGCTCCACTAATCGAGGTAGTCGCGCAGGACTTGAGACCGGCTGGGGTGCCGCAATTTCGACATCGTCTTCGACTCGATCTGACGGATGCGCTCTCGAGTGACCCCGTAGACCTGGCCGATCTCGTCGAGGGTACGGGGCTGGCCGTCGGTCAGCCCGAACCGCAGCCGTACCACGCCGGCTTCACGTTCCGAGAGGGTCTCCAGTACCGACTGCAGCTGATCCTGCAGCAGGGTGAACGACACGGCGTCCACGGCTACGACAGCTTCACTGTCCTCGATGAAATCGCCGAGCTGGGAGTCGCCCTCGTCGCCGATGGTCTGGTCCAGCGAGATCGGTTCACGGGCGTACTGCTGGATTTCCAGCACCTTCTCCGGGGTGATGTCCATCTCCCGGGCCAGCTCCTCGGGCGTCGGCTCGCGGCCCAGGTCCTGCAGCAACTCGCGCTGGATGCGGCCGAGCTTGTTGATCACCTCGACCATGTGGACCGGGATACGGATGGTGCGGGCCTGGTCGGCCATGGCGCGGGTGATGGCCTGACGGATCCACCAGGTGGCGTAGGTGGAGAACTTGTAGCCCTTGGTGTAGTCGAACTTCTCCACCGCACGGATCAGACCCAGGTTGCCCTCCTGGATCAGGTCCAGAAACGCCATCCCGCGCCCGGTGTATCGCTTTGCCAGCGACACCACCAGCCTCAGGTTGGCCTCCAGCAGGTGGTTCTTGGCCCGGTCGCCGTCCCGGCAGATCCACGCCATGTCACGCCGGTAGGCGACGGCCAGCTTCTCACCCTTTTCGGTGTGCTCGGTCATCTTCTGGGTGGCGAACAAGCCGGCCTCGATCCGCTTGGCCAGCTCGACTTCCTCTTCGGCGTTGAGCAGCGCCACCTTCCCGATCTGCTTGAGGTAGGCGCGCACCGAGTCGGCCGAGGCGGTGAGTTCAGCGTCCTTGCGGGCCTGCCGCAGTGCTTCGGACTCCTCTTCGTCCCAGACGAAATCGCCCGAGGCCTTGTCCTTTTCGGTGGGCTCGCTGACTTCATCGTCGTCGTCGTCGCCAGCCGCGTCGGTAGCCGGCGCGGCGGCGGTCGAAGCCTTGGCGGTGTTGGCGTCGCCTTCGTCGTCGTCCGCCAATTCGTCCAGGCTCAGGTCGGCGTCGGCTTCGATGTCGTCGTCACCGGGTTCGCCGTCCAGTTCGGTATCGGTGTCCGGATCGTCGGTCGCGAGGTCGCCGTCGGCGTTCTTCGCGGCGCCCTTGGCGCCGGCCGTCTTCTTCGCCGGGCCCCGGGCCGACCGGGCCTTGGGCTTTGCGTCGGTGTTCGTTGCTGCCGCGCCCGCGGTCTTGGTGGCCTTTTTGGCGGGTGCCGCAGCCGAGGTGGCCTTCGCCGCGGTCCGCTTGGCGGGCGCCGGAGCGGCGGCTTTAGCGGGCGCCTTGGTGGCGCTGCGCTTCTTCGGCTCCTCAGTCGCCGGCTTTGCCTTGCTCGCTGCCACGTCCACCCCTTCGGTCGGACTGACTTTCGGTTGGCAGGGCTGTGCGCAACCGAAAGTGTCGGGTATGTCGAATATCGGCGGCTCTATATCAGTTTGGAGATCGACTGGGATAGTCGCCGCTGTCGGTTAGGCGGCCGCCGTCGACCATTGTAACGACAGTGGACTGCGGCAATCTCCGAGCGGGCGGAATTCAGCGGGTGACGTCGTCGGTGGACGCCATCGCCGCCCCGACGATCCCCGCGGTGTTCTGCAGTGTCGCGGCGATCACCGGTGTCCGATTGCCCAGCAGCGGCACCCATTCGTCGGCTTTGCGACTGATGCCGCCACCGACGATGATCAGGTCCGGGCAAAGCGCATTTTCGACCGCCACCAGCACCCTGGTCACCTGCTTGGACCACTTACGCATGCTCCAGTTCTTCTTGACCTTGACCGACGCGGCGGCCCGGCGCTCAGCCTCCTTGCCGCCCACATCGATATGCCCGAGTTCGGTGTTGGGCAGCAGCTTTCGGTTGTGGATCACCGCCGAGCCGATCCCGGTCCCGAATGTGAGAAGCACGACGACTCCGGTGTTGTCCCGGCCCGCTCCGAACCGCACTTCGGCCAGGCCAGCGGCGTCGGCGTCGTTGAGGATGACGACGGGCTGGCCGTCGAGTTCGGCCGCGATCGCCGCCCGGGCATTGACTCCGATCCAGGACTTGTCCACGTTGGCGGCGGTCTGCACGACGCCATCGATGACCACGCCCGGATAGGTGACTCCCAGCGGGCCGGTCCAGCCGAACTTCCGGACCACCGCGGCGACGGTCTTCGCGACCGCAGTCGGCGTCGACGGGACCGGGGTGGGCAGCTTGTACCTTTCGCCGATCAGCGCACCGGTGTCGAGATCGACGACGCCGCCCTTGATGCCGCTGCCGCCAACGTCAACGCCGAATCCTCGGCGTTGCGGCGGCGCGCCGTCGGTCGCGTTAGTCGCGTGGGCGGTTGGGCCAGTGCCGGTCATCGGATCTCCTCGGCGGGTCGGTCGCTAACAGGTGCCGGAATGGATTTTGGTCAGCAGTGCAGGGTCGGGCAGTCCGGTGGCGTCCGGGCGCAGGCCGGCCAGCGCTGCTTCGATATCGTCGCTGTGGGCCAGGTTGACGAAGTCGTTGCCGACCGCCAGGTCGACGGAGTCGTCGCCGCGGTCGTCGCGGAACAGTTCGGTGCACGGTGCCACCAGCCAGAGGGCCGCCGCGGCGGCCTGCCCTGCCTCGCCGAATCGGATTTGACCCTGGCAGTCCAGCCGGTCGTTGGCGTAGACCGGGTCGTTGGCGGCGGTTGGCTGGGCGAAGCCGTCGTCGCGCAGTGCATCAGCGACGTCGGCGGCTTGCCCGGCCCGTCCGCTGGCATTGAGGACCCGGGCTTTGATGTCGGCCAGCTTGGCCGGGGTGGTGGCGATCATCGTGGCGCGCGGCACCTGGGTGCCGAGCCGCGGCTGGTCCGGTTCGGTCGGCGCCGGGGGAGCGTTGCACACTGCGACCTCACGGACGTCGGCCGGCCGCGTCAGCGCCACCGCCCACGCCACGGCAGTCAGCAGCGCCAGGCAAGCCAGTGCATAAGCGGCGGGCCGGTTGTTGCGCCGCCGGAAGGGCAGACCATGCTTGTCGAACTCGGAGCCTTGAGTGATTTGCGCGACCACGTAACGCACTCTAAAGGGCGCGCGCGCCAATGATAACCGTGGTCAGGAGAGGCGATGTGACGCAAATCACAGTTGATGTTGGGTAGATCTGGGCACGAATCATTTGGTGGATGCGTTCGACGCTGGTACAAAGCTCGCGCAGGGTTACAGAGGGGAAGCGGAGAAGGCGATGGCAACTGACTACGACGCACCGCGGCGGACTGAGACTGATGATGTCTCCGAAGACTCGCTAGAGGAGCTCAAGGCTCGGCGCAACGAAGCGCAATCAGCCGTGGTCGATGTCGACGAAGCCGAATCCGCCGAATCCTTCGAACTGCCTGGTGCCGACCTGTCCGGCGAAGAGCTGTCGGTCCGGGTCATCCCCAAGCAGGCCGACGAGTTCACCTGCTCGAGCTGCTTTTTGGTTCAGCACCGCAGTCGGCTGGCCAGTGAGAAGAACGGCGTGATGATTTGTACGGACTGCGCGGCCTGACCGGGAGCTGTCCTGCTCAGGCTTGCAGGGCAGCCAGCACTCGCTGCGGATGACGGCAACTGACCAGCCAGTATGGCGTCGGGTCATCGGGATCATCGAGGACGAGCAGCAGCATGGGGCCCACCCAGCCCCGATGCACGACATACGCAGCGGGATCGAGTTGTCGTCCCAGTGCCGTCGACTTGGCCGAGTGCGGGACCTCGGCGGAGCGCGCGACCACGCTCGCGGGCAGGTGCGCGTCGCCGACCCACAGCTCGGTCGCCCCGCCGCTTTCGGTGACACGCACCTGGATGCGCCCCAGCCACAGCAGGGTGGCCACAGTGATCGCGAAGAACGCCGCGAACGGCACCCAGCCGGCCAGACTGCGCAGCCCCAACCTGACCTCGTATGCCATGAGTCCCATGCTCACGAACCCCAGCGGCCACCACCACCACGGCACCCACAGTTGCTCGCGGTAACGCACTGTTTGCAATGCCCGGTGGTTCAGGCGCGGTCCCGACACCCGTCTAAGAGTAGTCTTGCGCCTCGTGTCGCCCAGTCTTGCGGTTGTTCGCCTGGATCCTGATCTGCCGCTGCCGAGCCGTGCTCATGCCGGCGACGCCGGCTTCGATCTCTGCAGCGCCGTCGACATCGAGCTGGGCCCGGGCCAACGCGCCTTGGTGCCCACCGGTATCGCGGTGGCCATTCCGTTCGGCATGGTGGGTCTGGTGCACCCCCGCTCGGGTTTGGCGGCGCGCGTGGGTCTTTCGATCGTCAACAGCCCGGGGACGATCGATGCGGGCTATCGTGGCGAGATCAAGATCGCGTTGATCAACCTTGACCCGGCGACTCCGATTGAGATCCACCGCGGCGACCGGGTCGCCCAGCTGCTGGTGCAGCGGGTTGAGCTTCCCGAACTGGTCGAGGTGACGTCGTTCGACGAGGCGGGGCTGGCCGCGACGACCCGGGGCGCCGACGGACACGGCTCCTCGGGTGGGCATGCGAGTTTGTGACAGCGAAGTGACGGAGATGGGTGGCAGTGATGGCATTCGGTAGAGGCAAGGGCAAGGCGGCCGACGAGCCGGCGGGTACCGAGCCGGAGTTCGATGGCCTGGGCCCGGCGGAATTCGAGGCGGATTCCGACGAGACGTTGTCCGACGAGGCGTTGGACGGTCCCTTCGACATTGAGGATTTCGACGACCCCGCGGCGGCGACGACAGCACGTCTCGACCTGGGTTCGGTGCTGGTGCCGATGCCCGACGGCGCCCAGGTCCAAGTTGAACTGAGTGAGGCGGGCGTGCCGAGCGCGGTATGGCTGGTGACGCCCAACGGCCGGTTCAACATCGCCGCCTACGCCGCACCCAAGTCGGCGGGGCTGTGGCGCGAGGTTGCCGCGGAGTTGGCCGACGCGCTGCGTAGGGACTCCGCGAACGTCAGCGTCATCGACGGCCGGTGGGGCCGGGAGGTGCTCGGGTCGGCGACCGGCGCGGTCCGGTTCATCGGCGTCGACGGCTATCGCTGGATGGTGCGCTGCGTGGTCAACGGTCCGCACGAATCGATGGAAGCACTCACCGAACAGGCGCGGGAGGCGTTGGCGGACACCGTTGTTCGCCGTGGCGACACTCCGTTGCCGGTGCGCACCCCGCTACCGGTACGGTTGCCCGAGCCGATGGCCGACCAGTTGCGGGCCGCCGCGGCACAGCAGGCTGCGGCCGGTACGCAGCCCGGCGGTGGGCAGCCCGCCGGGGGAGCCATGCCCAGCGGTGGTGACGTCCCGCCGCCGGCGCCGACCGCTCGCCGCAGTGCGGAAGGGTCCGCGATGCAGCAGCTGCGGACCATCACCGGCGGTTAGCGAGGCTCGACGGAGGAGAGGCGAAGCTGGACCGCCGAATCAAACCCGGCGGTTAGCGAGGCTCGACGGAGGAGAGGCGAAGCTGGACCGCCGAATCAAACCCGGCGGTTAGCGAGGCTCGACGAAGGAGAGGCGAAGCTGGATTGCCGAATCAAACCCGGCGGTTAGCGAGGCTCGACGGAGGAGAGGCGAAGCTGGACCGCCGAATCAAACCCGGCGGTTAGCTAGCCGGCG
>JBDTEP010000031.1:0-25720 GCA_039922455.1 Mycobacterium sp. | reverse complement strand
AGAACTCAACGGTCGCCCACGCAAAACGCTCGGCTGGGATACCCCAGCCGAGCGTCTGCGTGATCTAATCACCACCCACTAGGACAGGCAGTGTTGCGACGACCCCTTGAAACCGCCGCGGCCTCCGGGGGTTTCGCGGTGAAGTCGAATCAGCCGAACAAAGCCGACAGATCGAAGTAACCCAGAACATCGCCCATGCCGAACTGGAAGTAGCTGCTGGCCTCCGCCCAACCGTTGAGGGCGTTCTCGGCGATAAGCTGCGCGCTGGCGCCGCCGAACAGGGCACCGCTGTCCCAGTCGAGCGCATCGCCGTTGTTCATCGAGGCGAAGAGCAACGAGTTGAAGCCGTTGTCAAACTGGACCAACGCGCCGTTCATCACACCGTAGGAACCTGGGTCGCCGGCGACATTGTCAGGGTTGAAGCCGTAAACCAGCTGCTGGAACGTGGAACTCATGTCCGTCTTGGCGATGGTGTCGAACTGCAGCGGGTCGGCTTGCGTGGGGACAACTTTGGTGATGTCGGCGCTGTCACCGGAGAGGGCAGCCTGGGTCTCGAAGAGCCAGTTCATCGACTGAACCTCACCCTGGACGATGCTGCTGAAATCGAAGGGGTCGCCTACGGCCGCCGCCAGCGGCGCCAACGCCACGGCCGCACCAGCCGCGAAGCTGCCGACCACGCCGATCTTGCGCATGCTCATGTTCATACTCAAATACCTTTCACGATGTCCACCGGCGGGCGATTGTGCACCGCCGGAGCCTCCCCCAGCACCGTTGCTGTAAGTCTGAGAAACTCTAACAAGTGAACGTTCACATAACAAGTTAGATACACAGCTGCAGCTCAGACGGTGCATTGACTTCGTCAGGTTTCGAGGCCCAGCAGCCGCGCATCGAAGGCGTTGACTGTGCCGCCATGGCGGCGACAGGCCGATGGCCGCCGCCCTGAGCGCACCGTGTAAGTCAGCTGGGCGCGCACCGATTCCGGACAGTTGAAGACAGCGAAAGAGCCGGGCCCCCCGACCCGACTCTTCCTGGTTGGCGTGGACTACGACGTGATGGAGAACATGCTTAGCAGATCCGACCACGCACTCGACATCAGAGCGCCGTTGAGGGTGTTCAGGTCGGTCACGAAGCCGCTGAAACTGGTGAAATCGCCACCCGGCTCGAAGGCCGCCAGGGCGTCGTGGAGAGCACCCGTAGCCGGGATCCCGGCGCCGCTGAGGTCGGCGTACAGGCCGTTGGCGATCTCCGTCTCATAACCACCCGCGCCCAGCGTCTGATTCAGCCCCAGCATGTGGTCCAGCTGAACCTGCATCATCGCCTGGCTGACCAGGTTGGACTCGGTGAACCGAGAGAAGGCGCCGTTGAAGATGCTCTGGTCTGGGTCCACGGGGTTGCCCGGGTAGAGCAGCTTGTCGTTGGCAAGCCCCAGGCCGCCGTTGCTCGTCGGCTCAAGTGCCCAGTGGTAAATACTCTGCTGCAACGCGTTGTCATTGTCGAACAGGCTGGAGTTCTGGGCCACCTGCGCGTTGATCAGATCGGTGTGGGCGTCGGCGGCGGTACCAGCTGCCACCAGCGTCACATCCCGTTGGGCGGTCAGGTCGGCGTGCTCAGAAATACCGACCACACCCAGAGCGACCGCGGACAGTCCGGTAAGAGTTGCGACCCCGGCGGCGACCCCACGTCGAAGGTTGTTGCGTTCCTTCATGATTTCAATCTCCTTGCGAGCAAAAAATCAGATTGCTGTTGCTGTGGCTTGCCCAATTGGCAAACAACTCTGAAGTAGCCAACAAGACCCCCTCCCCATACCGCTCCTCGGCGACTCCCGTTAAGCAAAGGATCCACGCGGACGAGCGAAAACCTCGCTGCCCCAACCCCCCGCTCGGAAGTCCCCAATGTGAAGATGTGTTCTACGAAGCTACGCCGATTCAAAACTAAGGACAATGCCAGGGGTACACCAGTTTGCGTACAGATTCCTGTGACTTTTATTGACGCTCGCGTAACGCGATCCGCTGTCCCGCGGCGGCGCCGCCAAGTCAGAAAGTCGGTGCCCGAAGCCGTTTCGCCTATGCTGCGGTCATGGCTTCCCCGCGGAAGACCCCGTGGCAGGTGATGCAGCGGTTCGCGGTGCACCTGGTGTTCAACGAAGCCCCACGGTTCATCCGCCAACTCGAACAGGCACCGCTGGTGCAACAGCGCATCCAGCGGGGCATCCAGTCGGGCATCAAGATCGGCCTGGAGGTGCTGAGCGGCGCCGCGTTGCAGCCGCCGCCGGCGATCCCGGCAGGCCGCCCGGTGACCGACAGCAGTGTCCCCACCGCGCACCGCGCCCGCAGGCTCGTCTACGCCCCCGACCTCAACGGCCGGGCCGACCCGGGCGAGATCGTCTGGACCTGGGTGGCTTACGAGGACGATCCGAGCCAGGGCAAGGATCGCCCCGTGCTGGTCGTCGGACGCGACCGCAACATACTGCTTGGGCTGATGCTATCTAGCCAACAGCGCCACACCGGTGACACGAACTGGGTGGGAATCGGCTCAGGCGGCTGGGATGAAGCCCACCGGCTCAGCTGGGTGCGACTGGACAGGGTCCTCGACGTGCCCGAGGAGTCGATCCGGCGCGAGGGCGCCATCCTGGGGCGCTCGGTGTTCGAGGTGGTGGCCGCCCGGCTGCGCAGCGACTACGCGTGGAGCTGACCGGCGAGCTGCGCCTTAACTAATAATGGCGACACACTGCGACCGGCGCTAACCAATCGCGGCGACCCACTACCCCTGGCTGATGTAGGAGCGCAGCTGCGCGTGCTCGGCCTGCAGCTCCTCCATCCGGGACTTGACGACGTCGCCGATGCTGACGATCCCGGCCAGCCGGCCGTCTTCAAGCACCGGTATGTGACGCGCCCGGTGCTCGGTCATCAGGATGCTGACGTCGTCGGCGGTGTCGGATTTGGCGCAGGTCGCCACCATTCGGGTCATGATGGCCGATACCGGCCGAACCAGCACGCTGGCGCCATGGACGTGCAACTGGCGCACCACGTCACGCTCGGAGGCCACTCCCTCCAAGCCATCGGGTCCGATGACCACCATCGCGCCGATATTGTGCTCGGCCAGCCCCGCAAGGAACTCCATGACCGTGGCATCCGGATGGATGGTCACCACCGCCGCGCCCTTGTTCCGCAATACGTCCGCGATCCGCATCGAAACCTCCCGCCGCAGTGATCTATTTCACACCAGGCTAGGCCATTTCTTCCGCCCGTGGGCAGGTGAGCGCAAACTCGGTCGATCCCACACCGCGGGTCAGGTCTGGGATCGTGACGGCGCGCAGATCACCGTGGCACCCACCGATCACCGGCCGGTGACGCCGACTATCGGCTTCCGGATCGCGTACGACTCGGCCGCGGTGGTGCTGACCGGGGACACCCTGCCGGGTGCGGGCCTCGCTGACTTGGCCGCCGGAGCCGACGCGTTGGTGCACACCGTGATCCGCCAAGACCTCATCGCTGCGCTCCCCCAGCAGCGGATCCGCGAGGTCTGCGACGACCTGCACCGAGTGGACGTGTCCGGGCGGGGGTGCGAGCACATCGATTGTGCTATCGAAGGTGACCAAGCGGACACCCCTCCGCCGGGCCAGGGTCAGCAGGTGAACATCGGTCACCTGGCGGTGGCCAGCGATCGTGGGGACGTCGTAGTCGGCCAGCGACACGTCGTCGATCAGGAAGCGGTGGACCGGTGCTGCCCACAACGCCGCAACAAGCTCCACTGAGTCAACTTGGGGAGTTACCGGGCCAGCTGGTAACCTGAACAGCTGTTGCCCCCGCGTCGGGAGGCGAACCCAACTCAAGCTTTTACGAAGGAACTTTCGTGGCCAATATCAAGTCGCAGGTGAAGCGTAACCGGACCAACGAGCGCGCCCGGCTGCGCAACCAGTCGGTGAAGTCGGCGGTGCGCACCGCGATCCGGGCCTTCCGTGAGGCCGCCGAGACCGGCGACAAGGAGAAGGCCGGCGATCTGCTGGTCTCGACCAGCCGCAAGCTGGACAAGGCCGCCAGCAAGGGCGTGATTCACAAGAACCAGGCCGCCAACAAGAAGTCGGCGCTGGCGCAGGTCCTCAACAAGCTCTGATCTCGCGGTTACCCGCGAACACCGGGCCCCTGATTCCACCTGGAACGGGGGCCTTCGTGTTGCCGTTGTGGGCTAACGGGCAGCCAACTCGGCCACCCGGCGGACCGCGGCCTCGAGTGCGTAGTCGGCGTCGGCGGCGGCACCCTTGACGTCGGCGTTGAGGGCGGCCACCAGCCGAACCGCGGCCGCCACGGTCTCTCGCGTCCAAAACCGGGACTGTTTCTGCGCCTTCTGTACCCGCCAGGGCGGCATGCCCAATTCGCCGGCCAACCGGTAGGGGTCACCGGACTGGGGCCCGACCCGGGCGATGGTGTGGATCGCCTCGGCCAGGGCGTCGGCCAGCACCACGTGCGGTTCGCCGCGGATCATCGCCCAACGCAGCGCCTCGGTGGCCCCGGCGACGTCTCCGACGACGGCCCGATCAGCGACGTCGAAGCCCTTCACCTCCGCTTTGCCACTGTGGTAGCGGCGCACCGCGATGGCGTCGACGTGTCCGCCGGTGTCGGCGACCAGCTGGGAGCAGGCCGCGGCCAATTCGCGAATGTCGGAGCCGACCGCGTCGAGCAGTGCCGTGACGGTGGCGTCGTCAACCCGAACCTTGAGCCGACGGAACTCGGTGCGGACGAAGTCGATGCGCTCGGCGGGCTTGGTGATGCGGGGGCAGGTGTGCACCTGGGCTCCGAGTTCCCGCAGCTTCCCGGCCAGCGCCTTCGCCCGCCCCGCACCGTTGTGCACCACCACCAGCACGGTGCCCGGCGGTACGTCGGCGGCCGTGTCTGCGATCAGCGCCACGGCGTCCTTGCCGGCCTCGCCGGCGGCCTCCAGCACCACCACGCGTTCGTCGGCGAACAGCGACGGACTCAGCAGCTCGGCGAGTTCACCCGCCTCAACCTCACCGGCGCGCAACCGGTCCATCGGGATGTCGGTGGCGCCGGCCTGCTCCCGCACCGCCGCCAGCACCTGTGCGACGGCCCGTTCGACGAGCAGCTCCTCTTCACCGAGGATCAGGTGCAGCGGCGAAACCGGTTGGCTCACCCGCTAATCGTGTCACGCGGCGCCGACACCGGCCCAGCCGGTCAACACCACCGAGGCCGACCAGGCCAGCAGGCACACCGCCAGCGCGGCCAGCACCCGCCGGCACCACCGCCATCGCCAACAGACCACGCCCAGCACCGCGGCCGTGCCGACACCGAACACCCCGGCCAACCCCGGGGGCACGGGCACGGTGGCGACGGGGATGCCGCCGGTCCAGTGCGCGACCCGGCACACCCACCACAGTTCGGGTCCGGTGAACCGGATCAGCAGTTCCGCGGCGGCCGGCCACCAGCCGCACAGCACCGCCGCCGCGCTACCCAACACGGTGATCGGCGCGACCAGCACGGCCACCGCGAGGTTGGCGACCGTGCTGACCAGGCTGAGCCGGCCGGAAATACCGGCGATCAGCGGCGCGGTAACCAGGTTGGCGGCCCATGCCACGCACACCGCGACGGCCAACGGTTTGGGCCAGCCGCGGGCTATCAACCGGGCCGACCACACCGGCGCGATCAGCACCAACGCCGCGGTGGCGGCCACCGACAGCGCGAACCCGACGTCGACGGCCAGCTGCGGAGCCAGCGCCAGCAGCACCAGCACACTGGCGGCCAGGCTCGGAATGGCCTGACGTTGTCGCGCCGACAGCACACCCAGCAACGCGATCGCCCCCATCACCGCAGCCCGCAGCACGCTAGCCGTGGGCTGCACGACGATCACGAACGCGACCAGTGCCAACCCGGCCAGTACGGCGGCAGCTCGGGGCCCGACCAGTTGCGCCGAAAATAGCACCGCACCACAGACGATCGTCACGTTGGCGCCGGAGACCGCCATCAGGTGCGTCAGGCCCGCGGCCCGGAACTCACGCCCGGTGGCCGCGGTGATCGCCGAGGTGTCACCGAGCACCAAGGCGGGCAGCATCCGGGCCTGTTCGCCGGGTAACACCTGCCCGGCGGCGGCCGCGAACCGGGCCCGAACCCGATGTGCTGCCCGCGCAACGGGTCCGGGCTCCCCCAGCCTCGGCTCCCCGGCGGCAGTGAGCACCGCCACCGTCAGGTCGCGCCGCGACGGGTGGGCGATCTTGGCGCGAAACGCCATCGACTGGCCGACCATCACGTCGTTGAATTCGATGCCGGAGGCGAAAACCAGCACCCGGCCCGAGGATTCAGCATCATCGAAGCGCTGCAGGGTAGCCCGGAACATCACCCGCCGGGTACCGGCCGGCAGCGGGCTCTCGCTGGGGGTGACCGTCACCGTCACGGTGTCGCCGAACGCGGCGGTAATCGGGTGGTGGATGACGGCCTCGGTGCGCAGCGCGACCGCCCACCCGAACCCCGCCCCCACCACCGACGCCGCGGCCAGGGCCGCGCCGGTCAGCCGCCAACTAGGACGCCGAATCAGCCCGGCATGCCACCACAATGCGCCCGCCGCGGCTCCGAGCAGCGCACACAGCACCGCCAGAGTGCCCCCGATCTGCCACTGGATACCGGCGGCGGAGACTCCCCAGCCGGCCAGCGCCGCCGGCACCAGCCGAACATCCAGCCGGGTCGGCGGCGCAGCGGCCGGCGGCTGCGTCACTTCTCAGACGCGGACCAGGGCACGCAGCTTCTCCAGCCGCGCCGGGCCGATACCGTCGACGTCGCCGAGTTGGTCGACGTGGGCGAACCTGCCGTGCGCGGTGCGCCAGGCCACGATTGCGGCCGCGGTCACCGGTCCCACGCCGGGTAGGGCGTCGAGTTGCTCGACGGTCGCGGTGTTGAGGTTGACCTTCTCGCCGGGCTTGGGCGTGGCCGGCGCGACGCTGGTGCGGGGAGCCTCCGGTGCCGACGATCCCGCGCCGACCGAGCTACCAAGCACCGGTTGCCCCGGCAGTGGTGCCAGCCCGACCACAATCTGCTCGCCGTCGACCACTGGGCGGGCCAGGTTCAACCCGATCGTGTCGGCGCCGTCGAGGGCCCCGCCGGCGGCGGTGAGCGCGTCGGCGATCCGGGAACCGGGTGCCAGCGTCGCCAAGCCCGGCTTGTGCACCAACCCGACCACACTGATCACCACCGGGCCGGCATCGGGTGCCGCGGGGTCTGCAGCGGGAACGTCGGTGCGCGGGCTTGCGGTCGAAACCATCTCCACCGGAGGCAATTTGGCGCTCAGTACCGGCGCGGGTTGGTCGCGCAGCACGGTGAACACGGTGATGAGCACGGCGAGCACGGCGATCACCGCCAGGGCGATCGCACCGGCCCGGCCCGGATCGGCCCGCACCTTGGAAAGCCAGCCGGGGTCGGCCGCCCCGTCGGGCAGCCAGCGCGGCAACAACGAATTCGGGTCAGCATCATCGTCGGATTCGGGTGCGTCGTCGCTGTGGTCGGGTTCCGGCAGCAGGCCGAGGCGACGTTGTAGCCGCTCGCCGGGTGGTTCTGGTGCCATGCGCCGACGGTAGGCTCCGGCCCCGGCAGCGCAGCCGGTTCAGCACCCTGTGCGGGCCGGAATTGTGGATCAACCCCGAGCTGTGCAGAAACCCGCTGTACCAATGGCGACGACCCGCCGCACCCAATCGCCGCTACGGGTTCAGCCACTCCCCGACGTCGTGGGAGATGCCCGAGGACGGTGCGTAACGGACCTTCGCCGCGGTGACACCCGCGGGAAGCGCGAACACGACGCAACCGATGCTCGACGATCCCGCGGCGATCAGGAACCATCCACTGGCGAAGTCCTGACACTCGGTCACGGTGGCGAAATCAGCCTCGTACTTCTGGTCGTCCGAACCAACCAGTGAGACATCGCTATTCCGATTGCCGACGATGGTCGTCGTGCCGGCGTTCTCGACCCGCAGCTTGGTCGCGACGTAGTGCTTGTCGGCCGCCCCCCAGCCGTTCGGGACGGTGGCCGGGTCGATGATGTCCGTCAGCGTCACCGCGATCTTCTGCCCGCCGATCCGCATCAGGTCCAGCGTCTGGCCCAGGTGCGCGGCCGGTTTGGCGGCCGGTGCCGGCTGCGTCGACGCGGCAGAACCCGGTTCGGCACTCTCGGCCGACTGCGCCGAGCACGACACGGCGGACAAGACCAGGACACCCAGAGTGACGACCAACCGTCTCATGAGGGCCAGCCTACAAAAACACCCGGCAGCTGTTGCCCTCGCCGGGCCCGACGGGTTCCCGGCCAGGTCGGTACCTTCCCCGCATACCGGCGCGGGTTCGGATTAGGGTGCATAAGACCTGTGCATTCACCCACCACCCGGGAGGCCGATGTGAGACTGGCACTGACCGCCGAGGAAACAGCGTTCCGCGACGAGTTGCGCGCCTTCTTCACCACCGAGATCCCCGCCGATATCCGGGAGCGTGGCCGGTTGGGACATCCGGTGATGCCCGACGACTTCGTCACCACCCAGCGGATCCTCAACGCGAACGGCCTCGCAGTGCCCAACTGGCCGGTCGAATGGGGCGGCAAAGACTGGACGCCCGCCCAGCACCAGATCTGGCTCGATGAGATGCAACTGGCGTCGGTTCCCGAACCGCTGAATTTCAATACCAAGATGGTCGGCCCGGTGATCGCCGAATTCGGCTCCCAGGCGATCAAGGAACGCTTCCTGCCCGCCACCGCCAATCTCGACATCTGGTGGTGCCAAGGGTTTTCCGAGCCCGAGGCCGGCTCCGACCTGGCCTCGCTGCGCACCACGGCGGTGCGCGACGGTGACAGCTATATCGTCAACGGGCAGAAGACCTGGACCACCCTCGGGCAGTACGCGGACTGGATCTTCTGTCTGGTGCGCACCGACCCGCAGGCTCCCAAGAAGCAGGCCGGTATCTCGTTTCTGCTGTTCAAGGTGTCTACGCCCGGTGTCACCATGCGGCCGATCAAGCTGATCGACGGTGGCGTCGAGGTCAACGAGGTGTTCTTCTCCGACGTGCGGGTGCCCGCCGATCAACTGGTCGGCGAGGAGAACCACGGCTGGACGTACGCGAAGTTCCTGCTGGGCAACGAACGAACCGGCATCGCCGGAGTGACCCGCACCAAGGTGCGCCTAGCAGAGATCAAACAGCACGCCAAAGCGTTGGGGGCACTGGCCGATCCACTGTTTTCCGCACGGCTCGCCGAGCTTGAGAACGACCTGCTGGCACTGGAACTCACCCAGATGCGGGTGACGACCGGGTCTACCGACGGCAAGCCCAACCCGGCGTCGTCGGTGCTCAAGCTGCGGGGCAGTCAGTTGCAGCAGGCTGCCACCGAACTGCTCGTCGAGTTGGCCGGGCCCGATGCGCTGCCGTGTGAGGCCCGCAACGACATAGCATCGCCGGCATGGGCGCAGCAGGCGGCGCCGACGTACCTGAACTACCGCAAGACATCGATCTACGGCGGCAGCAACGAGGTGCAGCGCACCATCATCTCGTCGACCATTCTCGGCCTTTAGGAGCAACGACGACCATGGATTTTGAACTCAGCGACGAGCAGGTTCTGCTACGCGACACCACCCGTTCTATGTTGTCGGGTTACGACACCGAGACCCGCAACAAGGTTGTTGATACCGATCCGGGCTTCAACCCCGAAGTGTGGAAACAACTGGCTGACACTGGGATTCTCGGTCTCGGGTTCGATCCCGAGGAGTCCGGCCCGCTGGAGATCATGGTGGTGCTCACCGAGATCGGCCGGCGACTGGCCCCCGAGCCTGTCGTTCACGGCGCGCTGGGACCGGGCGCGTTGATCGCCGAATGTGGCGATGCCGGGCAGCGCGAACTGCTCGACGGCGTCGCCGCCGGCGAGCACATCCTGGCGTTCGCCCATGCCGAGCCCGGCATCCGTACCGCGGCTGGGAAGGTGACCACCGCGGCTGTGCAGCAAGGTGATTCGTGGCTGGTGAGCGGGTGCAAGAATCCGGTGTTGAGCGGGGATCGCGCCGACACGCTGGTGGTCAGCGCCGCCCTGCCGGACGGCGGGACCGGGCTCTTCCTGGTCGACGGGCATACCGACGACCGCACGGTCACCCGGACGCCGTACCGGACTTTCGACGGCCAACGCGGGGCCCAGATCGACTTCGACCATGCACCGGCCACCCCACTCGGTGCCGCCACCGACGCCACCGACGCCATCGAGCGCGCGATCATTCGTATCCAGTCGGCCATCTGCGCCGAGGCGGTCGGCGCGATGGAGGAGGCGTTGCGGCTGACCACCGACTATCTCAAGACCCGCAAGCAGTTCGGAGTCACGCTCAACACCTTCCAGACCCTGACTCAGCGTGCCGCTGACATGTACGTGTCGCTGGAGCTGGCCCGCAGCATGAGCCTGTACGCGGCGATGTCGATCGCCGACGGCAACTTCGATCCGGTGATCGCGGCACGCGCGAAGCTGCAGATCGGCCGGTCCGGGCGGCACATCGCCCAGGAGTCCATCCAGTTGCACGGCGGGATCGGGATGACTTGGGAGTACCCTTCCGGCCACTACGCTGCGCGGCTCACCGCGATCGAGCACACCCTGGGCTCGTCGCAGGACCAACTGCACGTGCTGATGGACAACCTGGGCAACTACGACCTGGCCAAGCTGTAGCCCTAGAAGCCGTAACCGATCTGGGCGGCGACATCGCTGACGAACGTCGCCTCCAGTCGGCGCACCACAGCGTCGTCACGACAGCGCAGCCTGCCGGCCTCGGCCAGCGCCGACGCCCGGTGCGCGCCAAGGTAGAGGCTGCCCAGCACATCCAGGTCCAGCTCCACGTCGGCCTCCGCCTCGGTCGGGACACAGTCGGCCAGGCCGTCCCGGATCTGGAGGGCGAATCGCCCCCCATCGCCACGGAATCCGTCACGCACCTGCAAGACGACGGCCAGGTCCGCGGCGTAACGGCGAGCCTGCAGTACCGCGGGCATGTCCATCATCCGCAGCCACAGACCATCCGACCGCCCGGTGGTGGCGGCCAACCGGGTGTCGGTCAGCAGGTACGGCATCGAATCGTCCGGGTAGGTGTCGACGACGATCTTGCCCACCAGGTCCAGACCCAGCAACGCCCGCCACAATGCTGCATGCGCGTCGGGGGTGACAGCTCGGAACTCGCCGACCCGCACCGTTTTCGGATGTTCGCCGTGCACGCGGTAGAGCACATAGCCGTCGGGATGCAGCAGCCCGAACCATTCGGTGCCGCCGCCGCGGGTGTTCTCCCGGTCGGCGAGCAGGTCATCCCAGAGCGGTAGGGGGCGCACCAAACCGCCCGGGACGCGCTGCCGCCACCGCTGGTAGATCGCCGCTAACTCGCCGCGGTTGTCGGCGGCTTTGACCAGCCGTACCCCTCCGGGGTCGGGTGCGTCGGTGTGCAGTTGGGCGAACCGCCGGTCGATGGTCAGCTCGTGATCCACCGTCGCCGGACCGTAGCCGAACCGCCCGTAGATACCACCCTCACTGGCAGTCAATGCCGCGATTGGGTAGCCCGAATTAGCTATGCGGCGGTGTAATTCGGTGTACATCAACCTGAGCACACCACGTCGACGGTGTGTCGGAGCCACCACTACGAAGCTGACCCCGGCCGTCGGCAGCACCGCCCCGCCAGGCACCGTCAGCTCCAGATCCAGGTAGCCCGACATGCCGACCACCTCGTCGCCGTCGCAGACCACGATGACGCTGTCGGGGGTCGTCAGGGTCCGCCAGGCGACCATCGATTCGGAGTCCCAGTCCTTACCGAAACCGGTGGCGGCCAGCACCGCCATCGCCGCCCAATCGTCATCAGTGGCGGTACGCAGGGCCAGGGATCGGGATACGGCGGCAGTCACGCCGATCGAGGCTGCCACAAACGCTCTCGGACCGCACCCCAATAATGTGGGGTAAACCGTCACCGAGGAGCACGATGCCGACATCAGACCGTCCACTCCGGGTCATCCAATGGACGACCGGCAACATCGGGCAGCGTTCGCTGCACGCCATCATCGGCCGTCCCGACATGGAGCTGGTCGGCGTCTACGCCCACGGCAAGAACAAGGTCGGGGTGGATGCCGCCGAACTGGCCGGCTGGCCGGAACCGACCGGGGTGGCGGCCACCAACGACATCGACACGCTGCTGGCACTGAAGCCCGACGCCTGCTGCTACAACCCGCTGTGGCCGAGCATCGACGAATTGGTCCGGCTGCTCGAAGCCGGGGTCAACGTGTGCTCCACGGCCGCCTGGATCACCGGTGGCAAGCAGACCCCGGCCGACCGCAAGCGCATCGAGGACGCCTGCCGGGCCGGGAACTCGACGATGTTCGGCAGCGGCGCGCATCCGGGCATGACCAACATGGTCGGCATGGTGTTGTCCGGGGCGTGTGAGCGTGTCGACGAGATCCGGATCACCGAGTCGGTGGACTGTTCGACGTATGAGTCCGCGGACACGATGGCGGCAATGGGGTTCGGCCAAGATCGGGACACCCCCGGACTGGCCGAAAACGTGCGCCGGGAAAGCGAGGTCTTCGCCGAGTCCGCGGCGATGATGGCCGACGCGATCGGCGCGCAGCTGGACAAGATCACCTTCGACGTACAGTTCACCGCCGCCACCGGCGACACCGACCTGGGATTCATGAAAATTCCGGCCGGCACCGTCGGGAGCGTCTTCGGTTATCACCGCGGCTGGGTCGGCGAGCGCAACGTGGTCAGCGTCGGCTTCAACTGGATCATGGGCAGCCACATCACGCCGCCCAAGCCGGTGGCGCACGGGCATGTGGTCCAGGTGTTCGGGCTGCCCAACATGCGCACTGTCATCAACTGCCTGCCCCCCAAGGACTGGGCCGAGCCGAGCCTCGGCGGACTGGGCAGCATCTACACCGCGATGCCGGTCACCAATGCCGTGCCGGCGGTGGTCGCAGCCGCGCCGGGCATCGTGACCCTGGCCGACCTGCCGCCGATCACCGGCCGCACCGCCGCGAGCTGAGTGGCTAAACCGGGCGATTGGCGGTGACCGCTCCCGACGCCGCGTCGATGGTGACGTCGTGCTCGACCAGTTCGGTGTCCCACACGTCGGCATCCCATACGACGGTGCCGTTCATGTCGAGCAGGCTGAGCTCGGTGATCGAGCCGTTGGGCACGGCAGTGAGTACCTTGGCCACCGCGCTGCGGTAATCCAGGTGGGCGCCGTCCACATTGGCGCGGCGCTTGGCCTTGTCGGCGTCGCTGTCCTCGGTCCCGGTGGGGCCGACCAGCACCGCTCCGCCGTCGGATCCGATCTTGAGTTGTTGCTCGGCGCCGTCCGGGGTGACCACCCGCGCCTTCCAGGTACCCATGTCGCTGGCTTGACTCTCGATGAAGATCAGCACGCTGTTGGGCACCTGCGAAACAGCAAGGTCACCGGCGCGCAGCAGGGTGTGCGGGTCCGGCGGCGCGTCGGGGCGCGACCAGGACGCCTCCGGCGACGTCGACTGCGCCGACGTCGAGCCGGACCCGTCATTGCCGCTGCAACCGCCCAACATCAGCGTTGCCACGATGACCACTGCGCCTAATCGGACGCCATTCACCAGAGCGTGCATCAGCGGCCATGCTACTGAAGCCGCGGCGGCGGCGTCGCGCCCCATGGGCCACCGACCATTTGGCGCACCCCAAACGCACCAGTTGCGATCGTTAGCCAAGCAAAGGTTATGCTGCCTGAGGCGAAATTCGCGGCAGCCTTGGGCGATTCCGGTCAGGCCCGGAACAAACGGTACGGCGCTGGCGTTCGACCGCATTATCGACCAGCGGAAGGCGGTGAGGTGAAGAACTTCTCCATTACCGGAATGCTCAAACGGCATTGGATTCCGGTGGTCTTCATCGTCGTCATCTTCGTATCGAGTGTGATCGTCTCGCGACTCCACGAAGTGTTCGCCTCCCAGGACCTCAACCCCAACGCCGGCGCCGGTATCGAGATCGTGCAGTTCAATCCCAAGTCCGTTGCCTACGAGGCGTTCGGCCCGCCGGGCACCACCGCCGACATCAACTACTGGGACGCCGAGGCCAACGTCCACCAGCTCAACGACGTGCCGCTGCCGTGGTCCTACACCGTCGTCACCGTGCTTCCCGCCGTGCAGGCCAACATGATCGTGCAGGGCAACAGCGGCGAGATCGGCTGCCGAATCAAGATCGACGACCGGTTGCTCGACGAACGACGCGCCACCGGCCTCAACGCCCAGACCTTCTGCCTGGTGAAGTCCGGATGATCAAACGGATGCGGGCTCAACTCGACAAGCAGCAGGATCCGCACGTCAAGCGGCCGTTCTTCGCGCACATGCTGCGCATTTTCGCGGTGCCGATCATCATCGCCTGGATCGTGCTCACCGTCGTCGTCAACGTCTTTGTGCCGCAGCTGGAAGTGATCTCCGAAGAGCACTCCGCACCGCTGGCGCCGACAGACGCCCCCTCGATGATCGCCAGCAACCTGGTCGGTAAGAACTTCCAGGAATACAAGTCCAACAGCACCGTGATGATGGTCGTGGTCGGCGAGGAGGAACTCGGCGAGCCCGCCCACCACTACTACGACGAAATCGTCGGAAAACTGGTAGCAGACAAAGCCCACGTTGAGCACGCCCAGGACTTCTGGCGTGACCGGCTGACCGCGGCGGGAGTGCAGAGCTCCGACGCCAAAGCGGCCTACATCATGCTGAACCTGGTCGGCAACCAGGGCATGACCGAAGCCAACGATTCGGTGAACGCGGTCCGCAAAGCCATCGACGACACCCCGGCCCCACCGGGGGTGCAGGCCTATGTCGCCGGGCCGGCCGCATTGACCGCCGATCTGCGTGAGATCGGCGACGCCAGCCTGGTGAAGATCACCCTGTTCACCATCGGCGCGATCGCGATCATGTTGCTGATCGTCTTCCGGTCGATAGCAGCGATGCTCAGCCAGCTCTTCCTGACGCTGCTGGAACTGATGTGCGCCCGTGGCGTCGTCGCGCTCCTCGGCTATCACAACGTCATGGGTCTGACGACGTTCGCGGTCAACATCATGGTGATGCTGGCGATTGCCGCCGGCACTGATTACGGCATCTTCCTCATCGGCCGTTATCGCGAAGCACGGCGGGCCGGCGAAGAGCGGGTCGACGCCTACTACATCACCGTGCGCAGTGTCACCCCCGTCGTGCTGGGTTCCGGGCTGACCATTGCCGGGGCGTCGGCGGTGCTCTACTTCACCCGGCTGCCGTACTTCCACACCATGGGGATTCCGGTCTCGGTGGGCATGATCGTCGTGGTCGCGGCGGCGCTCACCCTGGGTCCGGCGATGCTGGCGGTGACCACCAGCTTCGGGCTGCTGGAACCCAAAGCTGCCAAGCCTGGCGGCTTCTGGCGGCGCGCCGGGATCACGGTCGTACGCTGGCCCGCCCCGGTCATGGTGGCGAGCCTGGCGATCATCATGATCGGGCTGGTCGCGCTGCCGGGTTTCAAACCTGGTTACGACGACCGCCTCTACCTGCCGAAGGAAACCCCGGTCAACGTGGCTTACGCCGCGGCGGAGAAGCATTTCTCGGCCGCCCGGATGGCTCCCGACATCACCATGGTCACGTCCGACCACGACATGCGGAACCCGGCCGACATGTTGGTTCTGGACCGCGTCGCGAAGAACATCATGCGGGTGGTCGGGATCGCAATGATTCAGGACATCACCAGGCCGTTGGGAATCCCGCTGCAGCACAGTTCGATTCCGTTCCAGCTCAGCGCCTCCAACCAATTGATGATCCAGAACATGAAGTCGCTGAAGGACCGAATCAAGGACATCGACACGATCTCCCAGCAGCTCGACAAGGACATCGAGCTGCTGATCCAGATGTATGGGTACCTGCAGCAGGTCGACGAAACTTTCCATGACACGGCCGCAGTCACCGCGCGCACAGTGGAGATCTCCGACCGGGTCCGCGACCACATCGCCGAGTTCGACGACCAGTTCCGGCCGCTACGAAGTTACTTCTACTGGGAACCGCACTGCTTCGACATCCCGATGTGTTGGGCGATGCGCAACACCTTCGACACCACCGACGGGATGGATCAACTCACCGAGGAACTGCACAACCTATCCAACGACATCACCAAGGTCGATTTTCTGCTGCCGCAGGCGGTGGAGTTGCTGCCGGCCGTGGTCGACACCATGAGGATCATGCGCGCGCTGGTGCTTACCGTGCACTCCACGTTCTCGGCGTTCATCAATCAGATGGATGAGTTGAGCAACACCCAGATCATGATGGGGCAGAGTTTCGACGACTCGAAGAACGACGACTTCTTCTACCTGCCCGCCGAGGCCTTCGACAACAAGGATTTCCAGACCGGCCTGCGGCTGTTCATGTCGCCGGACGGAAAGTCGGCGCGCTTCTTCGTCACCCACCAGACCTACCCGGCGACCGCGGAGGGCATCTCACGGGTCGAACCGGAGCGGACAGCCGCCCAGGAGGCTCTCAAGCAATCCTCGCTGTCCGATGCCAAGGTGTACGTCGGCGGAATGTCGGCCTTGTACAAAGACATGAGTGACGGCGCCAAGTACGACCTGATGATCGCGGTGGTGGCGTCGCTGACGTTGATCTTCCTGATCATGATGATGATCACCCGAAGTCTGGTGGCCGCTGCGGTGATCCTGGGCACCGCATCCAGTTCGATCGCCGCGTCCTTCGGTATCTCGGTGCTGATCTGGCAGCACATCTTCGGCCAGCACATCTACTGGGTCACCCTGGTGCTGGCGGTGATCGTGCTGCTGGCGGTCGGCTCGGACTACAACCTGCTCCTGGTATCCCGGTTCGAAGAGGAGATACACGCCGGGTTGAAGACCGGCTATATCCGGGCGATGGCCGGTAGCGGTGGTGTGGTGACGTCTGCCGGCATGGTGTTCGCCGCCACCATGGGCATCATGTTCTTCAGTGATCTCAAGGCGATCGGCATGTACGGCACCACCGTGGCGATCGGATTGATGCTGGACACCTTCGTGGTCCGGGCGTTCTTTATGCCGTCGATAGCCACCCTGCTGGGCAAGTGGTTCTGGTGGCCCCAGGTGGTCCGGCCGTGGGGGCCCAACAAGAACATCCGGGGCATCGCCGCGCACAACCCCCACACCGAGAATCCCGCCGACACCGACAGGTTCGCAGCACAGACGCCGTGATCCGGCGGTTCAAATATGCCGGGCCAGTAAGCCTTTGCCCGGACCGGTGAGGTCATCGAGGGCGACCCGACGCCCCGCCATCGCCATCAGGATCGCCTCGCCGCTGCCATGCACCGCCGGCCCTCGGCCATAGCTCCAGTCGAGATCGTCGACTACCAGTTGAACGCCGCGGGCCCGCCAGGCGCCGCGGACCGGCGGGGCGAATCGGGCAAAATCCAATGCCGCCCGTAGCCGTTCGGTCGCGATGCACCGGGGCACATTCAGCGGCCGGCGGATGTCCTGCTGGTGAACCATACCGTCCAGCAACGCGATCCGGCCGCCGAAACCGGCGGTCAGACCGCGTGGTCGCCGGTGAGCATGTGCCATCGCGAGCAGGTCCTCCGGTGTGCGCTCGGTGCACGTCGTAACGCCGAGTTCGTTGATGCGAGCCACCGAGAACCGGCCACGCAGCATCCGGCCGGCCAGATCCGCACCGGTGAGTTCGTCGAAGCCGAACGCATGCGCGACGACGTCACGCACCCGCCAGCCCACACACAGGCTCGGAAGATCCCACTGCTGCGGAGTCAATTCATCAAGCAGGCCGACGAATTCCGCACGCTCCTCGCACGCCAAAGTCATTATGGACACGGGTCACCCCCTCCCGGATCGACGTCCACACACACCGCGACCGCGCCCGCACCGACGTGCAGCGCCAAAGTTGGGTCCAGGTCGGTGATGACAGCCGGCGCGCAGAACGGCAACCGCTCGGCCAGCCTGCCGGCCACGTCATGTGCCCCTTGCGGATTGGCGACGTGATGCACAGCCAGCGTGGCGTGGCGATCACCCACCACGTCGCAGACCCGGTCGATCATCGACGCGACGGCCTTGCTGACGGTGCGGATGCGCTGGGCCAGAACCAGTTTCCCGTCATCCATGACGAGTAACGGTTTCAGCGACAGCGCGGTGCCCAGCCAGGCCGCCGCACTGCCGATCCGGCCGCTGCGCCGCAGGTTGTCCAGCCGGTGCACCACCAGGTAGGCGTGGCCGCGCCGCAGGGCCGCGGCCGCCGCGGCCGCAACACCGTCCAGATCGGCACCGCCGGCGGCGGCGCGGGCGGCTGCCAGCGTCACGAATCCGGTTCCCATTGCCGCCGACTTCGAGTCGATCACGCGTACCCCGGGGCCGAGTTGGCCGGCAACGTGCTCGGCGGTGCCGAACGTGCTGGACAGCGCCGACGAGATATGTACTGCCACAACGCCGGCGCCACCGCTGTCGGCCAACCCGGTCCGGTAGGCGTGCGCCAGTTCCTGCGGGCCGGCCCCGGCGGTGCTGACGTGTTCACGCGCGTAGATGTCCTCCGGCACGTCATCGATGCCATCTCGCAGATCGACTCCGTCGAGCAGGATATGCAGCGGCACCTCGCGGATGCCCCACCGGTCACGCAGTTCGACGGGTAGGCACGCCGAGGAGTCGGTGACGACAGTAACGGTCATGAGCCGGTCATGACGGTCCGGGCACGCCGGCCTCAGCCAGCGCTTTGAGCATCAGTTCGGCGACCGCTCGGTGCGCTTCGAAGTTCCAGTGGATGCCGTCCGGATTCCCGCGACCGCTCATGATCTCTTCGGCCACCACCAACTTCAGATCAACTAGTGCGATGTCGTGCTGCTGCGCCCACGCCGTGATCGCCCGCACCGTCGGTTCCCGCCCGTGGTGGGCGCGCCCATAGGTGTCGGCGATATGCACCGACGGCAGGGAAGCCACAATGGGAATTCCAGGTCTGTTGAAATCGATTGCACCCCTCGTCATTTCCAGATAGTCAGCGGACAGGCGCGGCGGCAGTGCCGCCCGGGCCACCGGCGACAAACGGGGCTGCAGCCAGCCGTAGCCGTCGCGGACCCAGCGGCGCAACCAGGACGGCCGAACATATCGGATCAACTCGCGCAGCGCGGTCGGCCATACCGACGGCAGCGAGTCCATCCCGCTGGTGGCGAAGATGACCGCCCCGGCGCGGGGCAGGGCGGCCCAGGCACGCGGGTCCTGGGTGGCCGCCCACCACACGTCCCGGCTGGTCCAGCCGATCCGTCCGATCAATTCGACGTCCCAGCCCAGTTGGGCGCCAACGATATTCGGCCAAATCTGCGGATGGTCCGCGGGCTCACCGCCGGTGGGCCCGTAGTAGGACAGCGAGTCGGCAAAGATCAGCAGCGTCGGGCGCCGTTCAGAGCACATCGCCGACCACCTGCGCTGAAGCGTTCCACACGTCCAGCCGCCAACGGACATCGGCGGGCTCGGTCACGTCGTCGTCGGAGTAGCCGCTGAGCTGGGTCCAGCTGGCGTTGGCCATCCCGCCCAGCACCGGCCAGTTCTCCACGGGCAACCGCAGCAGCGCGGCGGCCAGCGCAGCGATCAACCCGCCATGGGCGACCAGCACCACCGGGCGATCCTGCTCATCGGCACTCCCCCAGGCCAGCTCATCAGCCACCAACGAGGCGACCAGCGGCTCACTGCGCCGGGCCACGTCGACTCTGCTCTCCCCACCGTGCGGTGCCCACCGGGCATCGTCACGCCACGCCAGCCGGGCGCCCGGCGCGGCGGCGTCGACCTCTTCGTGGGTCAGACCCTGCCAGTCGCCCAGGTGCGTTTCCCGCAACCGGGTGTCCACCCGGACCTGCAGTTGGTTGTGTTCGGCCAACACGGTAGCGGTGTCGTAGGCGCGCCACAGATCCGACGACACGATCAGCAGCGGGTGGCGCTTGCGCAGCACCTCGGCCGTCGCCGCCGCCTGCGCGCGGCCAACATCACTCAGGACCGTGTCCAATTGGCCCTGCATCCGGCTGCCGGCGTTGAACTCGGTCTGGCCATGCCGCAGCAGGATCAGCCTGCGGACCCTCACGAGGCGCCGTCCGACGCCGGGGTGTCGTCCGGGGCGATCAGTTCGATCGGCACCACCGGGCAGTCCTTCCACAACCGGTCCAGGGCGTAGAAGTCGCGCTCGTCCTGGTGCTGGATGTGCACGACGATGTCGATGTAGTCCAGCAGCGTCCAGCGCCCCTCCCGGGTGCCCTCCCGGCGGGCAGGCTTGTAACCGGCCTCCCGCATCTTCTCTTCGACCTCGTCGACGATGGCGTTGACCTGACGCTCGTTGGACGCCGAGGCGATGACGAAGCAGTCGGTGATGACCAGGTGCTCGGAGACATCAATGACGACGACGTCGTCGGCGAGCTTGCTCGAGGCGGCGGCGGCCGCCACGGTGGCCATGTCGACGGCGTCTGGTGTTGCGGTCATGGTTGTTCTCCGAACGTAGGTTTGTCGTATAGGCGGCGCTTGGACACGTACTGCACCACCCCGTCCGGCACCAGGTACCAGATCGACCGGGAATCGGCGGCTCGCTGCCGGCAGTCGGTGGACGAGATCGCCAGCGCGGGAACCTCGACCAGCGTCAATGCGTCCTCGGGCAGCGAGTCGAGCACCCCGGCGAGGTGTTCGTCGTTCAGGTCGTAACCGGGCCGGTTCACCCCGACGAACCGGGCCAGCTCGAACATCTCCTCCCAGTTCTGCCAGGACAGGATTGAGGCCAGTGCATCCGCCCCGGTGATGAAGTACAACTCCGCGTCGGGATTCATGGCGTTCAGGTCGCGCAGGGTGTCCTTGGTGTAGGTGGGGCCGTCGCGGTCGATGTCGACCCGGCTCACCGAGAACCGCGGATTGGCCGCCGTCGCGATCACCGTCATCAGATATCGGTCCTCAGCGGCGGTGGCGCGGCGGTCCTTCAGCCAGGGCTGGCCGGTCGGCACGAAGATCACTTCATCGAGTTTGAACAGGTCGGCGACCTCGCTGGCGGCGACCAGGTGTCCGTTATGGATGGGATCGAACGTCCCACCCATTACTCCCAGCCGCCGTTTTCGCACGATATGGCAGCTTACTTGGGGTCCTCTCCCCCCGCGAGCGCGCGCGTCCCCGGTCGACACGCCCGGCGCAATCCCGTTTTTGCGCACGTTCACCGAGACGGGACCGGCTAACCGGCCAGACCGTCGTGGATCATCTGCTGGAAGTGCTCAACCAGCGACGGGTGCATGTTCACCAGGTCCCAGCGCTGCTCGCCCTGTTGGATCGACCAGGCCTCCCGCTCAGCGACCGTCGTGAAGTAGTGGTAGGGCTGAAGGTTGGCGGTGCTGGTGGTGTTCCAGGTCCACCTCGGAAACAGTGTCCTCCCGCATGCAACTCGTCCAGGCGGTCGCGCCCGACAATTTACGTCTTCGTAAATTTTTGGCGATCAAAGCGGATGAATAATGCACCGCCAGGCAAGGTGAATCCATGCTCCAGCAGTAGCAGCGGCGACTCAGCCGCTGCCGATCACAGGTCGCGAACGCGAGATCGCAATGCTCGTTGCCGCAGGCTTACCCAACCGTCAGATCGCCGATCGACTCTCATTCTCGGTACGCACGGTGGACGGGCACCTCTACCGCGTGTTCGCCAAACTCGGTATCGAGCGGCGCGACCAGTTGCCCGTCTGCTCGACGGCGTTCAACCCGAGGCTTCAGTCACAACCGTTGGGGCCCATGACACGCCCACGGTCGCCGGATTCGGGTTCCCGACGATCGTGGTTGGGTTGATGCCGGTGTTAGCCGATCATCACGGAGCGAGGGTGCCGTCGGTCCCGCAATCGATTACCCCAATTTCAGTCAAATCACGATTGGGTTTACTCGTAGTCGCTGGGGCCCCCTACACGGGCAGCAGGCCCTCGATGACCCCGGCCAGCTGCTTTGCCGACCGGCACTCATGCATGGTGATCACGTCGCGGTACCGCGGCACCGCCGAATCTCCGCTACCCCACAGGGGCCGGGGCTCCGGGTTCAGCCAATGCGCGTGCCGACTCGCTGTCACCAGATGGGACAACACGTCCACGGCCGGGTCTCGGTAGTTGGTGCGGCCGTCGCCCAGCACCAGCAGGGCACTGCGCGGCGACACCACGCTCGGATACTTCTCCACGAACGAGACGAAGGCGTTGCCGTAGTCGGAATGGCCGTCGCGGGTGTAGACCCCGGACTCCCGGGTGATCCGCTGGATGGCCACCGCCAAATCTGCATCGGGGCCGAACAGGTGCGTCACCTCGTCGGTGGTGTCTATAAAAGCAAAGACACGAACCCTTGAGAACTGTTGGCGCAGTGCGTGTACCAGCTGCAGGGTAAAGTGACTGAACCCGGCGACCGACCCGGACACATCGCACAACACCACCAGCTCGGGCCGGGCGGGGCGGGGCTTGCGCAGCACCACGTTGATGGGCACGCCGCCGGTGGACATCGAGCGGCGCAGCGTCTTACGCAGATCGATGGTGCCGGCGCGGGAACGGCGCCGACGCGCCGCCAACCGGGTCGCCAGGGTGCGGGCCAGCGGCGCCACCACCCGGCGCATCTGGCGCAGCTGTTCACCGGAGGCCCGCAGGAACTCGACGTTCTCGGAGAGCTGAGGAATGCCATACATCTGCACGTGGTCGCGGCCCAGCTGTTCCGCGGTGCGCCGCTTGGTCTCGGCGTCGACGAGCTTGCGTAGCTGGGCGATCCGCTGCCCGGCGATCGCCTTGGCGATCTGTTCCTGGGTCGGGCTGGGCTCGTCGCCGTACGGCGCGAGCAGCCCGGCCAACAGCTTGCCCTCCAACTCGTCGAGCGCGAGCGCCTTGAGCGCCTGATAGGCGGAGTAGGACGGGCCGCGGCTGGAACGGTACTTCCCGTAGGCGCCGACGATCGCCGCGATCATCGCCGACAACCGCGCGTCGGTGTCCGCCAGGTCGGGATTGGCGGTCAGCAGATCGACCAGCATCGCCCGCATCGCCTCGGCGTCTTCGGGCAGCGGTGCGTCGTCGGCCGACTGCGGCTCATCGGAGATCAGCACGGTGCGCTCGCCCAGTGCGGCGGGAAACCACAGGTCGAACATGGCGTCGTAGGTGTCGCGATGATCCGGCCGGCGCAGCACCGCGCAGGCCAGACCTTCGCGCAGCACCTCCCGATCGTCCAGATCGAGCGCACCCAGCACCCGCCCGGCGTCGACGGTCTCCGATGGACCGACCGAAATCCCCTGCGCACGTAGGGCTTCGACGAACCCCACCAGGTGCCCCGGGAGACCGTGCGGGGCCAGCGGCTGCGGCGGGCGGGTTCTTGAGACCATCAGCGGACCATCAGTTCAGCCGCAGTTCTCCGGACGCGCGCACCTGGTCGGACTGGTGCTTGAGCACCACCCCGAGGGTCGCCGCCACAGTGGCGTCGTCGAGGGTGTCCAGTCCCAGCGCCAAAAGCGTTCGGCCCCAGTCGATGGTCTCGGCCACCGACGGCAGCTTTTTGAGCTGCATCCCGCGCAGCACGCCGATGATGCGAACCAGTTCGGCGGCGAGGTGCTCGGGCAGCTCCGGAACCCGGGACAGCAGGATGCGGCGTTCCAGATCGGGATCGGGGAAGTCGATGTGCAGGAACAGGCAGCGACGCTTGAGTGCCTCGGACAGCTCCCGGGTGGCGTTGGAGGTCAGCACGGTGAATGGGGTCCGTGTCGCAGTGATGGTGCCCAGTTCCGGGATCGTGACCGCGAAGTCGCTCAACACTTCCAACAGCAGGCCCTCGATCTCGATATCGGCCTTGTCGGTCTCGTCGATCAGCAGCACCGTCGGATCGCTGCGGCGGATCGCGGTCAGCAGCGGACGCGACAGCAGGAACTCCTCGGCGAACACGTCCATCTTGGTGGCGTCCCAGTCACCGGCACCGGACCCGGATTGGATGCACAGGATCTGCTTGGCGTGGTTCCACTCGTAGAGGGCGCGCGCCTCGTCGACGCCCTCGTAGCACTGCAGTCGCACCAACTCGCCGCCGGTGGCGGTCGCCACCGCGCGGGCCAATTCGGTCTTGCCGACGCCGGCCGGCCCCTCCACCAGCAGCGGTTTGCCCAGCCGGTCGGCCAGAAACACCGCGGTGGTGGTGGCGGTATCGGCCAGGTAACCGGTCTCGGCCAGCCGGCGGGCGACATCGTCGATATCTGCGAACAACGGCGCGTGGCGGGCCGGGCGGTAAGAACTCGCCGGGATCTCCATGGGTATTGACTCCTTGGTTCGACTACCCGACTCCTACTCATCGCGCTAGGCGCTCTGCATCGGTGCCGGCTGATCAGGCCGGCTGGTCAGGCCGGGCGGGTGTGGCCGTCGCCCCACGCAATCCATTTGGTCGACGTTAGTTCCGCCAATCCCATCGGACCACGCGCGTGAAGTTTCTGGGTGGAGATGCCGATCTCGGCGCCGAAGCCGAACTGCTCACCGTCGGTGAACGCCGTCGAGGCATTGACCATGACCGCGGCGGCGTCGACCTGCTCGCTGAACCGCTGGGCGGCGGCCATGTTGGTGGTGACGATGGCCTCGGTGTGGCCGGTGCCGTATTCGTTGATGTGGTCGATCGCGTCCTCGAGCCCACCGACCACCGACAAGGCGATGTCCATCGACAGATACTCGCGGCGCAGATCGTCCTCGCCGGCGGCGGCTTCGGCGTCCCCATGCACCGTGACCCCGGCGGCGGTCAGGGCGTCCACCAGCCGGGGCACCGCAGTCTCGGCGATCGCGGCGTCGATCAGCAGGGTCTCAGCGGCGTTACAGACGCTGGGCCGACGGGTCTTGGAGTTCAGCAGCACCTCTTCGGCGACCGCGAGGTCGGCGGCCTCATGGACGTAGACGTGGCAGTTCCCGACGCCGGTTTCGATGGTCGGCACCAACGCGTCACGCACCACCGCGTCGATCAGCCCGGCCCCGCCGCGGGGAATCACGACGTCAACCAGGCCGCGGGCCTGAATCAGGTGGGTGACGGTGACACGGTCCACCGATGACAGCAGCTGCACGGCGTCGGCGGGCAGATCCTCGTCGGTCAGGGCGCCCCGCAGTACGTCGACCAGGGCCTGGTTGGAGTGCGCCGCCGACGAGCTGCCGCGCAGCAGCGCCGCGTTGCCGGACTTCAGTGTCAACCCGAACGCGTCCACGGTGACGTTGGGCCGGCCCTCGTAGACCATGCCCACCACGCCGAGCGGGACCCGCTGCTGGCGCAGCACCAGCCCGTTGGGCAGGGTGTAGCCGCGTAGTACCGCACCGATCGGGTCGGGCAGCCCGGCCACCTGACGCAGCCCGGCGGCGATTCCCTTGACCCGTTCGGGGTTCAGCGCCAACCGGTCCAGCATGGCCTCGGGGGTGCCGGCAGCCCGGGCGACGGCCAGGTCTTCGGCGTTGGCCGTCAGGATGTCGTCGGCGTGGGCCAACAGCGCGTCGGCTGCGGCGTTCAGCGCACTGTTCTTGGCCGCGGTGGACAGCGACGTCAGTACCCGGGAGGCGACCCGGGCTCGGCGGGCGGCGTCGTGGACCTGTTGGCGCAGGTCGGGCAGTAACGGGACTGACGAACTCATTACCCCAGCGTATCGGGCTAACCTGACCGGTGTGGTGCGGGTATACGTAGTCGGCAGCGCCAATATGGACACGGTGCTCACCGTGGCCGCACTGCCCGGCCCGGGCGAGACGACGCTGGCGACCGCGGTCGCCAC
>JBDTEP010000030.1:0-5043 GCA_039922455.1 Mycobacterium sp. | reverse complement strand
CGGGGCACCATCGCCGATCGGGCCGAACTCGGCGGCCAGCTCGGCGATGGTGCCGTAAACGAACAGCGACTCCGGCCGCAGCTCCAGCCCCAGCTCGCCCACCCGCACCGCGACCTCGAGCGCCTGGGTGGAGGCCCCGCCGAGGGCGAAGAAGTCCTCGGTCACGCCAACGCGGTCCACCTCGAGCACCTCGCTCCAGATCTGCGCCAGCACCTCTTCGGTGCGGTCGCGCGGCGCCACGAATTCTGCCGGCGCCGTATCGAAATCCTTGTCAATGGCCAGCAGTGCCCGACGATCCACCTTGCCGCTGGCGGACAGCGGAAGCAGGTCTATCGAGCGGAACACCGCGGGCACCATCGCCGCCGGCACCAGATCCAGCAGGAAGCGGCGCAGTTCGGCGGTGCCGGGGGTAGCGGCGACCGGCACGATATGCGCTATCAGCGCGGTGGCGCCGGAGGGGTCTTTGCGTGCCACGACGGCGTTCTCGGCGACACCGGGGTGCTTGGCCAGTGCGGCCTCCACCTCACCGAGTTCGATCCGGAAGCCGTTGATCTTCACCTGGTCGTCGCGGCGCCCCAGATAGTCGATGTTGCCGTCGGGCAGGTACCGGGCCAGATCGCCGGTGCGATACAGCAAGGGGCGGGAGTTGCCGTCGGGTGAATGAGCACTGAACGGGTCGTCGAGGAACGCCGCGGCGGTGGCCTCGGGCCGGTTCAGGTAGCCGCGGGCGACGCCGATGCCACCGATGTACAGCTCGCCGGGCACTCCCACCGGAACCGGGTTGCCAGCCGCGTCCAGCAGGTGGATCGCAGTGTTGGCGATCGGCCGCCCGATCGGAACACCGCTGTTGGAAACGCCTCGCACACAGTGGAAGTGCGTGACGTCGATGGCGGCCTCGGTCGGGCCGTACAGGTTGTACAGCTCGGCGGGAAGAACCTCGAAGAACTGGTCGCGTAGGTCACCGGTGAGCGCCTCACCGCTGCAGAACACCCGACGCAGTCCGGTGCAGGTCGCGGCTTCGGGCTCGGCGAGAAACCGGCGCAGCATCGACGGGACGAAATGCATTGTGGTGACGTGCTGTTCAACAATGGTCTGGGCCAGGTACCCGGCGTCCTTGTGGCCCTCGGGTTTGGCGATGACCACTCGGGCGCCAACCGTCAACGGCCAGAAGATTTCCCAGACGAAGGGGTCGAAGTTGATCGGTGTCTTGTGCAGTACCCGGTCGTCGGCGGTCAGCGGATAGGCGTCCTGCATCCACAGCAGCCGGTTGCGGATACCGGCGTGACTGTTCAGCGCTCCCTTGGGTGCACCGGTGGAACCGGAGGTGTACATCAGGTAGGCCAGGTCGGCCGATGCGCCGACGTCCGAAACCTCGGGGGCGCAAGCCTCCTCGGTGGGCGCCGCCGACGGCTGGTCCAGGCACAGCCGGGCACCGGTGAAATCCGTTGGCACATGGGATAAATGCTCACGGTGAGTGACGCACACCGGCGCGTCTGGTACGTCGGCCAGCATCGCCGCTATCCGCCCAGTGGGCTGGGCGGGATCCAGCGGCAGGAAGACACCACCGGCCTTGAGCACGCCGAGCAGCGCGATCACCAGGTCTTCGGAACGTTCCAGCAGCACGGGCACCACTGCGGTGTCGGCGCCGGTACCCACGCCGTGCTGTCGCAGCCGGTGCGCGAGCCCGTTTGCCCGCCGGTCCAATTCGGCGTAGCTCAGCTCCCGGCCGTCGTAGCTCACCGCGACGGCGTCGGGTGTGCGCGTGGCCGCAGCCTCGACCATCTGGTGCAGACCGGCCGGGGCGTCGGAGTAGTCGACCGCGGTCTGGTTCCAGGACTGCAGCGCAGCACGCTCGGCGTCGGTGAGCAGCGTCAACTGTGACACCGGCGTGGTGTCGGCCACCCCTGGCTTTACCAACCCGGCCAGCAGCACCTGGAAGTGCTCGGCCATCGCCGCGATGGTGGCGGGCGTGAACAGGTCCGTGTTGTACTGCAGCGCAGCCTGCAGCTCATCCTGGTCTTCCCCGACCTGCATGGTGATGTCGAACGGGGAGCCGCCCTGCCCGATGTGCAGTGTCTCCAGGCGCAGCACGTCGTTGTTGTCGCCCGAGCCGACCGTGTTGGCCGTGTTGTCTTCGAACAGCCGGACCTGCTGCCAGGCGAACGACACCTGGAACAGCGGGGTGCGGCCGGCGTCGCGGACCGGCCGCAGCCGCTCGACGAGCAACGGCAGCGGGTAGCCCTGGTGGGCGAGCGCGCCCAGCACGGTGTCTTTGACCTGACCCAGCAACGCGGCGAAGGTCGGGTCGCCGCTCACGTCCACCCGCAGCGGCAGCGGGTTGGTGACGTAGCCGACCAGCCCCATCAACCCGGCCCGGTCGCGACAGGCGAACGGCGAGCCGATGATCAGGTCTTCCTGGCCGCTGTAGCGCGCCAGCAGCACCGAGTAGGCGGCCAGCAGGGTCATGTAGGGCGTTGCGCCGACGGCCCGGGCCACTTGCTTGAGTCCGGCCGTCACCTCGGCGTTGATGCTGAACCGGTGCAGTGCGCCGTCGTAGGTCTGCACGGCCGGCCGCGGTGAGTCGGTGGGCAGTGCCAGGGTCGGCAGCTCACCGCTCAATTTCGCCCGCCAGTACTCCCAGAGTTGTTCGCCGTCGGGGCCGGCCAGTGCCCGGTTCTGCTGCTCGGCGTAGTCGACGTAGCGGTCCGCGGGCGGTCCGGGCGCCTTGAAAGGGTTAGCACCGTGCTCGGCGGCATACAGCGCACTCAACTCGTCGAGGATCACGTCGATGGACCAGAAGTCGACGGCGATGTGGTGCACGGTCAATAGCAGTACGTGATCTGGCCGCTGGCCCCCAAAGGCGCGCTCCAGCAGCGTCACCCGTAGCACCGGTCCGGTACGCAGGTCGAATGGCCGATCGGTCTCGGTCTGGATCCACGAGTCAAGCTCGGCTTCGTCGGCACCGATGCGATGCCGGGTGATGCGCATCGGCATGTGCGCGTGGACGAGTCCAATCGGTTGGCCGTCTCGTTCGGCGTAGGTGGTCCGCAGCATCGGGTGCCGGTCCACCAGGGCCTGGGTGGCCCGCTCGAGGGCCGCCGCGTCGAGTTGCCCGCCGATGCGTCCCGCGTAGGCGACGGTGTAGGCGGCGCTGTCCGGCGCGAGCCGGTGCATGAACCACAGCGAGCGCTGCCCGTAGGACAGCTGGTGTTCGGACGCCGCGCTCTGCGCTTTGGCCATCAACAGTTGCGCCAGCAATTCGCGCTTCTTCTCCGGCGACAAGCTGGAGATGTCAATGGGCTCGTCGGGCCGATCGGTCATGGGCTAACCACCATCCTTGGCATGCTCACCGTCGGCCATCATCTTCTGGAGCAGCGCATCCACCGCGTCGTCGGAGAGGTCGGGCACCTGCGCCAGCAGGTCAATCTCCTGCGACGACATCGCCTCCGGAACATACTGCGCGGCAACAAATTCGGGAGCCGCGGCCCGCTCCAGCCCGGCGGCGGCCAACTGCTCACTGAGCCAGCTGGACAGACTGGTGACGCTCGGTCCATCCAGCAGCCGGGCAACGGGAACCACGATACCGAGTTCCCGCTCGACCTGAATACGAAGTTCCAGGGTGATCAGCGAGTCCACCCCGAGACTGTTCAGTGGCGCCACGACGTCCAGACCGGCCGGGGCCAGCCCCAGCTTGCCGGCGACCAGCTCACGCAGGTAGGTCTCCAGCAGCCGCGGGCGCTCCTGCGGGTCCGCGGCCTGGACGGCTTCATACAGCCCGCTGCCGGGTACCGCACCGTCCATGGCGCCGGCGGGTTGCACGTCCGCGAGCAGCGACGGACGGGCGTTCGGACGCCACCGCGGCCAATCGATGTCCAGCACCATAGCTTGCGAGGACTGCCCGGCCAAGCCGCCCAGCAGCACCCCCAGCGCCGCAAAGTACTGGGCCGCCGGCAGCCCTTCGACGCCGTAGTGCGCGAAGTGCCGCTGCAGGTCAGAATTGGTGAACATACCCAACCCCGCCCACGGGCCGAAGTTGACGCTCAGTGCGGGCTGGCCGACCGCCCGGCGGTGCCAAGCCAGCGCATCCAGGAAGGCGTTCGCGGCACCGTAATTGGCAGCCCCGGGCGAACCCAGCACCGACGCGGCCGAGGAGAACAGCACGAAGAAGTCCAGGTCCGCGCCCGCGGTCTGGGTGTGCAGATTCCAGGCGCCCTGAACCTTGGGCGCCATCACCTCGCGCAGCTTCGACGCGTCGAGGTGCGCCAGGATCGCGTCGTCAACCGTGCCGGCGGCGTGCACGACGCCGCGCAGTGGCGGCATCGTCGAGTCGATCACCGCGATTACCGCGGCGACGTCGTCGGACTTGGTCACGTCGCCCCGGGCGACCGTCACCTGCGCTCCGGCTGCCCGCAGCGCTTCCAGCGTCGCCTCCGCCGTCGCCGACGGCGCGCCGCGGCCCATCAGGACCAGGTGGCGGGCCCCGCGCTCGACCAGCCAGCCGGCGACCTTACCGCCGACCGCGCCGAGCCCACCGGTGACCAGGTAGGTGGCGTCACCGCGCAGAGTGAACTCGCCCGGCTGCCCGGACGCGGCACCGCCAAGGTGCTCCAGCCGCGCCACGTAACGCCGGTAGCCGCGCAGGGCCACGTCGGCCTCACCGTCGTCCGACCAGATCTCGCTGAACAGCCCCCGTAGTTCTTCCGGACCGCCGCCGACGGACAGGTCGACACCGGTGGTGTGCAATTCCGGATGCTCGTGGTCGATGCTGCGGCCCAGCCCCCAGACCGGGGCCTGCCCGATCGACAGCGCGCCGGACTCGGCCCCCTCTTCCCAGCCCGCCGGCTGCGCCCCGCGGGTCACCAGCCACAGTCGCGGCGATTCCGGCCAACCTGCCAGCGTCACCGCCTGAATCAGGTGAACCACGCTCAGCGACCCGACGGTGGTCGCTGTCTCCAGCGATTCGGCGCTGGTGTCGGCCGGCGGTGCGGCCAGCAGGTTCCACAGGTGCACCACGCCCCGGCACGGCGGCCGGTCACCGCCGAA
>JBDTEP010000029.1:0-4869 GCA_039922455.1 Mycobacterium sp. | reverse complement strand
CGCAGACATCGTCCAACCCGGCATCGGCGACCACTGCACCGGCCACCGCCTCGACCGCACCGCGATGATGCCCCAACGCCGCCACACCCGCGCCCAAAGCCACGCCCGCTACGTCACCGCCCAACGCCGACAAAACCAGAAAGCCCGCCAAGCCCGACAAGCCGCCCGGGCCCCCGCGCGGATGTCTACCAGCTATCCGGCCGATGATCCGCCGCCCTTCTAGCGGCGCTCAGCCCTGATAAACCCGCGGATCCAGGGTGCCGATGTAGGGCAGGTCGCGGTAGCGCTCGAGGTAGTCCAGGCCGTAGCCGACCACGAAGTCATTCGGGATGTCGAAGCCCACGTAAGCGATGTCGACGTCGGCGCCCACCGCGTCGGGCTTTCGCAGCAGCGTGCAGACCCGCAGTGACCGCGGCCGCCGGGTAGCCAGGTTGCGAAGCAGCCACGACAGGGTCAGGCCGGAGTCGACGACATCCTCGACGATCAGCACGTCGCGGTCACTGATGTCGCGGTCCAGATCCTTGAGGATGCGTACCACCCCCGACGACGACGTGGACGAGCCGTACGAGCTGACCGCCATGAACTCGAACTGGGTGGGCAGCGCTATCGCCCGGGCCAGGTCGGTGACGAATAGCACCGCGCCCTTGAGGACGGTGATCAACAGCAGGTCGCCGCTCTCGCTGGACTCGCGGCCGTCGGCGTAGTCGGCGGCGATCTGCGCACCGAGCGCAGCGGTGCGGGCCCGGATCTGATCCTCGGTCAGCAGCACTGATTTGATGTCACCCGCGTACGCCCCAGGTGTCTCGCCCGGCGAGATCGCAGCCACCAGCACAGCGTGCCATGCGCGATGTTCGACTACCAACTGCGGCGGGCAATATCACGCTCGACGCTCAGATCGGCTCTCGGCGCAGCCGCAGCAGGCCGTCGCGGCGCCCGGCGAACAATCGCTCGCCGCGCAGGTCCGACCCGATTGCCACCCCGCCCTGTCCGCGCCACTGGGTGACCAGTCGGTCCACCGCGCGAATCTGCAGGTCGGTCAAGCCCCGGCCGCCGCCGGCCAGCAACCAGCGCCGGATCACCGCCCGCCGCACCGGGCCGGGCATCGTCGTCAGGGCGACGGCATCCAGCGCAGCGGTATCCAGGGCGACGTTATCCAGGGCGACGCCCACCGTGGCGGCGGGCAGGGCCTGCTCAGCCAGCGCATCGATCAACTCGGTATTCTCCCGCAGCGCGGTCGCGGTGCGGGCCAGGGCCTCAGCCACCCCACCGCCCAGCACCTCTTCCAGCAACGGCAGCACCTCGGAGCGCAGCCGCGCCCGGGTGAAGCGCTTATCGCTGTTGTGTGGGTCGAGCCACGGCGTCAGGCCCAGCTCCGCGCAGGCGCTGCGGGTCAGCTCGCGCCGCACCCCCAGCAGCGGCCGGCACCACGGCGGGTCGAGTGGCCGCATCCCTGCCATCGAGCGGGGGCCCGAACCGCGGCCCAGCCCGAGCAGCACCGTCTCGGCCTGATCGTCCAGGGTGTGACCGAGCAGCACGGCATCCTGGCCACGGGCCACGGCCAGTGCGGTATAACGGGCTGTGCGCGCCGCCGCCTCAGGGCCGCCCTCGACCCCAACCTTCACCGGGATGATCTGTGCGTCAACACATCCCAAGTCGAGTGCTCGCTGCCGCGCGGTAACTGCCACCTGCGCCGAGCCAGCCTGCAGGCCGTGGTCGACGATCAGCGCCACGGTGGGCCGCACCCGCGCAGCGACGGCGGTCAGCGCCAGTGAGTCCGGCCCGCCCGACAGCCCCACCGACCAGCGCTCCGCCTGCGGCAGATACTGCTCGGCGAAGGCCACCAGCGCGGCACGCAGCCGAGCTACAGCACCCGGTCGATCCACCGCTGCGGCTCTTCGATCTCGGCGGGCAGCGGCAGGGTCTGCGGACCCGACCACACCGCGTTGAACCGGTCCATGCCGACCCGGCCCACCACGGCGTCGACGAAAGCCTTACCGCGGGTGTACTGGCTGAGCTTGGCGTCCAGGCCCAGCAGCGCCCGCAACAGCCGTTGCAGCGGCGGCTGGCTGCGCTGGCGGCGTTCCTCGAAGCGGCTCCGAATGGTCGCTACCGACGGCACCGCCACCGGCCCGACCGCGTCCATCACGTGGTCGGCGTGCCCCTCCAGCAGCGTGCCGAGCATCAGCAACTGGTCCAGTGCGGCGCGCTGCTCCTCGGACTGCACCGCGCGCACCAGACCCAGAATCCCCGACGGACCGGCGGCGGCATCGTCGGCGTGACGGTCCCGCAGATAGTCGACCAGCCGGCCCACCAGTTGGGTGACATCCGGGCTGCTCTCACCGGTCAGGACCGCCAGTGCCTCCGACATGTAGCCGGCCAGCCAAGGATTGACGCTGAACTGCACCCGATGGGTCACCTCGTGCAGGCACACCCACAGCCGGAAGTCGGCCGGTGTGACCCGCAACTGTCGCTCGACGGCCACCACGTTGGGGAAGACCAGCAACAGCGCACCGCCGTCAGCACAGAACGGGTCGTACTGGCCGAGAATGCCCGAGGAGACGAAGGCCAGCAGCGCGCCGGTCTGGGCCCCGGCCAGCCGGCCGGTGAGGAACCCGATGGGCCGGTCGGTGCCGCCCGTCATCACACGCATCGACTCCGCGGCGGCGGCGATCCACTGCGCCCGGTCGATGACACGGGCCTCGGGGATCGACGGCACTGCGCCGTCGGTGCCCAGCCCGGTCACCTCACGCACCAGCGGTTCGGCGGCTCGGGCACACCGGTGCAGGTCGTCGACGACCTGCCTGCGGGTGTAATCGGACATCGCCGGTGCCGGTCGCGCCAGCCAGCCGCCGACCGTCGCGGCGAACCCCCAGTCCACCGCCTGCCCGACGTCCACCTCGGTCATGTGCACCCACAGGTTCGCAGCACCGCGGCCAGCGCGTCGATCGCGGTCCGGCCGGTCGGCCCGGCCTCATTGGAGATGAAAGCGAACGTCAGCACCCGGCGGTCCCGGTCGGTGACGATGCCGGCCAGGGCGTTGGTGTGGGTCAGCGAGCCGGTTTTAGCGCGCAGCCAGCCGGCCGCACCACGCCCGGTCTTCGGGTTGAGGAAACGGTCGGACAGGGTCCCGCTGCCGCCGGCCACCGGCAGCATGTCCAGCAGCGGCCGCAGCTCCGGCTGGTCCGGTCCGGCCGCCGCCTGGATCACCCCGTCGAGGGTCCTGGCCGACAACCGGTCGTCCACGGACAGCCCGCTCGAATCCATCAGGGTGGCGCCACCGAGCGCGATATGCGCGGTGGCCAGCCGGTTGGTGACCGCGTCGACCCCACCGGCGAAGGACTGCGGCCGGCCCATCGCCGCCGCCACCTCCCGGGCAATACATTCGGCCATCACGTTGTCCGAGGCGTTCATCATCTCGCCGAGTCGCACCACCAGCGGCGCCGAGGAGACCGCACCCAACTCGCGTCCGGTCACCGACGTGGTCGCGATGCTCACCTTGTCGGTGTCGATGCCGAGCTCGGCGGCCAGCGCCTGCCCGGCGTCCAAGGCGGGGGTCAACGACCGCCGGGATTCCACCGTGGTCGGCTGGATACGGCCGCCGTCGACCATCACCGACTCGATCGGGGCGATGTCACCGCCCTCGATGTCGTCCGGATCCCAGCCCGGCGCGATGCTCGGGCCGCTGAACGCCGACACATCGACCTGCACCTCGGTGGGTGTCACCCCGCTGCGGCGGACCTGATCGGCCAGGTCACCGATCCGGGCGGCGTCGCGGTACCAGGTGTCCTGCCCGACCTCGGCAGTCGACAGCGTCGGGTCGCCGCCGCCGACCAGCACCACCACTCCGGGCTGGTCACCGGCCGTCACCCGGGTGGTGACGCGGGCATTGTGGTCCAGCGCCAGCAGCGCGGCGGCCGCGGTGAGCACCTTGTTGGTCGACGCCGGCTGCATCGGCAGGTCTTCCTGCTGCGTCCACAGGGCCTTACCGGTCAGCGCGTCGGTGATCCGGCCGGTGAGATGGCCCAGGTTCGGGTCGGCCAGCGCGGCCGCCATGGCCGCAGCCAGCGCGCCGGCCGTCGGCGCCGCGGTGTCGTCGGCAACCGGGACCACCCCGGGGTTGGCGGTCGCCACGGGCGCCGACGGCACGGCCCCCGCACCGGCACCGGATTCGTCCGGGAGCACAACCGCTGCCACCACCACGGCGGCGACGGCCAGCGCCAGGACCGCGGCCGCGATGCCCAGATGGGTGGTGGAGTGTCGCCACCGATTGAGGTGCATGTCTCTCCTGCCTGTCGGGGCCAATTGTGCCGGACGGGCGGGGTCCGGGCGTGATACCGGCCCGCTCTAGACTGTGCCGGTGCAATTCGACGTGACCATCGAAATCCCCAAGGGTGACCGCAACAAGTACGAGCTCGACCACGCCACCGGCCGGCTCAAGCTCGATCGCTACCTGTACACCCCGATGGGCTACCCCGCCGACTACGGCTTCATCGAGGACACCCTCGGTGAGGACGGCGACCCGTTGGACGCAATGGTGCTGCTGCCGCAGTCGGTGTATCCCGGGGTACTGGTCGAGGCGCGCCCGGTCGGAATGTTCCAGATGGTCGACGAGGCCGGCGGCGACGACAAGGTGTTGTGCGTGCCGGCTGGCGATCACCGGTGGGACCACATCGCCGACATCGGCGACGTACCGGCCTATGAGCTGGACGCGATCAAGCACTTCTTCGTGCACTACAAGGACCTGGAGCCGGGCAAGTTCGTCAAGGCCGCCGACTGGGCGGGCCGCGCCGAGGCGGAGGCCGAGGTCGTCCGGTCGATCGAACGGTTCAAGACCTCCGGTCACTGATTCGGCGGCCGAGGCGCCCCGAA
>JBDTEP010000028.1:0-19757 GCA_039922455.1 Mycobacterium sp. | reverse complement strand
GAGGAGCTGTCCTGACCCGGGGCGTCTTTCGACGTTCGGGGTCAGTGGCCTGTGTCCGTGCAGACGCCTCGCCTAACGAGGTGCTTGCGTGTTCCATAGTGCCTGACCGGACAGGCGCGGTCAACTCGTCGATTCCCGGGCGTGTCGAGGGTGGCTGACGTGCTCGAATACCGCCATGGCGTGGGTCGCGACGTCGTCACACCAGTCACTTGGGTATCAGCACACCGTCGCGTTCGCGTCAGGTCCTCAGGTTCACGGGCTCAGCGGCGTACCGCCCCGGCGCCATCCACGAGGTCAGCGCGCCGAGCACCATCATCACCGCGGCGGCGGCGAACACCACCGCCAACCCGGTGTGGAACGGCCCCGAGATCAACTGCGGAAAGAAGGCGTGCCCGGTCAGTGCCTGGGCATCGACGCCGGGTTGATCCAGCACGCCGGAGGGCCCAAGCAGTTCGGCGACCGGGTTGTATCCCAGAAACGCCGCGAACAGGCTTCCCACCGGGGGCATGTTGGCCACCTGATCGGCGACCTCGGCGGGCACTCCGCGCTGCTGCAACCCGGCGTCCATCGCGCCCGGCAGGGTGTTGGCCAGCCCGATCACCATCAGCGAAAAGAAGATGCCGATCGACAGCGACGTTCCGGCGTTGAAGAACGTGGCCCGCACGCCCGATGCCGCCCCCCGCTGATCGGCCGGAACACTGGACATCACCACGGCACTGTTGGGCGCGGTGAAGATTCCGCCGCCCAACCCGTTGAGGAACACCAGCGCCGCGAACACCCGGTAGTCGAAGTCCACCGGAAGCATGACCAACGCCACGAACGTCGCCGCCATCACCGCCATACCGCTGACGGCGAATGGTCGGGCACCGTACCGGTCCGACAGCACGCCGGCCAGCGGTCCGGCCAACAGGAAGCCCACCGTCATCGGCAGCAGATAGATGCCCGACCACAGCGGCGTCGATTCGAAGCTGTAGCCATGCAGCGGCAGCCAGATGCCCTGTAACCAGATGATCAGCATGAACTGCAGGCCACCGCGCCCGATCGCCGACATCAGCCCCGCCAGGTTCGCCATACCGAACGCCGGAATCTTGAACAGCCGCACATCGAGCAGCGGCGCGGCCACCCGCAGTTCGATGACGCAGAACAACACCAGCAGGGCCACCCCGAGCGCCAGCGAGCCCAGTACGGCGGGGCTGGTCCAACCGGTCGGCGAAGTCCCGTGCGGCTGAATGCTGTAGGTGATGGCGGTCAGCACCACAGTCAGACCGAGCCCCAACGTCGCGGTGCCTGCCCAGTCCAGCTTGGCCGGTGCCGGCTCGCCGAGTTCGTGCAGTGACCGTATCGACCAGACGGTGCCCAGCACCCCGATCGGCACCCCGACCCAGAACACCGCCCGCCAGTCCCATTCCGACAACAGCCCGCCGATCAACAGGCCGACGAAGGATCCTGCGACCGCGGCCACCTGGTTGACGCCCAGCGCCATGCCGCGCTGATTGGCCGGGAACGAGTCGGTGAGGATCGCCGCTGACGACGCCATCAGCATCGCCCCGCCGACCCCCTGCACCACCCGCCAGCCGATCAGCCACAGGGCACCGGGACCGAGGTCGAGCGGGTCGATCGACAGCGCGATCGCCGCAACCGTGAACACCACGAAGCCCCAGTTGTAGATGCGCACCCGGCCGAACATGTCGCCGAGTCGGCCGAAGAACACCACCAACACCGCCGACACCAGCAGATACCCCATCAACATCCACAGCAGGTAGCTGACGTTCGACGGGTCCAGCGGGTTCAGGCCGATACCGCGAAAGATCGCCGGCAAGGAAATAAGCACGATCGAGCCGTTGATGGTGGCCAGCAGCACGCCCAGGGTGGTGTTGGACAGTGCAATCCACTTGTAGTGCCGGTGGTCGCGGTCGTAGCGCCGCCGCCGACGGGCGGTCGCGAGCGCGCCGGGATCGACGTCCGCCCTCTCGACCTGCGCCGTCATCGCCTCTTCCGCGCCCTTCAGTAGATCCAAAGCACATATATTAGCTATGCAAAGGATCTGGCGCATAATCCGCGGGAATCTCATGTCGAATACCCAGCTAGCCCCAATCACTCGCCCTGCGGTCCGGGCCGATCTGAGTTAGCTTTGAGGTGTCCACCATCGCGGGAGCGCAGCCAACTGCGCTGAGAGGACGGCTGGGGCCGTCGACCGTATGAACCTGACCGGGTAATGCCGGCGTAGGGAGAACACCAAATGACTGGTACCGCAGGTATTCCGCATATCACCACCGGGCCGATTGCCTACAGCGAGAAGATCTACCGCGACCTGGAAGAAGGACCCGGCAGTGTTGCTGGTTTGAGGGTTCCGTTTCGCCGGGTGAACCTGTCCACCGGGGAACACCTGGACCTCTACGACACCTCCGGCCCCTACACCGAGACCGACGTGGTCATCGACCTGAACGCCGGGCTGTCGGCCCGCCCGGGGGTGGTGCGCGACCGCGGCACCCAGCTGCAGCGGGCCCGCACCGGCGAGATCACCGCCGAGATGGCGTTCATCGCCGCCCGCGAAGGCTTCCCCGCCGAGTTGGTGCGCGACGAAGTCGCCCGCGGCCGGGCGGTGATCCCGGCCAATCACAACCACCCCGAGTTGGAGCCGATGATCATCGGCAAGGCGTTCAAAGTGAAGATCAACGCCAACATCGGCAACTCCGCGGTCACCAGCTCCATCGCCGAGGAGGTCGACAAGCTGGTATGGGCCACCCGCTGGGGCGCGGACACCATCATGGACCTGTCCACCGGCAAGGACATTCACGAAACCCGGGAGTGGATTCTGCGTAACTCCCCGGTGCCGGTCGGCACGGTGCCGATCTATCAGGCCCTGGAGCGGGTCAACGGCGACCCGACCAAGCTGACCTGGGAGATTTACCGCGACACCGTGATCGAGCAGTGCGAGCAGGGCGTGGACTACATGACCGTGCACGCCGGGGTGCTGCTGCGTTATGTGCCGCTGACCGCCAAGCGGATCACCGGAATCGTCAGCCGCGGCGGGTCGATCATGGCGGCATGGTGCCTGTCCCGGCACCAGGAGTCGTTCCTGTACACCAACTTCGAGGAACTCGCCGACATTCTGGCCCGCTACGACGTGACCTTCTCCCTCGGGGACGGGCTGCGGCCGGGCTCGATCGCCGATGCCAACGACGAAGCCCAGTTTGCCGAGCTGCGCACGCTGGGTGAGCTGACCAAGGTCGCCAAGGCCCGCGGCGCCCAGGTGATGATCGAGGGTCCGGGCCACGTCCCATTTCACAAGATCGTCGAGAACGTGCGGCTCGAAGAGGAGCTGTGCGAGGAGGCCCCGTTCTATACGCTCGGCCCGCTGACCACCGATATCGCCCCGGCGTATGACCACATCACCTCGGCCATCGGCGCGGCAAACATCGCTCAGGCCGGCACCGCCATGCTCTGCTACGTCACCCCGAAAGAGCATCTGGGTCTGCCGGACCGGGACGACGTCAAGGCCGGGGTGATCGCCTACCGGATCGCCGCGCACACCGCGGACCTGGCCAAGGGCCACCCGCACGCCCAGGACCGCGACGATGCGCTGTCCACCGCGCGGTTCGAATTCCGCTGGCATGACCAGTTCGCACTGTCGCTGGACCCCGACACCGCCAAGGCCTATCACGATGAGACGCTGCCGGCCGAGCCGGCGAAGGCTGCGCATTTCTGCTCGATGTGCGGCCCGAAATTCTGCTCGATGCGGATCAGCCACGACGTGCGCGCCTACGCCACCGAACACGGGTGGCAGACCCAAGATGACGTCACTGACGCCGCCCTCAAGAAGGGTATGGACGACAAGTCGGCCGAGTTCGCCGAGCACGGCAACCGGGTGTATCTGCCGATCACTTGATCTTCGGGGTGCGCACACCGGACACAATGCGGCCGCGCTGCGCTAGCGTGGGCGCTGCACCACCCCAAATTCCATCACCGCGGGAGCGCAGCAGCGCTGAGAGGACGGCCGGAGGCCGTCGACCGTACGAACCTGACCGGGTAATGCCGGCGTAGGGAGATCAGAAAATGACCGATATCGCAGTTGAGTCGAACGTCACCACCGGGCCCATCCCGTACAGCGAGAAGGTCTATCGAGACCTGCCGGCGGGTGCCGAGGTGCCGTCCGGTCTGAGAGTGCCGTTCCGGCGGGTCAATCTGACCACCGGGGACCACCTGGACCTCTACGACACCTCCGGTCCCTACACCGACGACAACGCGGTCATCGACCTGAATGCCGGGTTGCCGGCCCGCCCTGGCGTGGTGCGCGACCGCGGCACCCAGCTGCAGCGCGCCCGCGCCGGGGAGATCACCGCCGAGATGGCGTTCATCGCCGCCCGCGAAGGCTTCCCCGCTGAGTTGGTGCGCGACGAGGTGGCCGCCGGCCGGGCGGTGATCCCGGCCAATCACAACCACCCTGAGCTGGAGCCGATGATCATCGGCAAGGCGTTCAAGGTGAAGATCAACGGCAATATCGGCAACTCGGCGGTCACGTCCTCGATCGCCGAGGAGGTCGACAAGATGGTGTGGGCCACCCGCTGGGGCGCCGACACCATCATGGACCTGTCCACCGGCAAGGACATCCACGAGACCCGCGGCTGGATTCTGCGCAACTCCCCGGTGCCGATCGGCACCGTGCCGATCTACCAGGCGATGAAGGAGGTCGACGGCGATCCCCGGGAGTTGACCTGGGAGATCTACCGCGACACCGTGATCGAGCAGTGCGAGCAGGGCGTGGACTACATGACCGTGCACGCCGGGGTGCTGTTCGACCACGTGTTGCTGACCACCGACCGGATCACCGGAATCGTCTCCCGGGGCGGTTCGATCATGGCCAAGTGGTGCATGACCCATCAGCGGGAGTCGTTCCTCTACACCCACTTCGAGGAGATCTGCGAGATCCTGGCCCGCTACGACGTCACCTTCTCCCTCGGTGACGGCCTGCGTCCCGGCTGCATCGCCGATGCCAACGACGCGGCCCAATTCGCCGAGCTGCGCACGCTGGGAGAGCTGACCAAGATCGCGAAATCCCATGGTGTGCAGGTGATGATCGAAGGCCCCGGCCACGTCCCGATGCACAAGATCGTGGAGAACGTAGCGCTGGAGGAGAAGTGGTGTGAAGAGGCGCCGTTCTACACACTCGGGCCGCTGACCACCGACATCGCGCCGGGCTACGACCACATCACCTCGGCGATCGGCGCGGCGATCATCGGGCACGCCGGCACCGCGATGCTGTGCTATGTCACGCCGAAAGAGCACCTGGGCCTGCCGAACCGCGACGACGTCAAGGCCGGGGTGATCGCCTACAAGATCGCCGCGCACGCCGCGGACCTGGCCAAAGGCCACCCACACGCCCAGGAGCGGGACAACGCCCTGTCGACCGCGCGGTTCGACTACCGCTGGCACGACCAGTTCGCCCTGTCGCTGGACCCCGACACCGCCAAGGCCTACCACGACGAGACGCTGCCGGCCGAGGCCGCTAAGTCGGCCAAGTTCTGCTCGATGTGCGGTCCGCAGTTCTCCGCGATGCGGGTCAGTCGCGACGCCCGGGAGTACGCCCAGAAGTACAACCTGATTCCGATCACCCCGGTCGATTCCAACGGCGACAAGCTGGAAAACTCCGTCCGGTAGTGGATTTCCTGCCACTGCCCCCGCCGGCGACCACGCCGGCGCGGGTACTGACCATCGCCGGTTCCGACTCCGGCGGGGGCGCGGGCATTCAGGCGGACATGCGCACGTTCGCGCTGCTCGGCGTGCATGCCTGTGTCGCGGTCACCGCGGTGACGGTGCAGAACACCACCGGCGTCAAGAGCTTTCACGAGATACCCACCGACACCGTCGCCGCGCAGATGACGGCGGTGGTGCCCGACATCGGGATTGCGGCCGCCAAGACCGGGATGCTGGCTTCGGCGCAGATCATCACCACGGTGGCCGCGACGTGGCGGGAACTCCGGCTGGCGGTTCCGCTGGTGGTCGATCCGGTGTCGGCATCCATGCACGGCGATGCACTGCTGGCATCGTCCGCGCTGGCTGCACTGCGCGACAACTTGTTCCCACTGGCGACCCTGGTAACCCCGAACCTGCACGAGGTGCGACTGCTGGTGGGCATCGATGTCGTCGACGCCGAAACCCAGCGGGCGGCCGCGCGGGCGCTGCACGCATTAGGGCCGCGCTGGGTACTGGTCAAGGGCGGGCACCTGCCGTCGACGCAACACAGCCCCGATCTGCTCTACGACGGCAATGACTTTCAGGAGTTCTCCGGGCCGCGGGTGGCCACCGGGGACGACCACGGCGCCGGCGACACGCTGGCCGCGGCAACCACAGCTGCGCTGGCGCACGGGTTCGCCGTGCCCGATGCGGTGGCGTTCGGCAAACGCTGGGTGACCGAGTGTCTGCGCGCCGCCTACCCACTGGGACACGGCCACGGCCCGGTCTCACCGTTGTTCCGACTGCGGTCATCGTGAATCTCGATGATATCGACGGCATTGCGCACCGGCCCTCCAGAAGGCCGACCGGAGTGGTGCTGCTGACCCACGGCGCCGGCGGCAATCGGGAATCCCCTATGTTGCAAAGGCTTTGCGACGAGTGGGCGCGGTGCGGCTTTCTGGCGATCCGCTACAACCTGCCCTTTCGTCGGCGCCGCCCGAAGGGCCCACCGTCGGGATCGGGTGCCGTCGACCGGGACGGCATCACCACGGCGATCGACTGCGCCCGCAGCGCAGCCGACGGTCCGTTGATCGTCGGCGGGCACTCCTACGGCGGGCGTCAGACGTCGATGGTGGTGGCTTCAGGGGGTGTACCGGTGGACCTGCTGGCGTTGTTCTCCTACCCGTTGCACCCGCCCGGCAAACCGGAGCGGGCCCGCACTGAGCACCTGCCCGAGATCGGCACGCCGACGGTGTTCACGCACGGCAGCTCGGATCCGTTCGGCACGTGCGCCGAGATTCACGCTGCCGCCGCGCTGGTCCAGGCGCCACACGACGTCGTCGAGATCACCGGCGCCCGTCATGATCTGGCATCCAAGACACTGGACGTACCGGCGCTGGCGGTCGCCGCGGCGCTGCGACTGCTGCGTTGAGGCCGGCTCAGGGCAAGACGACGACGCTGGCCGCGTAACTCAATCCCGACCCGTATCCGAGCAGCAGGGCCAGATCGCCGGACTTCGCGGCACCGGAGGTCAGCACCTGCTCCATGGCCAGCGGTATGGACGCAGCAGAGGTGTTGCCGGTCGTCTCGATGTCGTTGGCGATGACGACATCGGAACGCAGTTCCAGGTTCTTGGCGATGATGGCGTTGATCCTGCTGTTGGCCTGATGCGGAATGAACACATCGATGTCGTGTGCTTGAAGTCCGGCTGCCTCGAGGGCGCGCTTACCGACATTTCCCATCTCGAATGCCGCCCAACGGAATACGGCACCGCCGTCCATGCGCAGGAAGGGGCGGGGTCCGTCGGGCTGTTCGGTGTAGGAAATCCAGTCGATGTCCTGGCGAATCGCATCACAGTTCTCGCCGTCACTGCCCCACACCGTCGACCCGATGCCGTACGCCGATGTCTCGCCGACCACGACCGCACCGGCACCGTCGCCGAAGATGAAGCAGTTCGACCGGTCCACCATGTCGATGGTCGGCGAGAGCACTTCGGAGCCGATCACCAACGCCGTGTCGATAGTTCGGCCGCGGAGCAGATCGGCCGCTACCCCGAGCGCATAGCCGAACCCTGCGCACCCGGTGGCCACGTCGAACGCCGGGACGCCTGGCGCACCGAGGGCGACAGCGACGGTGGGCGCACACGACGGGGTCTGGCGAAAATTAGTGCTGGTCGCGACGATGACGGCGTCGATACCGGCACCGTCGAGCCCGGCCTTGGACAACGCCTCGCGGCCGGCCTCGATGGCCAGGCTCGCAACGGTGTCCTCCGCACCCGCGAAGCGTCGACTCTTGATTCCGGTGCGGGTATAAATCCACTCATCGGAGGAGTCGATGCGCTGACAGATTTCTTCGTTGGTGACCACCCGCGGTGGGCGGCACACACCAACGCTGAGGATGCCGACCGGCCGGGAATCGGCCGGTTGTCGAATCTCACTCAAGGCAATGGTCTTTCCGGGTCTTTCCGGGGTCTTTCCGGGCCTTTCCGCCTCGGGTCAGCGGCTGACGAACCGCGGCGGTTGACGGGTCTTCGAAGGACTCTATCCTCGTTGGTTACCGGTCAGTCAGGTACCGTGATTTTCATGAGTGCGGAGCTATTCGATGTCGTCATCGTAGGTGCGGGCTTAGGCGGGATGGGCGCGGCGATCGAGCTGAAGAAGCTCGGCTACGACAATATCGTCCTGCTGGACCGCGAAGATGATCTCGGCGGAACTTGGCACGTCAACCGCTATCCCGGCCTGGCCGTCGACATCCCATCCACCACCTACGCGTACTGGTTCGAGCCCAACCCGCACTGGTCACGGCTGTTCGCCACCGGGTCGGAACTCAAGCGCTACGCCGAGCACGTTGCCGACAAATACGACGTGCGCCGCCACATGCGGTTCAACACCACCGTCGAGGGCGCCCGCTGGGACGAAGAAACCCAACGATGGCAGGTGAGCCTGGCGGACGGCAAGACCCTGAAAGCCCGCTACCTGATCACCGCGACCGGGTTCCTGTCCCAGCCGCACACCCCGGACATCCCCGGCATCGCCGATTTCGATGGCAAGGTGGTGCACACCACCGCGTGGGACGAGAGCTACGACTTCAACGGCCGCCGGGTCGGTCTGATCGGCACCGGTGCCACCGCAGTGCAGCTGATCCCGGAGCTGGCCAAGGCGGTCGGCGAACTGACGGTGTACCAGCGCACGCCGATCTGGGTCGCACCCAAGCTGGACTTCGGGATCGCCCCCGTCGTGCAGCGACTGTTCGCCCGGGTGCCGCCGGCCCAGCGGGCGCTGCGGTGGGTGACCGACAGTCTGCTGGAGTTCATGACATTCGTCGGGGTGCTCAACTTCCCGTATTTCCGCCGGCTGTCGATCGGCGCGATGGACCTGTGCAAGCTGCACCGCTTCATCTCGATCCGCGACAAGGAACTGCGGGCCAAGCTAACCCCGAGCTACGACATCGGTTGCAAGCGGCCCAGCTGGTCTAACGACTACTACCGCAGCTTCAACCAGCCGCACGTGCACCTGGAGACAGCCGGGATCGAGCGGGTTGAGCCGGACGGCATAGTCACCGTCGACGGTCGCAAGAGCGAAATCGACACGCTGGTGCTGGCCACCGGGTTCGACCTGTGGGAAGCTAACTTTCCGGCAATCGAGATCGTCGGGCGCGACGGGCGCAATTTGGGGAAGTGGTGGCGGGAGAACAGGTTCCAGGCCTACCAGGGTGTGTCGATACCGGCCTTCCCGAATTTCCTGAGCCTGGCCAGCCCGTACGCGTTCTGTGGCCTGTCGTTCTTCAACACGATGGAGTACCAGATGCGGCACATGGGCCGGCTCTTCGGCGAGCTGCAACGCCGCGAAGCGACGACCTTCGAGGTCACCGAGGCGGCCAACGCCCGCTTCCTCGACGAGATGACCAAGCGGCTGGACCGCTCGGTGTTCTACGCGGGCGACTGCGCCACGTCACGGTCGTATTACTTCAACCCCAGTGGCGAAGCGTCACTGCTGCGACCCACCTCGGTGCGCAATGCCGTACGCGACGGCGACCGGTTCCCGTTGGAGGACTACCAGATAGCTTGAGACCTCAATCGGCACCCAGCAGGATCGATTCCATCAGGTTACGAAGGCACGCCTGGGTGTAACCCGGACCGCCGGGGGTAGACCCGTCACCGTACGACTCGGCCTCCCGGGCCATCCGTCCCATGTCGTTCACCAGCCCCAGCGAGGCATACACCAAGGACTTTGCCCGCACGCCATCCAGATCCGGCCTCACCACCATCAGTGGCTTCGCCCAGGTATCGAGGAAGGCGCGCTCCGATCCCCACAGCAGTGCCAGCTCGGGCGGCGCAAGGTTCACGCGCTCAGTGTCGTAGACCGCCGCCAGTTCGGGGTTGGCGAACACCGTAGCGGTATACGCCTCGATTAAGCGGGTCAGCGCGTCCTCCGGCTCGACGAATACACCCGCGATCGCTGACATCTCCCCGGCGAACCGGTCCACGGCACGTTGCAGGCCCGTCGCCAGGACGTCGCTCTTGCTCGAGAAAAACCGATAGACACCAGAGGCCGGGATACCGACGGCTTCGGCGATCTCGGTGACGCTGGTCTCGGCGTAACCCTGACGGCCGAACAACAGGATCGCCGAGTGCAACAAGGCCTCATAGGGCCCGGCGTCGGGCGTGAAAATGCGCCACACCGCCGGGCGATTGACCCCGACATCATCCGGCTTGGGCAATTGCGTGGCCACCAGCGCGCGCGCCGCATCCATGACCAACGCCCTGACTTGGTCATCCGGAGGCCGCAGCTTCAGCTGATTCCGGATGATAGTGCCGGCGATACTGAGCAGGCCCGTCGACAGAATCGACCCCTCCCAGGAGGTCAACCCCGGGCGCAGCGCGCCGAGTGGACGCTGCAGACGCCCACCGACCGTGGCCAGCTGTCCCATCAGCTTGGCCCTGTGGTCGGGCTGCAGGTAGCGGGCCTGCCACCGGTACAGCCCGCCGGCCTCACGGTCGCGGATCGCCAACGTGATGAGCGCGTCGACCGCCCGGTCCAGCACCCCCGCCGCGTCCTGGTCCAACTCGCCGTCGGACACCTCGTCGATGAAGGCGGTGCAGTCCACCAATTGGTCGCCGAACATACTGACGACGACGGCGAACATCTCGTATTTGTTGGGATAGTGCCGGTACAACGCGGGGGCGGAGATTCCCACCTTGGCCGCGATCGCTTCCATACTGGCGGCGTGGTAGCCCAGTGCACTGAACGTCTCCGTGGCCGCGCGAGTGATCTGTGCCTTGCGGTCCTTGGGGCGCCGAGTAATGCCGACACCGATACGTCCGGCAGGGTCGTTCGTAGCACCAAGCGCGATAACCACCCCCAAATTAACTCAAGTTCATGTTTGTCAGCTGATCAGCATTACTAACACAGAAAGATGAACAACGCAGTGCAGAGTGGTCGACGTCCGGCTCTCTTAAGTCACCGTAACCACATTTACGGCCACGAACCGGGCAATTACGGACCTAGCGGTACCCGGTGGCGTTTATCGCGGGCCGGCACCCCGTTAGCGCCCGCGATGGATTGCGCGTAGTTCGCCACCGCGAAGGCCACCGCGGAGCCGTTGATCGCCAACGCATGTCGATTGATCTTGTCGATGGTGTCGCCCGGTCCGTGGTAGTTCGGGTCGAACGCGGCACCGGGTTTGCCGCCCCACAGCCGTGCCTGCGCAGTGGTCTTGAGCTGGGACGCGCCGGTAGTGATGCCTCCGATAGGCACCCCGGCCACCACGAACGGGCTGTAATCGTTGTCGCTGCTCAGCGGCATGTCTGCGGGCCGCACTCCCACCAGGTTGAGGTAGCCGGCCAGGGTGCGTTCGACACCAGCCGATCCGGCGGGGACATCAGCGGGGGCGATGTCGCGGCTCGGCAGCGCGGACTGGTCACCGTCGTAGGTGAAGAATCCGGGATTCGGGGAGGCCAGCATGTCGAAGTTGAGATACACCGCGATGTCGTTGAGCTGGTCGCGGTTGAGGCCGAATACGTAGTCGGTGGATCCGCCGAGCTGCTGTTCGGCGGCGGCCCAGAACGCGAACCGCACCGCGTTGGTCGCCCCCGGCGACGGGCCCAGCTGCAGCGCGGTCTCCAGCACCGCGGCCACCCCGGATCCATTGTCATTGATGCCCGGCCCACCGGCGGCGCCGTCCAGGTGCGCGCCGACCATCACGACGTCATGTCCAGAGCCGGTTGTGGTCTGCGCCAAAATGTTTCGTGAGGTGACCTTGACGGTGACGGCGTCCAGTACCAGCCGTACCGCACCGGTGGCGCGACGCAGCGCGGCGTCGCCGTCCCGACCGGTCACCGCCACCGGCAGCGTGAGCTGGTCATAGTAACCGGGTGGGAACAGTCCGGCGGGCGCACCATTACGGCTCGGCAGGCTGACCACGATCAGTGCGGCGGCACCGCGGTTCGCGGCCACATTCTGCTTATCTACCACCGAGCAGCCGGCGTCGCTGACCACGGCGATCCCCCCGTGCGGCACCTTCACCGGATAATCGCCCGGCGCGCAGCCGGTTGACCGGGCTGGGCGGACCACCAGCCCGGTCACCCCACCGGCCGGGGTGCGCACCAGCAGCGACGCCTGGTCAACCGGGTAGCCGATGCCGGCGACGGTCAGGGTGGGCTTGCCGGACGCCGTGGTCTCCAACCTGGTGATCTCGGGCATCGTGACATCGAAGCCCTTGTTCCGCAGGGTGTTCGCCACATACTCCGCGCTGGCGTCGAAACCCGGTGTACCGTCGGCCCGATTCCGCTGGTGGGCATCGGCGATCTCCTGCAGCCGCTGCAGGTGCGACAGCATCGCAGCCACGGTGACCTGGCCGGCCAGCCGGTTCGACAGCGGCGGCTGAACTGACTCCGGCGAGCAGCCGGCCAGCAGGCCGACTGCGAACTGAAAGACGACGACCTGGAAGACCAGTAGAGCTCCCGCCGGACGGATCATGGGGTACTGACGCCGTGGCGGGTGCGGTCCTCCCGAACCGGGACACCATTGCGGCCGCTGAGGTCCTGGGCGTAGATGCCCACGGCATAGGGGACACCCCGACCGTTGATGGCCAGTTCGTCACGGTCGATGTTGTCGATGGTGTCGCCGCTCTGGTGGTAGTTCGGGTCGAACGGCTCATCGGCGGCACCGCCCCATAGCTTCGCCTCGTCGGCCGACTTCTTGACCTCCGCACCGGAGAACAGCCCGCCGGACGGGATACCCGCCGCGGTGAATCCGTCGTAGTCCGAGCGACCGTCAAACGAGGTGTCGCGGGGCTCCTTGTCGACGGACTTGAGGTATGCCACCAGAGTCCTCTCGATGCCGGCCGAGCCTTCCGGCACCACCGGCTGGCCGCGTTTGTCCGCCGCCAGCGACTGGTCGCCGTCGTAGGTGAAGTAGCCCGGGTTCGGCGAGCCGAGCATGTCGAAGTTCAGGTACAGCGCGATGTTCTTGAGCTGATCGACGTCAAGCGACTCGACGTAATTCCTCGAGCCGACCAGGCCGATCTCCTCGGCTCCCCAGAACCCGAACCGTACCGCGTTGTGCACCTGCGGCGAATCCCCCAGTTGCAGAGCCGTCTCCAGCACCGCGGCCACCCCGGAGCCGTTGTCGTTGATGCCCGGTCCCTCCGGGACGCTGTCCAGGTGGGCGCCGAGCATGACCACGTTCTCGGTCGAGCCGGTCTTGGTCTGGGCGATCACGTTGCGCGACGGGATGTCGTCAGTGTGGGCGTCGAGTTTGACGGTGACCTTTTTCTCTTTGTCGCCGGGCTGCCCACGCAGCATCGCACCATCGGCTTTGGTCACGCTCACCACGGGAATCTTGACCTCGGTCTTCTCCCCCAGGGTGCCACCCATCTTCTGCTCGTCGACGCTGTCGGCGACGATCAGCGCCACCGCACCCCGCTCGACGGCGATGGCCATCTTCTCCTTAAAGGGGCAGGTCCCGCGGTCCACCAAGACGACGGCGCCCTTGACCGGCAGTCCGTCGTAGTCCTCGGGGCTGCAGCCCGGGCTGTCATCGGCCGGCGCCGCCACCATCGGCGCGGTGACACCGTCGGGCGCGGTGCCGAGGCTGTACTGCAATGCGCGCGCTTCCACGGTCTTGTCACCGAGTTGCACCGAGCCCTTTTCGGCTTTGAACACCCGGGCGGTGAACTCGGGGATCTGCACGTCGTAACCGTGTTCGCGCAATGTGTTGGCCACGTAATCGACGCTGGCGTCATATCCCGGGGTACCGACGGCGCGGGTGTTGTTGTTGCCGTTGGCGATGTCCTGCAGCTTCTGCAGGTGCGCCATCATCGCGTCGATGGTCACCTTGTCGCTCAGGGTGTTGGCGAACCCGACGGCCGCGGCGGCATCCGGTGCCGGCGCTGTTGCCTCCGGCGCACGGCTGCAACCGCCGCTCAACACTGCACCGATCAGGACAGCACCGAAGACGGGCATCAACTTCGACTTGTAATCCACGCGTCCACGTTAATGGGTGGGCGCGTCGGGGGCCGGGTCAGGCTGGGCCGAGTCGGGCAACTCACGGCGGGCATGGGAAACGCCCCGCACACTTTCGCGTGTGCGGGGCGTTTCCCACCTTTAGCCGATCCCGGCGTTACCCGTCGGCGCCGGGCGTGCCGGGGCCGCCGGGCGTCCCGTCCGGGCCGCCGCTGCCACCATTGCCGCCATCAGTGCCGGCCCCCGCGCCAGTCGCGCCGCCATCGCCGCCGGCACCGCCCGCGCCGTCGCCGTTGGGGCCCGACGTGCCGCCAGTGCCGCCGGCGCCGCCGTTGCCGCCGTGGCCGCCGGGCACATTTACACCGACCCCGCCACGGCCGCCGGCACCACCGGCGCCACCGTCGTTACCGGCTTGGCCGACGCCGCCGCCGCCACCGCCGCCACCACCACCACCGTTATGGCCGCCTGGGAAGCCACGCGCGCCGCCGGCCCCACCGGTGGCGGTGCCGTCGTTGCCACCCAGTCCGCCCATGCCGCCCTGGCCGCCAGCGGAGTTGTGCCCGCCAACACCGCCGGTGCCGCCGTGACCCCCGACATTGCCGGCAGCGCCGTTGGCGCCGTTGCCGCCGTTGCCGCCGTTGCCGCCCCTGCCACCGACCTGGCTGCCACTCGCGCTTGAGGTGGCACCGGTCCCGCCGTTGCCGCCGGCCCCGGCCACGTTGCCGACACCGCTGGCGTCACCGCCCGCGCCGCCGCGGGCGCCATTAGGCCCGAACCCGCTCGATGTGACGCCGCCGTTACCGGCGTTACCGCCGTTACCGCCGTTACCGACGGCACCGGAGTTTCCGCCGTTACCGCCGGCACCGCCGGCAGCGGTCGTGCCGTCCGCGCCGTTGCCGCCGTTGCCGCCGTCGCCGCCGCTAACACCGTCGGCACCGTTGGTGCCGGTGGTACCACCGTTGGCGATGCCCGCCGCGCCACCCGCACCGCGGTCGCCGCCGTTGCCGCCGTTACCGCCGACGCGGCTGCCCGCGGTGCCGTCCTCGAAGCCGTCGGCGCCGTTGCCGCCGTTGCCGGCGTTGCCACCGGTACCGCCGTCACCGGAGTTCACACCGTCGCCGCCGGCACCACCCACGCCGCCGTCACCGGCGCTGGTGCCGTTGACCAGGGTGGTGCCGTCCGGACGGGTGGTGCCACCGTCGACACCCTCGCCGCCGCCGCCTCCAGTGCCGCCGTTTCCGCCGGTGCCGGTCTGGCTGGCCCCGCCGACCCCACCGGCGCCGCCGTTGCCACCAACAGCGTTGACGTTGGTGCTCTGGCTGGCGCCGCCGTCACCGCCGTTACCGCCGACACCGCCCGTGCCGGACTCGCTGCCGCCGCCGGCACCGCCGTCACCGCCCTGCCCACCGGTGTAGTTAAAGCCACTGTTGCCACCGGCGATACCGCCGGTGCCGCCGTTACCGCCCGCGCCGCCGGTGTTGCCGCCGGTGGCGTCGCCACCGGCACCGCCGTGCCCGCCGGTGCCTGCCACCCCGCCGTCGCCGGTGTGCCCGGTCTGGCCGGTGCCACCGGGCCCGTTGACGAACACGGTGTTGCCGTTGCCGCCGTTACCACCGTCACCGCCGTGTCCGGGGTTCAGGCCGCCGGAACCGCCGCTCCCGCCGTTGCCGCCGTTGCCGGCGAAGCCGGCCACATCGACACGGCCGCCGTTGTAGTCGTTGGGCGTCTTGGTGAAGGTGTCGCCACCGTGACCGCCGTTACCGCCGTCGGTGCTGGTGCCGTCGGCGCCACTGGCACCGCCGAGGCCGGCGTCACCGCCGTTACCGCCATCACCTCCTGCGCCCCCGACCAAGCCATGCTGGGAATAGGCGTGGAAGGCACTGTCGGTGTGCTGGATTGCCCCGGCCGTGCCGCCGTTTCCGCCATTGCCGGCGGTGCCGGCATTGCCGCCGTTGCCACTGTCGGCCAGCGCGTTACCACCGGCGCCACCGTTTCCGCCGGCGCCGCCGTTACCACCGTTGGTGCCATTGACGTCACCGTCGGCCGGGGGCACACCGATCTGCCCGTCCCCGCCGTTCCCGGCGTCGCCGGCGTTACCGCCGTGACCACCGTTACCGGCGAGCGCTCCACCGTTGCCGCCGGCGCCGCCGTTACCGCCGGCACCGCCGTCCTGGCCGACCGCCCCGTCGGTGCCGGTGCCGCCGTTACCGCCATTACCCCCGTCCCCGTAGTCGCCGCCGTCGCCGCCCTTACCGCCACTGCCGCTACTGGCGCCGGAAGGCGCATTGGCGTCCGTGGACGGGTCGTAGCCGTCGCCGCCGTTACCACCGTGGCCCTGCGGGTCGGTCGGTGACATGCCGGCCGCGCCGTAGTTGCCGCCGTGGGCGGTGCCTGCCGCGCCACCGAGGCCGGGGTTGCCCCCGTCGCCACCGTTGCCCCCGTCGGGGGTGGTCGCATCACCGGCGGCGCCGTTACCGCCGTCACCGGCCAGCGCGCCGGTGCCGCCGTTGCCAGCGTTGAAGCCGGAACCGCCGACACCGCCGGCACCACCGTTACCACCCGCGGTGCCGGAGGTACCCGCTGCCGCACTCGGGTCGCCGGCCGCGTCGTAGCCGGTCCCGCCGGCCCCGCCGGCCCCGGCGTTGCCGCCGTTGCCTTCGGTGAGACCGCTCAAGCCGCTGCCGGCAGCGCCACCGTCGCCGCCGTTTCCACCGGTACCGCCGTTGCCGGCATCGGCATCGAGCGCTCCCGCGGCCCCGGCCGCGCCGGTGCCGCCGGTTCCGCCGTCGCCGCCGTTGCCCTGCGTCCCGCCGGTGCCGCCATTGCCGCCGTTGCCGCCAATCGCACCGGGGACGGTGCCGGTGGAGGCGTCGTAGCCGTTGCCGCCGGCCCCGCCATTGCCGTTGGCCACGGTCGGAGGACCACCGGCAGTACCCGCAGCCCCGTTGGCTGAACCGGTGCCCGCTGTGCCCGCGGCCGCACCATTGCCCGCCTCGCCACCGTCGCCGCCGTTACCGCCGTCGGGATGCGCAGCGGTGCCGGCCGCGCCGGCCCCGCCGTCGCCGGCCAGGCCTGCCGACCCGCCGTTGCCGGCGTTGCCACCGACACCGACCACGCCGTTGCCACCGAACAGCGACGCGCCCGTCCCGGCCGCTCCGCCCTTGCCGCCGTTGCCGCCGTTCGCGCCGTTACCACCGCTGCCGCCGGTGCCGCCGTTGCCATCACCGGTGTTGTCGAACGTGCCGGCCGACCCGGTCGCCCCGGCCCCGCCGTTGCCGCCGTTACCACCGGCACCGCCGGCACCACCACTTCCGCCGATACCCAGGATCGAGGAACCAGCGCCGCCGGCTCCACCGTTGCCCCCGTTGGTGCCGGCCAGCCCGTTGCCACCATTGGCGCCAGCCGTGCCGCCCGTGGCGCCGTTGGTGCCGTTCCAGCCCGCACCACCGACGCCGCCGTCACCGCCGTTGCCCAGCGCACCCATCCCGAAGAAGTCCTGAGCCTGCCCCGAGGAGCCACCATTGCCACCGTTGCCAGCCGCCAACAGCGCCGTCGCAGCCCCGCCGGCTCCACCATCGCCGCCGTTGCCCCACATCTCACCGCCATGGCCACCATTGCCACCATCGGCACCGAAACCACCGGCGCCGCCGTCACCGCCATTGCCGATACCACCGGCGTGTCCGCCGTTACCGCCGACCACCTCGTCCGTCGTCGACGACCAGCCGTTACCGCCATCCCCGAACCACAAGCCACCGGCCTGACCATCCGGGTCGGCCTCGGTGCCATCGAGACCGTTACAGATCATCCCGCAGAAACCCTCGGTGAACGGGGCGAACATCTGGTTCACCACACCGTTGACCTGCGACCCGAAATCAGAGTCAATCCAAGCCTGCAAATTAGCGTGCAACGGCGTGTAGAAGTACGTGTCCCACAACTGGGCCATCTCGATCCCAGTCGCATCCGCACCACCGACACCCCAGTCCGACGAGGTGAACAGGCTGTCGAAATCACCCGACACGTTGCCCCAGGCGCTCGGGTCGAACAGGTCGGTGAACAAGTCCTCAAAGTCAGCGTTGGCCGTCGGCGCCGAACCCAACGGCCCCAACCCGAACGCCAAAAACGCACCCACCGCCGAAGACGCACCCAGAATCCCGCGGCCCCGCCGCCGGAGCCCGCCCTTGGCCGAGCTCTCGCTACCAGTGACGTCGTCCTTACCAGCCATCGCGCTGCAACCTCTCCGATTCGTCCTTAGAGCCGTAACACGGCGTTAACGTGCCCCTCAGGGGGAGGATAGTAGTAACGTGGGCGTCAATTGTCCACCGATTTACTGAAAACCAAGTTAAAATCGTCTCGTGGGTATGTTTTATTGGCTTAGACCGCACGACCGGTTTCTCAAATCTGCATTTTTCGCCCCGTAGCCACAGGGGAGGTCCACTGGAATGGCACAACAGCTCGGCAACGGGGAAGCCGCCCTTCGGACGTCGCTGCACCGGACTGAGGATCGGGGCGGCTCGACTCGCCTTTTTCACAGCAAAGGACATCTGCATGCGGCTGGACGCGGCCCTGGGAGAGGCCGGGTAAGCAGCTCACCGCCCCAATCAACCACCTCTTAGCCCGCTCTACCCCGACGCTTGCGGGGTGATCTGCAACGGCGCGGACGGCGGCGGGGCCGGTGGCGACAGCGGGGCGGTCTCGGCCGGTAAGGCCGGGCAGGCCGGGCGGGCCACCGTCCACGGCGAGCCCGGCACGCCCGGCAAACCGGGTGCACCCGGCGTTACCGCTTAATCCGGGTTCGTAATCCCGGTCTCACCCAGTTGCGCCTCCACCATCTCAGCGACCGCGGCCATACCCGCGACGTTGGGGTGAAACGGCCACGGCCGCCACGGCAGCGGCAGGCCGGCGCCCACCGTCCACGGCGTCGCCGACCACGGGTGGTGCTCCCGGCTGGCCTGGCCGGCACGCACCACCTCGCAGCCGGTGGCGGCCGCGGCCGCGGCGGTGTGCCGCTCCAGTTCGGTGGCAATGTGACGGGCCAGATCAGCGACGCGTTCGGGCAGTGGTCCGGCTCGGACCCCAACCGGTGGCATCAGGGTCAGGTAGTCGACGAAGAGCACCCGCGCCTGCGGTGCCCGGTCCCGCACCGCGGCGCCGACCGCCCGCAGGGCGGCTTCAACCTCGTCCAGCGCCTGCTGCCGTTTGCCGCGGTCCAGTAGCGCGCCGGTGACGGGCAGGATCGGGGCGAGTGGGCCGAAGAGTGCCGCTGCAACCAGCAACGGCACATAACCGACGTCATTGCCGCCGATGGTGATCGTCACCAGGGTTTCGGAGCCGTTGAGCGCTTCGATCTGCGGCGGGGCGGCGGCCTGGCGGTCGGTCAGCAGGTGGGCCGTCGTCGCGCCGGAGAACGTGACGTCGACGAGGTCAAGGTCCCGTGCGTGCGCGACCAGGTGCGGGTAGTTGCGCTCCGAGCGTCCCGACGCCCGGGGCGCACCGGTGACGACGGGCCGGATGCCGGGGCCGGCAGCCATCGAACTGCCCAGCGCGACGTAGCGATTCATCCGCCTCCCCGCTTCGCCGAGCGTGCGTGTTCCCGGTCCGCGAGCGGTGTGTGGGACCGGGA
>JBDTEP010000027.1:0-10776 GCA_039922455.1 Mycobacterium sp. | reverse complement strand
GCGCAATGCCACCGCGTCGCGGTCGGGATAGCGGTGCAGATCGGCCGCGGCGTCGCGCACCGAGCGGGCGAGGTCGTCGATCAGCGCCGTACTCGGCGGGTGCGGATTCTCGTTGGTGTTCAGCCGCACCGGCACCGCCAGTTGCGGTGCGCCGTAGGGCGACTTACCGCGCAGGTCATCGCGGAGCGGCAGGTCAGCCAGGGTGATGCCGTCTCCGGGGCGGGTCATGATTCGAACCTCCGCCGCACTGCTTCGCCGTGCGACGGCAGATCCTCGGCGTCGGCCAGCGCGATCACGTGCCCGCTGACATCCTTGAGGGCGGCCTCGGTGTAGTCGACGACGTGGATTCCGCGCAGGAAGGTCTGCACGGACAATCCGCTGGAGTGCCGCGCACTGCCCGCCGTGGGCAACACGTGGTTGGACCCCGCGCAGTAGTCACCGAGGCTGACCGGCGCATACGGGCCGACGAAAATTGCTCCCGCCGAACGGATTCGGGTCGCCACCGCGGCCGCGTCGGCGGTCTGGATCTCCAGGTGCTCGGCGGCGTAGGCGTTGACCACCCGGATGCCGGCGTCCAAGTCGTCGACCAGCACGATCGCCGATTGGCGTCCGGCCAGCGCCGTGGTCACCCGCTGGCGGTGCACGGTCGTCTCCAGCTGGACCCGCACTTGTCGGTCGGTGGCATCGGCCAGCTCAGAACTGGTGGTGACCAGCACGCTGGCGGCCATTTCATCGTGCTCGGCCTGGCTGATCAGGTCGGCGGCCAGATGTGCCGGGTCGGCGGTGTGATCGGCGAGTATCGCGATCTCGGTGGGGCCCGCTTCGGCGTCGATACCGACCTGCGAACGGCACAGCCGTTTGGCGGCGGTGACATAGATGTTGCCGGGTCCGGTGATCATGTCGACCGGGGCCAGCTCGGTGCCATCGGTGTCGACACCGCCATAGGCCAACAGCGCCACCGCCTGCGCGCCACCGACCGCCCAGACTTCGTCGACGCCGAGTAACCGGGCCGCGGCCAGGATCGTCGGGTGCGGCAGTCCCTCGAACTGACCCTGCACCCCGGCTTGCGGCGGGCTGGCCACGACCAGGGAGTCGACGCCGGCGATCTGGGCCGGGACGACGTTCATCACCACACTGGACGGGTACACCGCGTTGCCGCCCGGCACATACAGGCCGACCCGCTCGACCGGAACCCAGCGCTCGGTGACGGTCGCACCGGGCGCCAGCGTGGTGGTGGTATCGGTGCGCCGCTGGTCAGTGTGCACCGCCCGGGCCCGGGTGATCGCCATCTCGAGGGCGGTCCGCACGGCTGGGTCCAGCTCAGCAAGTGCGGCCTGCAGCGCCGCACCCGGTACCCGGACCGCGGCCGGCCGCACGTGGTCGAACGATTCGCCGAACTCCAGAGCCGCAGCCACGCCGCGCTGCGCGACCGCCTCGACGATCGGCCGCACCCGCGACAACACCGCTTCCACGTCCACGCCGCCGCGTGGCAGGACGGCGCGCAGCTGGGCCTGGGAAAGGCCAGACTGATCGGTGCCGCGCAAGTCGATGCGTGCCATCAGGCCGGTGTTCACGTCGTCCATTGTCCCAGAGCCGTTCAAGTGGTTATCGCCAAGCTCGGCAGAGCGGCCGGTGCGTGTCCGTGTGGGTCGAGAGCATCGAGTGTGCGGTCCGGGCGGGAATTCGACCCGCAAGTCACCGTGCTCGCACGATCAACGCTCGCACGATCAACGTCGGTAGGTGCCAATACGGCGTGTTCGACAGCGCGGCTAGTCTGGTGGACAGCTGTGATCTCGTGAATGGAGTAGCCCGAATTGTCTACCAACAACCACCCCAAGAGCCTGCCCGGCGTGCCCTACATCTTCCCCGACTGGCTCGATGGCATCCAGAACAGGTTCATCAGCCCGATCGTGAAACGGTTCCGCCGCTTTATCCCGACTTTCGCGGTGTTCGAGCACCGCGGCCGCAAGTCCGGCCGGGCCTACCAGACGGTGGTGCACGCCTACACCAAGGGGCCGGCGCTGGCCGTGATGCTGGGCCATGGCAAGGCCGACTGGGTCAAGAACGTCCTCGCTGCCGGCGAAGCCGATGTGCACCTGTTCCGGCGCGATGTGCACGTCACCAACCCGCGGATCGTGCCGATCGGCGGCGATACCAGCGATTTGCCGTGGATCGTCCGGCGGGCGGCTCGCCGGGTCGGGATCCTCGTCGCCGACATCACCTGAACCCCTTCAAGGAACGGAGTGGCCATGGCCACCAACGCTGATCGGAACAACACCTCGAGCCTGCCGGCGGTGTTCCCGCCCTGGCTGGATCGGTTGCAGATCAAATACATGAACCCGGTGGTGAAGCGGGTTGCCCGGTTCCTTCCGGGGGCGTCGGTCATCAAACATCGCGGACGCAAGTCCGGCAAGCCCTATGAGACGGTGGTGACGACCTATCGCAAGGGCGACCAGTTAGCGATTGCCTTGGGCCACGGCAGGGCCGACTGGGTAAAAAACGTCGTCGCCGCCGGCGAAGCCGACGTGCGTATCCTGCGGCGCGAGGTCCACATCACCAACACGCGGATCCTGCCGGTCGGAACGACGGACAAGTCGTTGCCCTGGGCGGTCCGGATGCAGGGCCGCAAGGTCGCGGTACTCGTCGGCGATATCGTCTGATCTTCGTCGAGCCGAATCGTCTACATATCCAAGCCGATATCGAGCACCCGCACCGAGTGGGTGAGGGCACCCACCGCCAGGTAGTCGACACCGGTGGCGGCGTAGCCGGCCGCACTGTCCAGGGTCAGTCCGCCGGATGCCTCCAGCAGCACGCCGGGTGCCCGGGAGTCGCGCCGCTGCACCGCGATCTGGGTCTGCCAGACCGGGAAGTTGTCCAGCAACACCAACTCGGGCCCCTCGGCGAGCACCTCGTCGAATTGCTCCAGGGAGTCCACCTCGACTTCGCAAGGCACGTCGGGAGCGGCCGCCCGGACTGCCCGTAGCGCCGCTGCCACCGAACCGGCCGCGGCGACGTGGTTGTCCTTGATCAGGGCGGCATCGCCCAGGCCCATCCGGTGATTCGTCCCGCCACCGACCCGCACCGCATATTTCTGCAGTATCCGCAGGCCCGGCAGGGTTTTGCGGGTGTCGCGAATCCGCGCTGACGTACCGTCCACGGCGTCGACCCAGGCCGCGGTCGCGGTGGCGATCCCGGACAGGTGGCAGACCAGGTTGAGCATCGTACGCTCAGCGGTAAGCAGGCCGCGGGTGTCGGCCTGCAGGGTCAGCACCGGTGCGCCGGGCTCCAGGCGGGCCCCGTCGGCCACCCGATCCAGTACCCGGTAGCCGTCGGTGCCCAGCACTTCATCGAGCACCAGCAGCGCAATGTCGACACCGGCGATCACACCAGATTCCCGGGTCACCAGCGCCGCCTGAGCCATCGCGTCGGCCGGCACCGTCGCCATGGTGGTGACGTCGGGCCCGTAGCGCAGATCCTCGTCGAGCGCCCGCGTGATGATTTGTCGGGTTTCGGCGAGTTCGGCCTGCGAGAGTGTCCCCGAGGGTGTCACGAGGCCACCGCCGCCGGCGCATCGAGCACGACCGCGCCGTCGTGCAGTCGGACGGTGGTACTGCACGCACGACTGGGGTCGGCGGCGTGGTACTCGGCCCGGTGGTGGCAGCCGCGACTTTCGGTGCGCGCCAATGCCGCCCCAGCGATCACCACGGCCGCCAGCGTCAACGCGGCGTCCTCGGAAGCGCTACGGTCCGCGGCGGACCGCTCACCGGCGGTCGACAGCAGGTCGGTGAGCCGCCGCAGGCCGTGGGCGTCGCGGACCACCGAGGCATCACTGGACATGGCCTGTTGGAGGGTGTCGCGGTTCAGCGCGGCGTGCCGGACCGGCCCGGGCGGGCCGGCCTGCACCCGGCCGGCTGACAGGGCGTGGGCCGCGGCCGCGGCCCCTGCCCGGCCGCCCACCACCAAGCCCTCCAGCAGGCTGTTGGAGGCCAGCCGGTTGGCTCCGTGCATGCCGGTGCGGCCCACCTCCCCGGCGGCGAACAGGCCGGGCAGGTCGGTGCGGCCGCTGACGTCGGTGACGACACCCCCGCAGCTGTAATGCGCACCCGGGACCACCGGGATGGGTTGGCTGACCGGGTCGATGCCGGCGGCACGGCAGGCCGCGGTGACGGTCGGGAACCGATCCGCGAAACCGGCAATCCCGCGGCCGTCGAGATAGACGCAGTCGTCTCCGGTCTCGCGCAGCCTTGTGTCGATAGCCGCCGCCACCACGTCGCGCGGCGCCAGGTCCCCCATCGGGTGCACACCTTCGGTGACCGAGGCGCCGCGGGAGTCGATCAGCTTGGCGCCCTCCCCGCGCACCGCCTCGGTGACCAACGGTCGGCGCCCGCCGGCCGCGCCGCCGCTTCCAGCGGCAAAAAGCATGGTCGGATGGAATTGGATGAACTCCAGGTCGCTGACCGCGACCCCGGCCCGTAGGGCCAGTGCCACCCCGTCTCCGGTGGCACCGCCGGGATTGGTGGTGGCCCGGTACAGATGGCCCAGGCCGCCGGTCGCCAGCACCACCGACGGGGCGTGGATCACGCCGATCCCGTCGGCGTTTGCCACCAGTACCCCGGTGACCGCGCCGGCGTCGCGCAGGATCTGCAGCACCATCTGGCCGCGACGGATGTCCAGGCCGGCCGCCGCGTCATCCAGTGCGCGCTGCACCTCGGCTCCGGTCGCGTCGCCGCCCGCATGAATGATGCGGCTCCGGCCGTGCCCACCCTCGCGGGTGAGCGCCCAGTTTCCGTCAGTGCCCCGGTCGAATTGTGCGCCGACGCCGGCCAACTCGGCGACCGCGCGATAGCCGTCGGCCACAATCGAATTCACCGCTTCGCGGTCGCATAGTCCGCCGCCGGCGGCCAGCGTGTCGGCGACGTGAGCTTCCACCGAGTCGTCGCTGCCCGGCAGCACTACCGCGATCCCGCCCTGGGCGTAGTGCGTGGCGGTAGCCCCGTAGCTGGTGTCGGCCTTACTGAGCACCACGACATCCCGGCCGGCACGGTGTGCGGCCCGGGCTGCGGCCAGACCGCCGACTCCGGTGCCTATGACAACGACATCGGCCCGCTGCTGCCAGTCGGGACCAGCGGTCACTTGCTGACCGGGGCCGAGTGTCCGATCGACACCATGTGCTGCACGCTGCGCAGCGCCAGCTTCGCGATCTCCGGGTCGACGTGGATCTCGTCGGCACCCTCGGTGAGACTGCGCAGTAGGGCCGCCGGGGTGATCATCTTCATGTACTTGCAGGCTGCCTTGGAATTGACCGGTTCGAAGTCGACCTCCGGCGCCGCCTTCTGCAGCTGGTAGATCATGCCGATCTCGGTGGCGACCAGTACCGTGCTGGCCTGGGTCCGTCGGGCCTCCTCGAGCATGCCGCCGGTGGACAGGATCTTGACCCGCTCCGCCGGGAAGTGGCCCTCGCCCACCAGATACAGCGCCGACGTCGCGCAGCCGCACTCCGGGTGTACGAACAGCTCGGCGTCCGGGTTCGCTCGCGCTTTCTCCTCGAGCTCGTCACCGTTGATTGCCGCGTGCACGTGGCACTCGCCAGCCCAGATGTGCATGTTCTTGCGCCCGGTGACCCGTTGGACGTGCTGACCCAGAAATTGGTCGGGCAGGAACAACACGTCACGGTCCGGTTCGATCGAGTTGACCACGTCGACGGCGTTCGACGACGTGCAGCAGTAGTCGGTGAGCGCCTTGACCGCCGCCGTGGTGTTGACGTAGGACACCACTGCCGCGCCCGGGTGGTCATCACGCCAGGCCTGCAGGTCGTCGGCGGTGATCGAATCGGCCAGCGAGCAACCCGCCCGGGCGTCGGGGATCAGCACCGTCTTGTCCGGGGACAGGATCTTGGCGGTCTCCGCCATGAAGTGCACGCCGCAGAACACGATGGTGTCCTCGGGGGCCGTGGCGGCGATGCGGGCCAGCCCCAGCGAGTCGCCGACGTGGTCAGCGATGTCCTGGATCGCCGGCAGCTGGTAGTTGTGCGCCAGGATCGTTGCGTTGCGCTCCTTTTTAAGCCGGAGGATCTCGGCTACCCACTCTTCGTCGGGCTCGATTCCGCTGTAGCCGGCGGGCGAGTTGACGATGCGGTCGGCCAGGTTACCCGCATTCACACCGGTTTCGGTGAGGGTCGTCATGGGCGAATCCTCTCGCAAGATAGGTTTTCGACTTACAATCGAAAACATGGCTCATACTAGCACCGCGCACGAAGTGCTCACCGCGGTCTTCCAGGTTGACGATCTCGAACGCCGCCGCCCCCGACTGAACGTGCTGCTGTGGCAGCGAGCACGAAAACCCCAGCTGGGCTGGTGGTCGCTGCCCGGTGGGGTGTTGCGCCACGATGAGGACGTGACGGACTCCGCGCGCCGCCAGCTCGCCGAGAAGGTCGACCTGCGTGAAATCGCCCACCTTGAGCAGCTGGCTGTGTTCTCCGACCCAGGCCGGGTACCCGGCGTACGCACCATCGCCTCGACATTTCTCGGCCTGGTGCCCTCGCCGGCCGACCCGGAACTACCCGGAGACACCCACTGGCATCCCGTAGACGCACTTCCGCCGATGGCGTTCGACCACGCGCCGATAGTGGCCCACGCCCACAGCCGGTTGGTCGCCAAGATGTCCTACACAAATATTGGGTTTGCCTTGGCTCCAACGGAATTCATCATATCTACACTGCGTGACATCTACAGTGTCGTGCTCGGGCATCAGGTCGACGCCACCAACCTGCAGCGGGTGCTCGTTCGCCGCGGGGTGATCACCCGCACCGGCACCACCGCCCGCTCCGGGCGCAGCGGGGGCCGGCCCGCGGCCCGGTACCGGTTCACCGACTCCGAGCTGCGGGTAACCGACGAATTTGCGGCGTTACGCCCGCCGGGGTGGGTCGGACTGGAATCTTAACGGCGTCTTAAGTAACAATGCCGGGATGGAATTCGACGGCTTGGCCCGCGAAACATCTGTCGAGTGGATCGGGCAGCCACCGCACGAGCCGCTGCAGCCCGGCACTCACCCGCTGCTGCCGGCCGAGGATCCGTTCTATGAGCCACCGGCGGGGTTCGAGCACGCCCTGCCGGGCACCGTGCTGCGCTCCCGTGACGTCGAACTGGCATTTCTGGGCCTGATCCCCCAGCGGATGCACGCCACCCAACTGCTCTACCGGACCACCGACCGTAACGGCCTCCCGCAGGCGACGGTGACCACGGTGCTGGTACCCGGCGACCGCGACTCCACCGGCCCGTGTCCGGTCGTGTCCTACCAGTGCGCGATCGACGCGGTGGACGGCCACTGCTTCCCCTCCTACGCACTGCGCCGGCGGGCCAAGGCGTACGGCGCGTTCGCCCAGCTCGAGTTCGTGCTGATCGCCGCGATCGTGGCGCAGGGCTGGGCGGTCTCGATCCCCGACCACGAGGGCCGGGACGGTCACTGGGGCGCGCCGCACGAACCGGGCTACTGCGTGCTCGACGGTGTGCGCGCGGCGCAGGCTGCCGAGCAACTGGGGCTGTCCCCCGACGGCCCGATCGGGCTGTGGGGTTACTCCGGTGGCGGCCTGGCCACCGGCTGGGCGGCCGAGGTCGCCGGCAGCTACGCCCCCGAACTGAACGTCGTCGGCGCCGCGCTTGGCTCACCTGTCGGCGACCTCGGCAACACGCTGAAGCGGCTGAATGGCACATTCTGGTCCGGTCTGCCGGCCGTCATGATCGCGGCCCTGGCGCGGGCCTATCCCGACCTGGACGAGGTCATTGAGCAGCACGCCACCGTCTACGGGCGGGCACTGCTGCACTCGCTGGAGACGTCAACCACCGGCGGCGCGGTGCTGCGCCTGCACCACCGATCCCTGAACTCCTATATCGATCGGCCGCTGGAACAGTTGGTGGAGACCCCCGCCGTGCAGCATGTCTTCAACGACACCAGGCTCGGCGGCGCGGTGCCCGCTCCCCCGATGCTGATGGTGCAGGCCATCCACGACCAGGTGATCTCGGTCGACGACATCGACGTGCTGGCTCAGGCCTATGCGGCCGGCGGTGCGCGGTTGACCTACCATCGCGACCTGCTCAGCGAGCACTTGCTGCTGCACCCGCTGTCGACACCGATGGTGCTGGCCTGGTTGCGTGACCGGTTCGCCAACCGACCACTGCCGGAGGCCGGGGCGCGCAGCGACTGGCCGGCGCTGCTCAATCCCAAAACCTACGTCGGTCTGGTTCGGCTGGGCCTGGTGGCGGTCCGGGTCATCACCGGCGGGGCGGAGCGCCGCCTTCCGCAGTGACGGCCGGGCTCGCCATCAACGGCGCAGTGCCGAGCTCAGGCGGATACCCGCCAAGGTCATCGCGGGTGCTCCAGGTCGCGCACAGGCCATACACCAGCGCCGCCGTTGCCGCCGGCAGCAGCAGCGTGGCCGCGATCTGCAAAGGCGTGTGCCCGAAGAACACCGGCGGCCCCTCGGCCATGTAGTGCACCCGGTGCTCGGGAGTCACCGGTGCAGCAGCGATGTCGACGCTTCCGTAGCGGCGGTTCACCAGTACGCTGCCGATCAGCACCGCCAGCGACGCGCCCGCGGTCAAGCCCAGTGACAGCCCGACGATCATCCCCGGGCCCCGATGCGCCCGCCACTGCCAGGCCAGCGTGGCCGACACCACCGCCACCACGCCCAACAGGCCCAGCAGCAGAAACGGCGCGACGAAGAAGTGGTCGGGTTCGTTGCCCAGGTAGGCCTGAACACGCTCGCCGCCGCGGGTGAGCGCCACCACGCCGTGGATCGGTGGGGCTATCCACCCCCAGAGCACACCGATGGGCAACCCGACAGCGGCCAGCCCGGCGGCAACGATACTGATGGCACCCAACCGCGAGATGCGCGGCGCTCCGAATTCCCGTGCGCGCGCCACTACCCCGCTGCCAGCTCCGCCGAGTCCACCTGGCCATGCCGGGAACATTTCGCCCACCACCCGTTCGGCCGGACCTGCACGGCCATCTTGCGACCGCAGGCGGCGCAGAATCGGGGCGGCCGCAAGCCCAACTGGGCGATGGTCGGCAGTGCGGTATGGACCGCTTCGCCGATCAACGTGCCGTTGTGGACGTTATAGACGCCGGCGCCGACCAGGTCCGGTAGTTCGGTAGCCATCAACTGTCTCTACAGGCTGGCGCTGAGGGCTTTGATCGGCATCTGAAGTTCTTCGAGCATCTCCAGGTCGTCGTCGATCGAACGACCCAGCGTGGTCAGGTAGTTGCCGACGATCATCGCGTTGGCGCCACCGAGCAGGCTGCGCTTGGCGCCCAGGTCGCCCAGCGTGATCTCGCGGCCGCCGGCGAACCGCAGCGTGGTGCGAGGCAGTGCCAGCCGGAACGCGGCGATGGCGGTGAGAGCCTCGACGGCCGATAGCGGCTCCATGTCCTCAAACGGTGTGCCCGGCTGCGGGTTCAGGAAGTTGATCGGCACGTCGTCGGGATTCAGCGCGGCGATCTGGCTGGCGAACTCGGCGCGCTGCTCCAGCGTCTCGCCCATGCCCAGGATCCCGCCGCTGCACAGCTCCATGCCGTTCTCACGCACCAGCTCCAGCGTCTGTTGCCGGTCGTCCCAGGCGTGGGTGGTCACCACACTGGGGAAGTAGGACCGCGCGGTCTCCAGGTTGTGGTTGTACTTGTGGACGCCGATCTCCTTGAGCTTCTTCGCGGTACGCGGGGTCAGCAGCCCCAGCGACGCGGCGATCGGGATGTCCAGCCCCGCCTTGCGGATCGCCTGGATACCCTCGTCGACCTGCTTGAGCAGCTTGTCGTCGGCACCACGCACCGCCGCGACGATGCAGAACTCGGTGGCGCCCGTCGCGGCCGTCGCCTTGGCGGCCTCCACCAGTTCGGCGATATCGAGCCAGACCCCGCGAACCGGGGAGTCGTCGAATACCGCGGACTGCGAGCAAAAGTTACAGTCCTCGGTGCAGCCACCGGTCTTGAGGCTGATGATGCCCTCGACCTCGACCTCAGGACCACACCAGCGCATCCGGACCTCGTGCGCCAGCTCGAGCAGCGCGTCGAGGCGGTCCTCGCCCAGCTGGAACACCGCCAGCACCTGTTCCTTGTTCAACCCCTCGCCGCGCTCCAGCACCTGCTCGCGGGCCACCGCCAGAATGTCGGTGTTCTCGGTGTCAGTGCTAGTGGTAGCCGCCTGGGTCACCTGATGCTCCCTTAAGTCGTGGATGTGGTCTTCAACTCGTGTATGGCTCGATCGGCATGGTTTGCGGTTTCTCGCAGATGCCGTCCTGAACGCTGTTCAGGTTATGGTATCGGCGTGCAGCTGCACAAACGTGATGTGGTCGCCGTAGCGGCAACCATCCTGGACAACTACGGCATCGCCGACCTGTCGATGCGCCGGTTGGCGCGCGAGCTCAACGTCAGCCCCAGCGCACTGTACTGGCATTTCGCCAACAAACAGCAGTTGCTGGGCGCGGTCGCCGATCGGGTGCTGGCCGCGGCGTGCGCAGATCCCGGACCGGGCGACTGGCAGTGGCGAATCCAGACGGTGTGCGAACGGCTGCGGGACGCGCTGTTGTCGCACACCGACGGCGCCGAGTTGGTTTCGGCGAGCCTGGCTGCGGGCCAGTCCGCGGCGGCCGCAGATATCGTGGCGCGCCTGGCGGAGTCGGCCGCGGCGGCGGGCGTTCACCCGGATCAGGCCGAGCTCGCCGCGCGAACCGTCGTGTACTACGTGCTGGGATTCACCGCCGACGAACAGTCCCGGCTGCAGTGGGA
>JBDTEP010000026.1:0-7920 GCA_039922455.1 Mycobacterium sp. | reverse complement strand
CTGCCGGCCGGCCCGTGGTGGCCGTCGCCGGTGGGCGGGCGTTCACCTTCGGCTACACCGAGACTTTCGAGCTGCTGCGCGCCGCGGGCTGCGAGGTGGCCTGGTTCGATCCGCTCACCGATTCGGGCCTGCCGGCCGGGACCGCCGGCATTTATCTGGGCGGTGGGTTCCCGGAGGTGTACGCCGCCGAACTGGCCGCCAACACCGCACTGCTCGGCGCGCTGCGGGAGGCGATTGCCGCGGGGGTGCCGACCGTCGCCGAGTGTGGCGGGTTGGCCTACCTGTGCCGCAGTGTCGACGAGGTCGCCGGCGTCGGGGCACTGCCCGCCGATGCGGCGATGTCACCGCGCCTGACCCTGGGCTACCGCACCGCCACCGCGCCGGCCGACAACCTGCTGGCGCGAGCCGGAGATCAGCTGACCGGACATGAATTCCACCGCACCCGTGTCACTTTCGCGAGGCCGGCCGGCGCCGCCTGGCAGCTGCCGGACGGCCCGGACGGTATCGCCGAGCCGAGCCTGCACGCGTCCTACCTGCACACCCACTGGGCCGGGTATCCGCGGCTGGCCCAGCGTTTCGCCGACGCGGTGCACCGCTTCACCGGAGATGACCTGCATCATCACGGCGATGCCGAGGCAGGGCCCGGGCTGCTCGATTTCGCGGTGAACGTCTACGCCGGGCCCCGTCCGGACTGGCTCGATGACGCACTGCATGCCTCGCTCGACGACGCCGCTTCTTACCCTGACGCTTCCGCTGCCCGCGGTGCCCTGGCCGCCCGGCACGGCCTTCCCCCCGGCGAGGTGCTGCCCACCGCGGGCGCATCCGAGGCCTTCGATCTGGTGGCCCGGCTGCGCCGCTGGCGACGGCCGGTGGTGGTGCACCCGCAGTACACCGGGCCGCACACCGCCCTGACCGCCGCCGGCCACGCCGTCGACACCGTGCTGTGCCGCGCCGAGGACGGCTTCGCAGTGCACCCCGACGCGGTGCCCGATGACGCCGACCTCGTCGTGGTCGGCAACCCGACCAACCCCACCGGGGTTCTGCACCCTGCTGAGACGCTGCGCCGGTTGCTGCGGCCCGGCCGGGTGGTGCTGATCGACGAGGCGTTCCTCGATGCGATTCCGGGCGAACCGGAAAGCCTGTCCGGCGAACGGTATCCGGGCCTGCTGGTCAGCCGCAGCCTGACCAAACACTGGTCGATACCCGGGGTGCGGGCCGGGTATCTGCTCGGCGATCCCGTTCTGATCGGCGCCGCGGCACGGCTGCAGATTCCGTGGTCGGTGTCTGCGCCGGCACTGGCCGCCATGCTGTCCTGCTCTGATAGCCGGGCGTTGACTGAAAGTGATAGCCGAGCAAGACAATTAGCGGAATGGCGGGATCGGATGACCGAAGCCCTGGCAGTGCACGGGGTGCCGTTCGTTGCCGGGGCCGCGCCCTTTGTCCTGGCCCGAGTCGGTTGCGGGGTGCATACGGTGTTGCGCGTGAACGGTATTGCGGTACGACGCGCCGACACCTTCCCAGGCCTCGACGACACCTGGGTGCGGATCGCGGTCCGTCCCCCGGAGTTGACCGATCAGCTGCTGATCGCCCTCGACCGGGCCCTCGGGTGATGCCGGCCCGGGCCCTCGGACTACTGCTCGGCTACACGGCCGACCGCGCCTGGGGTGACCCACGCCGGCTGCACCCGGTCGCCGGATTCGGTTCTGCCGCAATCTACTTAGAGACGCTGACCTACCGCGACAGCCGATCGAGCGGACTGGCACATGTGCTGCTGTGCGTGGGAGTCACCACCGGCTTGTCCGTTGTTGCCGAGCGAACTGCCCGGAATCCGTTGGTGCGCACCGCGCTCACCGCCGCTGTCACCTGGACGGTGCTCGGCGGGCGCTCGCTGGAACGCGAAGCGGATGCCGTGCACCGGCTTCTTGCCGCCGGCGACCTGGCACCCGCCCGGACCCGGCTGCGTAGCCTGGTCGGCCGGGAGACCACCACCCTGGGACCGGGAGAGATCGCCCGCGCCGTGGTCGAATCCGTGGCCGAGAACACCTCCGACGCGGTGGTGGCTTCGCTGCTGTGGGGTGCGGTGGCCGGGATTCCGGGCCTGGTGGCGCACCGGGCCGCCAACACCCTGGACGCGATGATCGGCCACCGCAACGCCCGCTACGGCCGGTTCGGGTGGGCGGCGGCCCGGCTAGATGATGCGCTGGGTCTGCCCGCCTCCCGGCTCAGTGGAGTTCTGGTCGCCGCAGCAGGACCTGATCCCGTTGGCGCACTGGCTGCTTGGCGCTGTGATGCCCGCCGGCACCCCAGCCCGAATGCCGGGGTGGTCGAGGCCGCCTTCGCCGGAGCCTTGGGTTTGCAGCTCGGCGGCACCAACACCTACGGCGGGAGCCGACGCGAGGACAGGGCGCTGATGGGGCATGGGCGGGCTCCGGCGAGCGCCGACATTCCGCGGGCGACGCGGCTGGCGCGGCGGGTGGGCGTTGGCGCGATACTCGCTGCAGTGGCGTTCTGCCTGGCTCGCGAGATGAGGAAATGAGTGTGCCGAACCTGGATGGCACGGAATTTTCGACCGCCGGTGCCCGGTTGGATCGTGACTGGCTCTGGCACGAGCTGACCGAACATGCCTACTGGGCGAAGTACCGCACCCGGGCCATGTTCGACCGTAAACTCGACAACGCGTGGCAAGTGGTGGGCGCTTACCGCACTGGCGACGGGGCGATGATCGGCTGCTGCGGGCGATGATCAACGAAGGCCCCGGCCGAGACTTTCGGTGGCTGCTGCACACCAACGACGCACATCGCCTGTACGAACAGTTTGGATTCGCCGCTCCCGATCAGAAGTATTTCGCCGCTCCCGATGAGACCTACATGGAGCGCCACTCCCGGCTGCCCCACGTTCGCAACTGACCGCCGCCGTAGCGTTGGACGGGCTTCAGACGTGGGTGATCAGTGCGGCGGCATGGTCTTGTTCGTCCGGCCGGACCCGACCGGCGGCCGCGGATTTCAGCCGCCACGCCGTCATTTCGCCGTCGGGACCGGTCAGCTCAGCCGTGGCGAGCGCCCCCTCGATCAGCCGACGGACCCGTTGCTCGTTGGCCGGTTCGGTGGCGAAAAGGACACGTAGCGTGACGATGTCAGCGGCGACCCGGTTGGCGACGTAGTGCGGCGCGAGCGGACACGGCGGCGGGTGATCCCAGCCCCCGCACAGCGCATTGGCGATCGCGCCGCCCGGCGCGTTGGGACTGCCGCCGGGGTTCAGCTGCACAACCGCGTCGTGAGCGTAAGCACGGCGAGCCACGAGCGGCGATGCTACGCGGTCTGCCTCGCCGTCATCCACAGTTGCGGTTTCATCCACAGGTTGACCGTTCGGCGATGCCCGGTTCGGCGATGCTGTCGGCGGTGGTTTTTAACGTCGGGGTATGGCAACAGGTGTGGGTGCGGTCGCAGCACGGGAGCGGATCTGCGCGGCTCTCGAGGCCATTGATACCGCCCACCTAGTGCTACGCGAGACCCCCTCGGATCTGGTGGGCAATGACTTTCGGGTCGAGATCGCCGACCGGTTGGAAACCCAAGAGCGCACCAATCGCGGGCTGATGTACCGGATCTTCGGTGAACTCGCCGACCCCCCGGACGGCACCGGCTCGATCGCAGCGGTACGGGCCGCACTGTGGAAGCGGTTGCGGATCACCCCCCGCGAGATCACCCGCCGGTGCCGGCTGGCCGCCCGCATCCGGCCCCGCCGATCGCTGACCGGGGCCCTGATCGCACCGGAGCTACCCGCGTTGGCCGCGGCCGTGGCCGCCGGTGCGCTCGGGGAGGATCACATCCGGACGATCTGCCAAGCCGTCGACGTACTACCGGCCTGCGTGCCCGCCGCCCAGGTCGCCGACGCCGAAGCCGCCCTGGTCGAGCATGCGACCCGGGTGGATTCAGGGATCATCGTCAGACTCGGCCAACGCATCGCCGACCACCTCAACCCCGACGGCCTGTTCAGCGACGAGGATCGGGCACGCCGGCGCGGGCTGCAGCTGGGCGCGCAAGGCCCCGACGGCATGTCACGGCTCTCGGGGCTGCTGGACCCGCAGGCCCGGGCCCACTTCGAAGCAGTTGTCGCGGCGGTGCGGCCCGGCCGGCACCAGCCCAACGGGCAACAAGGCGAGAGCCGTGATGAGCGGACCCCGGCCCAGCGCTGCCACGACGCGTTCACCCTCGCAATGGCCACCGCCATCGCCTCCGGTGGGCTCGGCACCCACCGCGGACATCCGGTCACCGTCGTGGTCACCACCACCGTGGCCGAACTCAACCAAGCCGCCCACGCGGCCACCGATCCCTCGATCCCCATGCCGGCGCCGGCCCGCACCGGCGGCGGCTCCCGACTGCCGATGCGCGACCTGATCGCGATGGCCGCCCATGCGATCCACTACCTGGCCGTCTTCGACGACCACACCAAACGGCCGCTATACCTGGGCCGGCAAAAACGGGTGGCCACCGCCGACCAACGGTTGATTTGCTACGCCCGCGACCGGGGCTGCACCCGGCCCAACTGCCTGGTGCCGGGCTACCACTGCGAAGTGCACCACAGCCCGGGCTGGGCCAAAGGCGGGCGCACCGACACCGACAAACTGCACTTCGCCTGCGGCTGCGACCACACCGACGCCACCGACGGCACCCAGCAGACCATCGTCACCGACACCGGCCGGCTCGGCTGGACCGACGGCACCGGAGCACCCCAGATCAACCACGCCCACCACCCCGAAGAACTACTACGCGGTGACCCCGACCCGCCGGCGTGACGGCCCGGCGAACGCGATGATCATGCGGGGCTCACGGCTCGCTTTTGGTCAGCTCGATGACGGGGATGATCCGGTCAGTGCGTTCCCGGTATTCGGCGAAGCCGGGGTAGCGCTCGGCTTGGATCGTGTAGAGCCGGTCGTGTTCTGCGCCGGTGATCTCGGTGGCGTTGACGGGATAGGTTTCGGTGCCGACCTCGACCGCCGCCGACGGGTTGGCCCGCAGGTTGTGATACCAGCTCGGATGGTTGTCCCTGCCTTCGTTGGAGGCGAACACGATGATCCGATCGCCCTCGGGTAGGTACATCATCGGGCTGGTGCGCGGTTGTCCGGATTTGGCCCCGGCGGTGGTCAGCAGCAGGACCGGGGCGCCCTCGAACGGGCCGCCCAGTTTCCCACCGCTCCCGCGGAACTCGGCGATCTTACGGGCATTGAATTCCAGAATTCTCTCTGCATCCACGATGGTTAACCCCTTCTGTTCTGGTCAATCTGCTGGGATACCCACAAAGTGCTCGATCACCGGCGCCGACTCGTAGAAGTCGTGCAGCAACTGTCGCCACTGGTCGAACTCCGGCGACTTCCGGAATCCCTCGGTGTGTGCCTCTACGCTGTCCCACTGCACCAGCAGCAGATACAGGTTTGGCGACTCGATCGAGCGGGACACCGAAATCCCCAGGAACCCGGGCTGTGCCGAGATCAGCGGTCGCGCCTTGGCGAACGCCGCTTCGAACTCGGCTTCCCGGCCGGGATGAATGGGCAAGACACCATGTTCCACAATCACGCCCGCCAGTCTGCCCGAGACGATGTGGCGAGTATTACCGCCCTACCGACTTGTCTGTGACCGAGTTACACAGATGCGTTGTCGACAGCCAACAGTCACAGCTGCTCAGGAGCCGGCTGCGGTATGGGCGCGATCGCGGCGGCAGTCGTCTTCGCCTGGGTGGGCATGGTGCTGGCGATCTCGTTTCTTGAGGCGCCGTTGAAGTTCCGGGCGCCGGGGATCACCCTCCAGGTGGGGCTGGGTATCGGCCGGCTGGTGTTCCGGGCCCTCAACGCGGTCGAGATCGTGCTGGCGGCGGTAGTGGTGCTCACAGTCGTCGGCGGTGCACCGGGGATCGCTGCCGCTGGCGGCGGTCGGGGTCGCGGTGACGGTACCGGCAGTTCAGTCACTGTTCGTCCGGCCCGGCTGCGTCGCCGCGCTGCTGACCGCCGGGATCGGCCTGCAGATCTGGTCAGTCGCCGGTTAGCACCCAGGCCAGCGCCTGCTCGACGTCAGACGCGGTTGTCAGCCCCGTCGGCCGGGCGGGGCGGCGCACAATGACCACCGGCAGCCCGAGTTCCTCGGCCGCCAGCATCTTCGGCCAGGTGTACTCACCCCCGGAGTCTTTGGTCACCACGACGTCGGCACGGTGATCGCGCAGCAGCGTGAGTTCGCCGGGCAGCGCGTACGGCCCCCGGTCGGTGACGACAGTCCAGTTGGGCGGCAAGTTGATTGACGGTGGGTCGACGACACGGGCCAGCACCGCTGCCGCGGCCAGTGCCGGCAGGTATGCCGTCAACTGTTGGCGCCCGATGGTCAGTACCGGCCGCCGGCCCAGTCGCGTCGCGCCCTGCGCGGCCTGCTCGTGCGAGTCGACCCAGTGCCAGGACGGCCTGGACCGCTCCGCCCAGCCGGGCCGCTCCAGCCGCAGCAGCCGGCGCCCCTCGGCCCGGCACGCGGCGGCGGCGTTGGCCGACATGGTGGTCGCGAACGGGTGGGTGGCGTCGACGACGGCGTCGTAGTCGGCCAATGCCGCACGTAGACCGTCGATTCCGCCGAATCCGCCGATCCGCACCACCCCGGACGGCAGCCGCGGATTGGCCACCCGGCCGGCCAATGACGTGGTCACGTCGACTCCCGCCGCAACCAGTTGGTCGGCCAAGGCTCGGGCTTCGGCGGTTCCACCGAGCAGCAACAGGCGCATCACGGTGCCCCCGGCGGCAGGAACGGCAGACCCGGCGGCGGCCCGCCGCGGGCCAACTCCAGCAGGCTGTCGACGTCGAGGTGTTCGTCTATCAGATCGCCCAGCAGGTCAAGTCGGCGTTCCCGAGCGGCGGGAAACGACACACCTGACGGTGCCAACCCCAGGGTCTCGGCCAGGAACCCACCGCGCAGCGCATCGCCTTCGAAACCTCCGTGCCGCATGGTGCCGAAGATCTGACCGGCACGGGCTCCCCCGGGAAATTCGTCGGCGTCCTCGCCCCGGGTGATCCGGCCGTGGTGTATCTCGTAGCCACCATGGGACAGTCGCAGCACTTTGTCTGCGGTAAAACATGTCTCGACGTCCAGCAGACCCAGCCCGGCCGCCTCCCCCGGTGGGCCCTCGATCCCTTCCGGGTCGCGGATGACCCGGCCCAGCATCTGAAAACCCCCGCAGATCCCCAGCACCGGCTTACCCGCGGCGGCGTGCGCGGTGATCGCGCCATCCATCCCGCGTGAGCGCAGCCAGGCCAGGTCACTGATCGTTGCCCGGGTTCCCGGCAGCACCACCAGATCAGCGTCGGACACCCCGCGCGGGTCGGAGGCGAACACCACGTCCAGATCGGGTTCTAGGCCCAGTGCGTCCAGGTCGGTGAAATTGCTGATCCGCGGCAGCCGGATCACCGCCACCCGCCGCGCCCCGGTGCGCGCAGAACGCCTGCTGTCCAGGTCGAGTGCATCCTCGGAGTCCAGCCACAACTCCGGGTGCCACGGCAAGGTGCCGAAGACCCGGCGCCCGGTGAGCCGCTGCAGGTCGCGCAGTCCGGGCGCCAGCAACTGCTGCTGACCGCGGAACTTGTTCACGATGAACCCGGACAGCAGTGCCTGGTCTTCCGGCGCGAGCAATGCGACGGTGCCGAAGAACGCCGCGAACACCCCGCCGCGGTCCACATCACCGACAACGACCACTGGCAGTCCGGCGTGCCGCGCCAGGCCCATGTTCACGTAATCGCCGGCCCGCAGGTTGATCTCGGTCGGGCTGCCCGCACCCTCGGCGATAATCACGTCGTAGCGGCCCGACAGGTCGTCGTAAGCATTGTGAGCACTCTCGGCCAACTCCTGGCGGCCGTGCATCCAATTCGACGACGACAGCGCGCCCCACGGCCCGCCC
>JBDTEP010000025.1:0-7705 GCA_039922455.1 Mycobacterium sp. | reverse complement strand
CGTCCTTCATGTCCTTGAACATGGCCGCGGTGCCGCCGAGATAGACCTTGGAGCCCTCCAGCGGGGTGCCCTTGAGCGCCTCGTGCACGGCGTGCTTGATCGGCGCGATGTGCGAGACGCCCTCCGGTGACATCGGGTCGCCTTCGTGGGAGATGATGAATCGCACCGCGTGCCCGTCGGGGGACAGGAACATCTTCATGCCGCGCTTGAAGTCGGGGTTGTCGAACGCCTCCGGAGGCAGGTAGAACGAGTCGTCGTTCTTGGAGTCGTCGAACGCCTTCCCCATGGCGTTCTGGCCCTCCATCATCTTCTCCATCTGCAGCTGCAGCCCCTCCATGGTGGACTGCATCTTCAGCTGGGTGGTCCGCATGTTCGTCATCGTCTCGATCATCGGCGGCATGATCTCGAGCATCCGCGGCATCTGCCGGGCGAGGTTGTCGATGTCGGGCAGCACCAATTCGAAATCCTCGGTCATCGCATCGATGCCGTCCATCATGTCGAAGATCGACCGGATCGACCAGCAGATCGGGATGTCGAAACAGTGCGGCTCCCAGTAGAAGTAGCTGCGCATCGGCCGCCACATGTCGTCGAAGTCGGCCATCTCGTCGCGCAGTTTCTGGATGTCGCCGAGCATGATGTGCATCTTGAGGGCCATGCTGTTGGTGGTCGCAGACATCTCGCGGGTGACTTCGAGCATCGCCTTCATGCTGTCGACAGAGACCTGCATGTCCTCGCCCATTTTCAGCATGCTTTTCATACTGTCGAGCTGGTACTTCATGTTCAGCTGCTGGGTGGTGCCCTGCATGCTCATCGCGAACGGGATCGTGGTGTGTTCGATCGGCGTGCCCAGCGGCCGGGTGATGGTCTGCACCCGCCCGATGCCCGGCACCTCGAACACCCGCTTGGCGATCCGGTTGATGACCAGGAAGTCGGCCGGATTGCGCAGGTCGTGATCGGTCTCGATCATCAGCAGTTCCGGGTTCATCCGGGCCTGGGAGAAGTGCCGGTCCGCGGCGGCGTAGCCGATGTTGGCCGGCACGTAGTCCGGCATGTACTCGCGGTCGTTGTAGTTGGTCTCGTACCCCGGCAGGGTGAGCAGTCCGACCAGGCAGACCGCGGTGGTGGCCACCAGCACCGGTCCGGGCCAGCGCACGATCAACGCGGCCAGGCGCCGCCAGCTGCGGATCCGCATCGCGCGCTTGGGCTCGAGCATCCCGAAACGGCTGGCCACCGCTATCACCGCGGCCCCGAAGCTCAGGGCCGCGAACGTCACCACCATCATGCCGATCGCCAGCGGGGTGCCCAGCGACTGGAAGTAGGGCAATCGGGTGAAGTGCAGGCAGAAGGTGGCTCCGGCGATGGTCAGCCCCGAACCCAGGATCACGTGCGCGGTGCCGTGATACATGGTGTTGAAGGCCGTCTCGCGGTCCTCGCCGTTCGACCGCGCCTCCTGATAGCGGCCGAGCAGGAAGATCGCATAGTCCGTGGAGGCCGCGATAGCCAGCGTCACCAGCAGGTTCACCGCGAACGTCGAGAGCAGGATGACGTGGTGGTAGCCGAGGACGGCCACCACGCCGCGGGCCGCCGCCAGTTCGAACACCACCATGCCCAGCACCAACAGCACCGTGCCGATCGACCGGTAGACGCTCAGCAGCATCACGATGATCACCACGAACGTCAGCGCGGTGATGACCTTCAGGCTTTTGTCGCCGGCGATGTGTTGATCGGCGTTGAGGGCGGCCCCGCCGGTGACGTAGGCGTGCACCCCCGGCGGCGCCGGGGTGTCGGCGATGATCTGCTGGACGGCCTGAACCGACTCGTTGGCCAGGGTCTCGCCCATGTTGCCGGCCAGGTAAACCTGCACGTAGGCGGCTTTGCCGTCCGGACTCTGCGACCCCGCCGCGGTGAGCGGGTCACTCCAGAAGTCCTGGATGTGCTCGACGTGGGTGGTGTCGGCGGCGAATTTGGTGACCAGTTCGTCGTAGTACTTGTGCGTCTCGTCGCCGAGAGGCTGGTCGCCTTCGAGCACCACCATCGCCGAGCTGTCGGACTTGAACTCCTCGAACGTCTTGCCGATGCGCATCATCGAGATCATCGACGGGGCGTCTTTGGGGCTCATCGACACCGCTCGCATCTGCCCGACCTCGTCGAGCTGCGGCACGATGACGTTCACCAGCACGGTGAGGCCCAGCCAGACCAGGATGATCGGCACCGCGAGGCGGCGGATCCACATAGGGATGCCGCCGCGATGGCGCGGCTGCACCGCCGGCAGTGTTTCGGTCGGGGCGTCGTCGCTGATGTGTTTGCTCATCCTGATTTCACAATGCAGAAGGTCTGGGCGCTCACGGGGCTGTTGGAGACTCGTTCGTCTTTGAGCACGCCGTCGATGGTGACCCGGCAGCCGATGGTGCTGCCGTCACCCTGCGCGACGATATTGGGGCTCACCGCCGGGTTGGTGGTCGACAGGGTCAGCGACCACGGCAGGCTGGCGCCGTCGATCCGCTGCGGCGTGGCGTCCAGGTCCAGGTAGTTGATGTCGGCGTAGCTGCCGTTCGGGCTGAAGATGTCGTAGACCACGACTTTGGGGTGGAAGGGCTTGGTGTCCTGGAACGGGGCGGCGCTGCTGCCGCTGTCGTCGCCGCCGAAGTAGCCGCGAACCCGTTGCACGACGAACCCCCCCACCGCGAGCACTAGCACGATGAGCAGCGGTAACCACGTGCGTCTGATAGCGCCCAACATGTAGTGGCGGCCTTTCGGATGGTGCCGGAATCTGACACAGGTTAGTGCATCAAAGTTCTTTTTTACACCCAACCCAAGTTGAATCGCACATATGTTCGATATCCTGGAGGGCGTGAATTGGGGCAGTGGGCCGTCTAGCTGGGCGGAAATAGAACGTGTTCTAGATGGTAAGCCTCGTCACACCGATATTGCGGCCGGTGTGTCGGCCGGCCGCGACCCGGCGGCCCCGCGGCAACCCGGGCCGTGTCAGCCGGTGGTTCCCTACGCCGAGCTGCACGCGCACTCGGCGTACAGCTTCTTGGACGGGGCCAGTACCCCGCAGGAGCTGGCCGCCGAGGCCGCCCGGCTAGGCCTGCGGGCGATCGCGCTGACCGACCACAACGGTTTGTACGGGGTGGTGCGCTTCGCCGAGGCGGCCGCCGAGCTGGTCGCTGCGGGGCAGGAGATCGCCACCGTCTTCGGTGCCGAGCTGTCACTGGGGCCCGCCGGTTCCGGGTCCCGCACCGAGGACCCGGACCCGCCCGGCCCGCACCTGCTGGTGCTGGCCCGCGGCCCGGAGGGCTACCGGCGGTTGTCGCGGCAGCTCGCCGCCGCGCACCTGGCCGGCGAGAAGGGCAGGCCGCGTTTCGATCTGGACGTGTTGACCGAAGCGGCGGGCGGGCACTGGCACATCCTGACCGGATGCCGCAAGGGTCACGTCCGCCAGGCGCTGGCCGCCGGCGGCCCGGACGCCGCGGCGACGGCGCTGGCCGACTTGGTGGACCGGTTCGGGGCCGCGCAGGTCAGCGTCGAGCTGACCCGGCACGGTGATCCGTGCGACGACGAGCGCAACGCGACACTGGCCGGGCTGGCGCCCCGGTTCGGGGTGGGTCTGGTGGCTACCACCGGCGCGCATTTCGCCGGACCGGACCGGGGCCGGTTGGCGATGGCGCTGGGTGCGGTGCGGGCGCGCCAGTCGCTGGATTCCGCCGCCGGCCGGCTGGCTCCGCTGGGCGGATCGCATCTGCGTTCCGGTGCGGAGATGGCCCGGTTGTTCGCGGCGCACCCGGCGGCGGTGCCGGCGGCAGCCGAGCTCGGCGAGCGGTGCGCGTTCTCGCTGGCGCTGATCGCCCCGCGGCTGCCGCCGTTTCACGTCCCGGACGGGCACACCGAGGGCAGCTGGCTGCGGCAGCTGACCCTGGCCGGCGCCATGGGGCGCTACGGCCCGCCCGAACGCGCGCGGGCCGCTTATGCCCAGATCGAGCATGAACTGGAAGTCATTACCCAGCTAGGGTTTCCGGGATACTTCCTGGTGGTGCACGACATCACCCGGTTCTGCCGGCGCAGCGACATCTTGTGCCAGGGCCGGGGATCGGCGGCAAACTCCGCGGTCTGTTACGCCCTCGGCGTCACCGCGGTGGATCCAGTAGCTAATGAGCTGTTGTTCGAGCGGTTCCTGTCCCCGGCCCGCGACGGCCCGCCCGACATCGACATCGATATCGAGTCGGATCAGCGCGAAAAGGTGATCCAGTACGTCTACAGCAAATACGGCCGCGACCACGCCGCCCAGGTCGCCGACGTCATCACCTACCGGGGACGTAGTGCGGTGCGGGACATGGCCCGCGCGCTGGGTTACTCGCCGGGGCAGCAGGACGCCTGGAGTAAGCAGCTGAGCCGGTGGGGCGGGTTGGACCAGGCCGAAGCGGATGGCATTCCCGGCCCGGTGGTCGACCTGGCCGCCCAGATTGCCGATTTGCCAAGGCATCTGGGCATCCACTCCGGTGGCATGGTGATCTGCGACCGCCCGATCGCCGACGTATGCCCGGTGGAATGGGCCCGGATGCCCGGCCGCAGCGTGCTGCAATGGGACAAGGACGATTGTGCGGCAATCGGTTTGGTCAAGTTCGACCTGTTGGGACTGGGCATGCTCTCCGCGCTGCATTACGCGATCGACCTGGTGGCTCAGCACAAGGGCATCCGGGTGGACCTGGCGACAATCGACCTGTCCGAACCGGCGGTGTATGAGATGTTGGCCCGCGCCGACTCGGTCGGGGTGTTCCAGGTGGAGTCGCGCGCCCAGATGGCCACCCTGCCGCGGCTGCGCCCACGGGTGTTCTACGACCTGGTGGTGGAAGTGGCGCTGATCCGCCCCGGGCCGATCCAGGGCGGGTCGGTACATCCCTACATACGTCGCCGCAACGGCATCGACCCGGTGACCTATGAGCATCCGTGCATGGCGCGGGCGTTGCGGAAAACCCTGGGAGTGCCGCTGTTTCAGGAGCAGCTGATGACCCTCGCGGTGGACTGCGCCGGGTTCACGGCCAGTGAAGCCGACCAATTGCGCCGGGCGATGGGCTCCAAGCGGTCTCCGGAACGGATGCGTCGGTTGCGAGCCCGGTTCTACGACGGCATGCGTGAGCTGCACGGCATCACCGGCGCAGTGGCCGACCGAATCTACGAGAAGCTGGAAGCCTTTGCCAACTACGGGTTTCCGGAGAGCCACGCGATGAGCTTCGCGTCGCTGGTGTTCTACTCGGCCTGGTTCAAGCTGCACCACCCGGCGGCGTTCTGCGCCGCGTTGCTACGGGCGCAGCCGATGGGCTTCTATTCGCCGCAGTCGCTGGTCGCGGACGCCCGCCGGCACGGGGTCGTCGTGCACGGCCCGGACGTCAACGCCAGCCTGGCGCATGCCACGCTGGCCGAAGTCGGGATGCAGGTCCGGCTCGGGTTGGGTGCCGTCCGCGGCATCGGTGCCGACCTCGCCGAGCGACTGGTGGCCGACCGCGAGGCTCATGGACCGTTCGCCTCGATGCTGGATCTGACTGCCCGGGTTCAGCTTTCGTCGCCGCAGGCCGAGGCGCTGGCGACCGCCGGCGCGTTTACCGGCTTCGGCATGTCGCGCCGCGAGGCGTTGTGGGCGGCCGGGGTGGCGGCGGGCCAGCGGCCGGACCGGTTGCCCGGGGTAGGGGTGCCGGCGCACACCCCGGCACTGCCCGGGATGAGCGAGATCGAGTTGTCCGCCGCCGACGTGTGGGCCACCGGGATCTCCCCGGACAGCTTCCCGACCCAGTTCCTGCGCGCCGACCTCGACGCGGCCGGGGTCATTCCGGCCGGGCAGCTGACCGCCGTCCCCGACGGCACCCGGGTGCTGGTGGCCGGAGCGGTGACGCACCGGCAGCGGCCGCCGACCGCCCGCGGGGTGACGTTCGTCAACCTCGAGGACGAGACCGGGATGGTCAACGTGCTGTGCACGCCGGGGGTGTGGACGCGGTATCGCGCGCTGGCGCAGACCGCGGCGGCGCTGCTGATCCGCGGGCGGGTGCAGAACGCCAGCGGGGCGGTCACCGTGCTCGCCGAGCGACTGGGCCGCATCACCCTGGCGACGGGATCCCGCTCCCGCGACTTCCGTTAACCGCCCGCTACGCTCGGATCAGAGACCAGCACGCCAGCTGAGTCCTACACCACGCCTGGGAGCAAACAAATGTTGACAGCGAATAGGGCGCCGCTGCGCCAGATGCAGCCCGAAGAACCGTCCATGGCGATCGGGACCCTGGAACGGCAGTACATCGACCTGGACTGCGGGCGCGTCGCCTACCTGCGCCACGGCACCGGGCCAACCCTGTTGCTGGTCCACGGAATTCCCACCTCCTGCCGGTTGTGGGAACAGCTGTTGGGGACGCTGGGCGAGCACTATGACTGCATCGTGCCGGACCTGCTCGGCTTGGGGCGATCCGCGCCCAACGCCGACGCCGACCTGTCCAGCCCCGGCCAGGCGACGATGCTGTCGCAACTGCTGGACGGTCTCGGTATCGACCAAACTTATGCGGTCTTCCACGACCAGGGCGGCTCACACGGCCAGCAGTTCCTGAAGCGTCACGGCGGGCGTGTCAAGGCAGTCGTCTTTACCGACGTTGTCTGCTACGACAATTGGCTGGTCCCGATGATCGCTATCACGGTCTGGCTGGCCCGGCACCGCCTCATCCCGCTGCTCGCCACGATCGGGCTCCTCCAGTTCATCCTGAAACGGCACACCCTGCCGCAGACCATCGTGCGCGGCCGTTTCCCCGACGCCCTGGCCCAGGACTGGTTTGCGGGTTTGCGCCACGGCGGTCAACTGCGGCGCGACTGGATTCGCTATGTGATCGCGCAATCACCGCGCTGGACGCTCGATGCGGTCCCGACATTGCAATCCTGGACCAAGCCGGCACGGGTGATCTGGGCCGCGGAGGATTGCTTCTTGCCGCCATCCTGGGGGGTACGGCTGGCGCACGATATTCCCGGCTCGCCCGACGACGTCAAGCTGCTGCCGTTTGCAGGCCACTTCTGGCAGGCCGAGATTCCGCAGACCGGTGCGCGGGCCATCCTCGAGTTTTTCGACGGACTGGGCGACCACCCGTCCGCAGCTCAGGCCCAGGCGATGCCGTAGCACGCGGCAGGCATTACGGACTGCACATTCGCGGTAAAGCTCGATAGTCTCCCCACATGCCCCTAAACCTGTCCGTCGACGAAGTCCTGACCACCACCCGTTCGGTGCGCAAACGCCTCGACCTGGACAAGCCGGTACCGCGCGAGGTGCTGATGGAATGCCTGGAGTTAGCCCTGCAGGCGCCCACCGGTTCCAACGCCCAGGGCTGGCAGTGGATGTTCATCACCGACCCGGTCAAGAAGCAGGCGATCGCCGACATCTACCGCGCCAACGCCCTGCCCTACCTGGATCAGCCCAAACCCGACTACGGCGAGGGCGACGTGCGGGGCGAGCGGATGGAGTTCGTCGGCGACTCGGCGCGGTACCTGGCCGAGAACCTGCAGGAGGCTCCGGTGCTGCTGATCCCGTGCCTGGCCGGCCGGTCGGAGAAGTCGCCGTTCGGGAACAGTGCGTCGTTCTGGGCGTCGCTGTTCCCGGCGGCGTGGAGCTTCTGCCTGGCGTTGCGCTCCCGCGGCCTGGGCTCCTGCTGGACGACGCTGCATCTGCTTGAGGACGGGGAGA
>JBDTEP010000024.1:0-8132 GCA_039922455.1 Mycobacterium sp. | reverse complement strand
CGCGGCGGCCTGGTACTGGAACATCGCGGCGGCGTCCTGGGCCCACATCTGCGCGTACTGGGCGTCTGCGGTCGCGATCGCCGCGGTGTTCTGGCCGAAGCTGTTTGTCGCCAGCAGCGCCGCCCGGATGCTGCGGTTGGCCGCGATCACCGGCGGCGGCACCACCGCGGCCAGCGCCACCTCGAACGCACTCGCCGCGGCCCCGGCCTGCACCGCCGCTTGGGTGGCCTGCGCGGCGGCGGTCGACATCCAGTCCACGAACGGCGTCGCCGCGGCCATCATGGCCGTCGCCGACGGGCCCACCCACGATTCGGCCGTCAGCGTTGAGAGCACCGCGGCGTAGGAAGTCATGACGGACTGCAGTTCGGCGGCCAGTCCTTCCCACGCGGTGGCCGCGGCCAGCAGCGACTCGGCACCCGGGCCGCTGTACATCTGGCCGGAGGTGACCTCCGGGGGTATCACAGCGAAATCGATCACGGCGCGCCTCCCCTAGTCCTCGGGCACCGGGATGACCAGGATGGTGGCGGTGGTCAGGGCCTCGGTGTCGGGCGCCTTGTCGATCACCCGGGCGGCGCCGCCCGCGACGGACTGCATCGCGGTGCTGCCGACGGCGCGGCCGGCCAGGCTCGACAACGCCATCTCGTTGAACATCGCACTCGATGAGCCCTCGACGGCGAATGCTGAGGCACCGGAACTGACCGAACTGCTCGACAGCACCGCCGGCAGGGTCTTTCCGGCCGGTGCGGTGGTGGCCCAGCTCGCCGGTACCGACAACGACCCGACCGTGCTTGCCTGTCCGGCGGTCGCCGCCACCGTCGTCAGACCACCCGCCGACAGGGGCGTGTGGTAGGAGATGTACCCACCCGACAGCGGCCCCAGCGCACCGGTGATCGGGGCCGGACCGTTGAGCAGGCTGGCCACGCCGGGCACGTTCTGGGATAAGCCCAGGATCTGCCCGGAGATCAGCCACCCGCCGCCGAGGTTGGAGAGATGTCCGATCGGCGAGTACGGCCCGACCAGGTCGCCCAGGAACTTGGCGAGATCCCCGATCCCCGACCCGACATCTCCGAGCGACGGCGTCGCCTGCGCCGGGGACAGAGTGAGGTTCTGCAGTGCCCTCGGCGCCGCCGACAGCAGCTGCGACACCTTCGACGGTGCGCTCGAGGCGGCGTCGGCGCCGGCGGCCCTCCCCGGCGGCGCGTCGGTGGCCTCCGGAACCGGGTCGAACAGGCTGAGCTTGGTAGCGGCCGCCGCCGAACCCGCGTAGCCGTACATGGCGGTAGCGTCCTGCGCCCACATCTCGGCGTAGAGGGCCTCGGTGGCTGCGATCGCCGGAGTGTTCTGGCCCAGCAGGTTGGTTGCCACCAGGGTCAGCGACAGGCTGCGGTTGGCCGCGACCACCGGCGGCGGCACGTGCGCGGCGAACGCGGCCTCATACGCTGCGGCCGCCGAGGCGACCTGGGCCGCCACGTGCTCGGCCCGCGTGGCGGTGACACTGATCCACTCCGCGTACGGGGTGGCTGCGACCGCCATCGACATCGCGGACGGCCCGTGCCACACCCCGGCAAGGTCGGCGATCACCGAACGGTAGGCCGCAGCCGCGGTGTGCAACTCGCCGGCCAGCGCGCCCCATGCAGCGGCGGCGGCCAGCAACGGCCCAGGCCCCGCCCCGGAGTACATCAGGCCGGAATGGACTTCCGGCGGGATCGCTCCAAATTCCATGTCACCCGACCTTTAGACGTGGGTCTTTGCCACGGCCACCCGCGTGGCCAGGGCATGAATCTACGACCGTTTACTGGAAGGTTCCCGGGAAAACGCTGTGAACAATCCGGGAGACGCGTGTGGTCGTCATCACACGCTGAAGGGTGGCATGGGGGTGGGAGGTCCGCAACAGATGGAGCGGCGGGCGACTCAGGCGGGTGCTCCGTTGGTCAGCTGCAGAGTGGCGGCGTCGACCAGCGTCTCGATCACCTCGTCGGTGCTGAAGTCACTGAGCCACAGATTCGGGGTGTCGGTGCGATGCAGCATCGCGACGCCGTGCAACGCCACCGACAGCGCGGCGGCGATCCGGTCCGAATCGGGGTCCGAACCCGCATCCGGTGGTTCAGTGAGGCTCGACGGAGGAGAGGTGAAGCTGGGACCGCCGCATGAACCAGGCGCTTCTCCCCGGCAGGCCAACAGCCCCCGGGTGACCGAAGCGAGGGCTTGGCGGGCCGCCGGCGGCGCCTGGCCGTCCTGGGTCATCAGGGCATAGCGCAGCGGATGCCGCTGCGCGAACGACACGTACACCCGGCAGCCGATCAGGAGGCGCTCCCGCGGATCAGTGGCCGCTTGGACGTGCTCGGCGATCTCCTCGGAGACCTGCACCCAACTCGACTCGGCAACCGCCTCGAGCACCCGGTCCCGGTCGTCGAAGTGCGCATAGACCGACGGCGCCGCAATACCGGCTTCCCGGGCGATCCGCCGCAGTGATACCTCGCCCTCACCGTCGGCGCCGTCGATGACCCGAGTGGCCGCCGACAGGATCTCGTCGCGCAACAGTGCGCCGTGACCTCGCAGATTGCGCCGGCGCGTGGAACTGGGCACCCCGTCATCCTAACGACCGTAAGTCGCCCGCACCTGCGTGCTGGGCAACACCGCATGTACCAATGTGAGCTGACGCAATCTAACTTTACACCTGTTATCTTATGGTCGTAAGGTCAGCGGTCATGAGTGCATTGCAAATGGTGCGAGGGCCGCTGGAGCGGCTGTGGATCGTGCTGGTGATCGTCCCGGTCGTCGCGGTGGGCGCGCTGGTCATCTACCGATTCCACGGCATGTTCGGCGCCGAGGGAGCGTCGGCCGCCGGCGGTGCGGGCAGCGAGATTCTCTCGACCGTCCCGAAATACGTGACCTACGAGATCTACGGACCCGAAGCCACCTCGGGCATGGTCAGCTACGTCGACGAACGCTCCCGGGCCCAGGAGGCGACGTTTGACTCCCTACCGTGGTCGCTGACGTTGACCACGACCCAGCCAAGCGTGTTCGCCAACGTCATGGCCCAGGGCGACAGCCACCAGCTGGGCTGCCGGATCACCGTCAACGGCGAGCTGCGCGAGCAGCAGCAGGCCTACGGCCACGGTGCCGCGACGTTCTGCGTGGTGAAGGCGGCATGAGCGGCCACCGCAATGCCCCGGTCCCCGCGGCCAAACCGCCGCTCTACCCGCGGCTGATCCGTGCCCTGTCCGTCCCGATCATCGTGTTCTGGCTCGCCGCGGCCGCCGCAACCAACCTGCTGGTGCCACAACTGGAGGTCGTCGGCGCACGTAACGCCGTGTCACTCTCGCCGCAGGACGCGCCGTCGGTAATCGCGATGAAGCACATCGGGGAGAAGTTCGGCGAGTTCAGCTCCGACAGCGTGTTGATGGTCGTGCTGGAAGGCGACACCGAGTTGGGCTCCGAACTGGGGGAAGACGCCCACCGCTACTACGAACAGCTGGTGACGGCACTGCAAGCCGACACCGCGCACGTCGAGCACGTACAGGATTTCTGGGGTGACCGGGTCACCTCGGCGGGCTCGCAGAGCGAGGACGGCCGGGCCGCCTACGTACAGGTGCACCTCGCGGGGAATCAGGGCTCGGCTCAGGGCGTCGACTCTGTCGACGCGGTGCGCGAGATCGTCGAGCACTCCGATCCGCCGGCTGGTCTGCGCTCCTACGTGACCGGCCAGGCCGCCCTGGTCGCCGACACCAACGAGGCCGGCGACGCGTCCATGGTGAAGATGACCGGGATAACCCTGGCGGTCATCGCGGTGATGCTGCTGATCGTCTACCGGTCAATCGTCACCACCATGATCGGCTTGCTCGTCGTCCTCACCGAGATGGGCATGGCCCGCGGACTGATCGCGGTGCTGGGCAACTTCGGAGTCTTCGCGATCTCCACCTTCGTGGTCAGCATCCTCACCGCACTGGCCATCGCGGCGGGCACCGACTATTGGATCTTCCTGATCGGGCGTTACCACGAGGCGCGCAGCACCGGCGAAAATCCTGAATTCGCCCAGCGCACAACACTGTCCAGCGTCAGCCATGTCATTCTGGGTTCCGGGCTGACCATTGCCGGCGCGATGCTCTGCCTGCACTTCACCCGGCTCAACTACTTCAACACCCTAGCGGTGCCGTGCGCGCTGGGCATGCTCACCATCCTGGTGATGGGGTTGACGTTCGCACCGGCGGTGCTGGCGCTCAGCGCCCGGTTCGGGTTGCTCGAACCCAAGCGGGCGACGAACACCGGGGGCTGGCGCAAGGTGGGGACGGCCGTGGTGCGCTGGCCGCTGCCGATCCTGGCTGCCGCCAGTGCCGTTGCGGCGGTGGGTGTCCTGGTGCTGCCCGGATATATGGCCAGCTACGACAACCGGCACTACATACCGGCCGATGTGCCGTCCAACATCGGCTACGCCGCCGCCGAGAAGCACTTCACCTCCGCGCGGATGAACCCGGACATGTTGATGGTCGAAGCGGATCACGATATGCGCAATCCGCGCGACATGCTGGTGCTGGACCGGATCGCCCGCAACATCTTCCGCGTTCCCGGTATTGAGCGGGTGCAGAGCATCACCCGCCCCCTCGGCCCGCCGATGGAACACGGTTCGGTGCCCTTCCAAATCAGTGCCCAGGGCGTCACGATGCGGGAGAATCTGCAGTTCCTCAAGGCCCGCCTCGATGACACCCAGACGATGGCCGATCAACTCTCCTCGATGATCACGGTCATGGATCGGATGCACGATCTGACCGTGCAGCTCTCCGATGCCACCCATGGCACCGCCGAGGCCACCCATGACATGCAGGGCACTATGGCGCAAGTTCGAGACCAGATAGCCGACTTCGACGACCAGGTCCGCCCGCTGCGCAATTACTTCTACTGGGAGCCACACTGTTTCAACATCGGCGTCTGCAACGCGTTCCGGTCGATGTTCGACGCCACCGACGGCTTTGACAAACTCGCGGAGAACACCACGGCGCTGGCCGCTCAGATCGACCGGGTCGACGGGATCACTCCTCAGATCGCCGACCAGATCCCGCCGATGATCACCATCACCACCAACATGCGTGACCTGATGTTGACAATGCACAGCAGTTTCAGCCAGGTGGTGACGCAGCTGGAACAGCTGACGGACACCGCCGAGGTGATGGGCCAGGTTTTCGACGACGCCCGCAACGACGACATGTTCTACCTGCCACCGGAGGCTTTCGACAGTCCCGACTTTCAGCGCGGCATGGAGCTGATGATGTCGCCGGACGGCTCTGCGGCACGCATCCTGATCACCCACGACACCGATCCGGCGACAGTCGAGGGCATCTCGCACGTCGACGCCGAACTCCTCGCCGCCAAGGAGGCCGTCAAGGGCACCCCGCTGGCCAAGGCGAAGTTTTTCCTGGGCGGCACCGCGGCCACCTACGCCGACATCGCGACCGGCGCGCACTACGACCTGCTGATCGCGGCGATCGCCGCCATCATCTTGATCTTCGTGGTGATGCTGCTGATCACCCGGGCACTGGTCGCCTCGATCGTGATCGTGGGAACCGTGGTGCTGTCGCTCGCCTCTTCATTCGGACTATCGGTGCTGTTGTGGCAGTACGTGTTCGGCGTCGAGTTGCAGTGGCTGGTGATCGCGATGTCGGTGATCGTGCTGCTGGCGGTGGGTTCGGACTACAACCTGTTGGTGGTGTCGCGAATGAAGGAGGAGATGGGTGCCGGCCTGAAGACCGGGCTGATCCGTGCCATGGGTGCCACCGGCAAGGTGGTGACAGCGGCCGGAATGGTGTTCGCGTTCACCATGATCGCGATGATCGCCAGCGACCTGCGGTCGGTTGGCCAGATCGGCACCACCATCGGGCTGGGCCTGCTGTTCGACACGTTCATCGTCCGCAGCCTGATCACCCCGTCGATCGCCGCGCTGCTGGGCCGGTGGTTCTGGTGGCCGATCAACGTGCACCGGCGGCCGTCGCCGACACCGACCCCCGCCCCGTCGCCCGCCCTCCCTGCCTTCCCCGCCCTCCCCCGTCTTCCCCGCCCAGTGTGAAGTTAGCTTCACTCTCGGTGCTCGAGCGTGAACGTAACTTCACGTTCGAGCTGACGCCGCGGGGGTAACCGGCCAGGGCCGGTTCGGTTGTTGAACCGGCTAGTCGGTGGCATGCTCGCCGAGTGGTGTGGAACCAGCTGGGTGCTGCCGTATCCGGGCGTCGATCCTGGCTGGTGGCCCTGATTCCGGTTCTGTTCGCGGTCGCGCTGATGGCCCTCAGCGGAGTCAACAGCTCCGCGACCCGATCGCCGGTCTCGCTGCCGAGCAGCTCAGAATCCGCGCGCGCTGCGGCGGTCCTTTCCGAATTCGCCGATGGGGATCAGGCGGCAACCCTGCTGGTTGCCACCCGCACCGACGGTCAGGTGTTGACTCCGGAGGATCTCGCGGCCGTGGAGCAGGCCCGCGACCGGATGACGCGGGTATCGCAGGTGCTCACCGGCCCACCGTCGCCGGTGCTGACATCCGCCGACGGCAAGGCGGCCCTGGCGGCGGTGGCGTTGAACGCGCAACTGTCAGGTTTCGAACTCACCGACGCGGTCAAGGCGCTGCGGGCCGCCGCCGCTGATGGCCTGCCGCCACCGCTGGCCACGCACGTCACCGGCGGACCGGCTTTCGGAGCCGACATCGCCAATGCCTTCACCGGCGCCAACGTCACCCTGCTGGTGGTGACGGCGCTGGTGGTGGCGCTGCTGTTGATCATCACCTACCGCTCGCCGGTGCTATGGCTGGTCCCACTGATGGTGATCGCGTTCGCCGATCGGGTCGCCACCGTGGTGGGTTCCGACGTCGCGCGCGCCGCGGGGGTCACGTTCGACGGCGCCACCTCGGGCATCACCAGCGTCCTGGTCTTCGGAGCGGGCACCAACTACGCGCTCCTGCTGATCTCCCGCTACCGCGAGGAATTACACGCCGACGCCGATCACCGCAGCGCACTGCGCCGCGCGGTGGCTGCCGCCGCCCCGGCGATCCTGGCCAGCAATGCCACCGTGGTGCTGGCCCTGCTGACCTTGATCCTGGCGGTGACCCCGAGCACGCGCAGTCTCGGCATCTGCGCCAGCTGTGGCCTGGTGGTGGCCGCCGCGTTCGTCCTTTTGGTACTGCCTCCGCTGCTGGCGTTGTGTGGCCGGAAAGTGTTCTGGCCGTTCATCCCCCGGGTTACAGGAGCTGCGGCCACGACGACCGGACCCTGGCACCGGGTTGCCGACGCCGTCTCCCGCCGTCCCGCACTGGTGTGCACGGCGGCGGTCGGCGTGCTGGCGGTCTCTGCCACCGGATTGCTGGGTACCGGAATCGGGCTGTCGCAGACCGAGCAGTTCCGGTTGCGGGCCGACTCGGTGACCGGATTCGACGCGCTGGCCGAACACTTCCCGGGCGGGGCTGCCGGTCCGACCGTCGTGATCGGCTCCACCGCCCGATCGCAGCAAGTCGAGCGAGCGATCACCGCGGTGCCCGGCGTCGTCTCTGCGGCCCCTGCGGGTGAATCCGCGACCGGGCGGACCAAGTGGTCGGTGGTGCTCGACGCCGCGCCGGCGACCGACCGGGCGTTCACCATCGTTGCTGGAGTTCGGGATTCGGTCGGCTGGGTCGACGCGCAGGCGCTGGTGGGTGGCGCCGACGCGCAGGCGCTCGATGTCCGCGACGGTGCTGTGCGCGACCGGATGTTGCTGATCCCGCTGATTCTGTTGGTGGTGCTCGCGGTGCTGTTCGTGCTGCTGCGAGCGGTCGTGGCGCCCCCTGTTCTGGTGGCCGCAACGGTGCTCAGCGCGGTAGCCGCCCTGGGCCTGGGCGGCTGGGCCAGCCTGCATATCTTCGGCTTCCCGGCGCTGGACAACAGCACGCCGCTGTTCGCCTTCCTGTTCCTGGTCGCGCTGGGCGTGGATTACACGATCTTCCTGGTGACCCGCGCCCGAGAGGAAACACCCGAATACGGCACCCGGATCGGCATGGTGCGCGCGGTGTCGGCCACCGGCGGGGTGATCACCAGTGCCGGAGTCGTGTTGGCAGCGGTGTTCTGCGTCCTCGGGGTGCTGCCGCTGATCGTGTTGACTCAGCTGGGCATCATCGTCGGACTCGG
>JBDTEP010000023.1:0-20229 GCA_039922455.1 Mycobacterium sp. | reverse complement strand
GCTGTGCTCGGCCACCGACGACCTGCTGCTGGTGTCGGCGCTGGGGCAGTCGATCCGGTTCTCGGCCACCGACGAGGCGCTACGACCGATGGGCCGGGCCACCTCCGGTGTGCAGGGCATGCGTTTCAACACCGACGACCGGTTGCTGTCGCTCAATGTGGTCCGGGAGGACACCTATCTGCTGGTGGCCACCGCAGGGGGCTATGCCAAGCGGACCGCCATCACGGAGTACACCGCGCAGGGGCGTGGCGGCAAGGGCATCCTGACCATTCAGTACGATCCTCGCCGCGGCCGGTTGGTCGGGGCGCTGATCGTCGACGACGACACCGAGCTGTACGCGATCACCTCCGGTGGCGGGGTGATTCGCACCGCCGCGCGGCAGGTTCGCAAGGCCGGCCGGCAGACCAAGGGCGTTCGGTTGATGAACTTGGGCGAGAGCACCACACTGATAGCGATCGCGAGGAACGCCGACGAAGAGGCGGATGACGACGAGCCGGGTAGCTGAACCCGACCGGAGATTCAGCCGTCGGACGGCTCGGACACACAGGTAAGGAGCGGTGGATGAGCGCACCGAATGATCCGGGACATCCGGGCAACGGACCGGGCAAGGCGGACTCCCCGGGCAGCGGTTCGGCCGACGGCGCGGGTCAGCGGCCCGCGGCCCGGGCCGGCCGGATCACCGATACCGGGGAGGCCCCGCCCTGGCAGCGCGGGGCACAGACTCGCCAACCCGCCCAGGCCCGGCCCGCCGAACCGAGCCCGTCCACCCACTCCCCGGGCGTCGATGAGCGGCTGCGCCGGTTCGTGTCCGGTACCCCCGCACCCGGCGCGCCGCAGCCCGCAAAGCCCGCTAAGGCCGCTACGCCCGCCAAGTCTGCTAAATCGTTGGCCAAGCCGCCCCCGCCCCCGGCCAAGCCCGCCCAGCCCGAGGATGCCTACGGCAGTGAGCTGCCGGATCTGTCCGAAGCGGCTCAACGGCCGCCCGCGGCCAGGCGCGTGCCGGTATCGGCTGGGCCGCGCGGTCCGGTGCGGGCCAGCATGCAGATTCGGCGGATCGATCCGTGGAGCGCGCTGAAAGTGTCGTTGCTGCTGTCGACGGCGTTGTTCTTCGTCTGGATGATCGCGGTCGCCGTGCTGTACGTGATGCTGGGCGCGATGGGCGTTTGGAGCAAACTGAATGACAACGTCGGTGACCTGCTGACCAATAACAGTGCCGCTGAACTGGTCTCGGGAAGTTCGATCTTCGGCGGCGCCGCATTGGTCGGCCTGGTCAACGTCGTGGTGCTGACCGCGATGGCGACCCTGGGTGTGGTGATCTACAACCTGAGCACCGACGTCGTCGGCGGTGTCGAGGTGACTCTGGCCGACCGGGACTGACCGGCTGGGAGCCCGCCGCATTGTGGTGCATTTTGGTTGGGGGGCCTCAGGTGCGGTAACCTCGGCCGTCGGTCGTAGACGACGGGCCTATAGCTCAGGTGGTTAGAGCGCTTCGCTGATAACGAAGAGGTCGGAGGTTCGAGTCCTCCTAGGCCCACGAGTCCCCGTCAGGGGCCTTAGCTCAGTTGGTAGAGCGCTGCCTTTGCAAGGCAGATGTCAGGAGTTCGAATCTCCTAGGCTCCACAAATACTTAGATCTTGTGTTGGGCGTCCACGCTCGGCGGGCGCGGCGAGGGCTCCTCCGATCGGCTCGAGCGGAGGAGCAGCACCGCCACGACTCCGCCCGCCAGTAATGCTGCACCGGCGGCGCCGGCGAGCACCCAGGACCGATGCAGACGACGCCCCGACGGCCTGCCTTCGAATGCATCCGGCAGCCGGGCGACCACCTCGCCGGCGGCGGCCACACCCTCAGCGGCGACCTGCGCCACCTGGTGCGCCAGCTGGCTCTCCCGGTAGCGTCTGCGCAATTCCGCCGCGCCCCGGCAGACCGCGGCCCCGCCGAGTCCGACGGCGCCACGGGCCACGTCGGCCGGCCCGCCAGCGGTGTGAGCCAGGCCCCGGGCCAGGCGCTCTCGGTGGGTCAGGGGGGTCTCCGTGGACAGCTGCATGGTCCAACGCTACCTGTGACGCAGCCCACCACGCCGGGAATGGCAGACTGTGATGCCATGACCACCAGCCCAATCGCCACCGCAACCGCCACGCTGCACACCAACCGCGGCGACATCAAGATCGCGTTGTTCGGCAACCACTCCCCCAAGACCGTCGCGAACTTCGTCGGGCTGGCTCAGGGGACCAAGGAGTACTCGTCCTCCAACGCCGCGGGCGGCTCGTCGGGCCCGTTCTACGACGGTTCGGTGTTCCACCGGGTGATTGGTGGTTTCATGATCCAGGGCGGCGACCCGACCGGCACCGGTCGTGGCGGCCCCGGGTACAAGTTCGAGGACGAGTTCCACCCCGAGCTGGTGTTCGACCGGTCCTACCTGCTGGCGATGGCCAATGCCGGCCCCGGCACCAACGGGTCGCAGTTCTTCATCACGGTCGGCCAGACCCCACACCTGAACCGCAAACACACCATCTTCGGTGAGGTTGTGGACCCGGAGTCGCAGAGCGTCGTCGACGCCATTGCCACCACTGCGACCGACCGCAACGACCGGCCCAGCGAGCCCGTCGTGATCGAGTCGGTCAGCGTCTCCTAAACGCGCCGCTACCCTCGTTCAAGGCCGGTGTAGCCGGCTGCGGTGAGTGCGTCGAGCACGTCGCGAGGGTCGGTACCCAGGTCCCATCGGGACAGGATCAGCAGCTGGTCGTCGTCCGTCTCGATCTCCAGTAGCCGCTGCCTGCGTCCGATGCGGTGGAATTCGGTGACTCGGACCCGGGCGAGGTTGCTCCGGGTCAGCAGCCGGGTGCGCCACCAGCCGCGTATCGCCAGGCCTTCGGGGGTCAGTGCAAGCTTGGGCCGCGCCCGCCAGGAGAAGCCGGCAAACATCAACAGGCCGAATCCGGCAATGCCGGCCAACATCCGGCTGGGTACGTCTGCGGTGAGCGTTACCGAGCTGGTAGCCAATAACGCGCCGAGAAGCGCGCAACCGGCGATTCCGCCAGCCGGTGGCGACCAGTGTGTGGGTGACGAAGCGTTCTCAGTCAACTCGACCTGCGGTTTTGAAGTTATCTACAGGAGTTATCCACAATGGGGATGAATCACATCGTTGTGATTGAGCAATCGCTTGGTTGCCCGGCGGGCATGGCCGGCGGCCTGACATTGCCGAATCCCGAGGCCGGGACAGCTCAGCGCCAGCGCATCGTGAGCAACAGCCCGGTGATCATGAAAGCAAACGCGATCGCGTAGTTCCACGGCCCCAGCTCGGCCATCCAGTTCAGGGCCGCGGGGGTGTCCAGCCCGGTGGCCGCCAGTTGATACACCATCAGCCACACCAGCCCAAAGAGCATCAGCCCCAGAAACAGCGCGATGAACCACACGCTCGACGGCCCACTCTTGACCTTGACCGGCGTGCGGCTCACCGACGAGGGGGCGAAGCTGGTCTTCTTGCGAACCTTGGACTTGGGCATCGGTACCTCGAGACAGGGCGGCGATGAAGCTGCGAGGATGGGTCGGGTACGACATTAACCCAGCTGGGTGCGAGGGCGAGAATTGGAGAGCCGATGGAGCACGACCGGCCGCCTTCTGCAGGCCGCCGTTCCCCCTGGCGGTTCGGTGTCCCGCTGGTGTGCCTGTTGGCCGGGCTGCTGTTGGCGGCCACCCACGGCGTCTCCGGCGGCAAGGAAATCCGCCGCGGTGACGCGCCCCGCCTGGTCGACCTGGTCCGTTCCACCCAGGCCACGGTGGACCAGCTCACCGACCGGCTCGACACGCTGACGGTAGCCGTCGGCGCCGTGCACGGCCGGGGCTCCGGCACGGCACTGTCGGCGATGCGGCACCGCACAGAACAACTGGCCGAGGCCGTGGGCCTGGCGGCGATTCACGGGCCGGGCCTGGTGGTGACGCTCACCGATGCGCAGCGCGACGCCAACGGCCGGTTCCCGAGGGACGCGTCCCCCGACGACCTGGTGGTTCACCAGCAGGACATTCAGGCGGTGCTCAACGCGTTGTGGACCGCGGGCGCCGAAGCCGTCCAGATGCAGGACCAGCGCATCACCGCGTCGTCGGCGCCGCGCTGCGTCGGCAACACCCTGCTGCTGGGCGGCCGGACCTACAGCCCGCCCTACATCGTGACCGCGATCGGGGACCCGGAGGCGATGCAGCAGGCGCTGGCCGACGCTCCCCTGGTCACGCTGTACAAGCAATACGTGATCCGGTTCGGCCTGGGCTACAGCGAGCAGGTCAGCACGGACCTGCAGGTGGTGGAGACGCCGGGGCCGGCCCGGATGCGCTACGCCGTCCCTGCCGGCCCGGTCGACTACTGACCGGCACCCGGGCCCGGCGGCGGTAGCCTGTGAGGCGTGCGGATCCTGGTCGTCGACAACTACGACAGCTTTGTGTTCAACCTGGTGCAATACCTGGGCCAGTTGGGTGTGCAGGCTGTCGTGTGGCGCAATGACGACGTCCGCCTGCAGGACCCGGCTGCTGCCGTGGCGGACTTCGACGGAGTGTTGCTCAGCCCCGGGCCGGGCACCCCGGAAAGAGCCGGTGCGTCTATCGCACTGGTGGGGGCGTGCGCCGCGGCCCGGATACCGGTCCTGGGGGTGTGCCTGGGACATCAGGCGATCGGTGTCGCGTTCGGCGGCACCGTGGGCCGGGCGCCGGAGCTGTTGCACGGCAAGACCAGCACCGTCTTCCACAACGACGTCGGGGTGTTGAAGGGCCTGCCGGATCCGTTCATCGCCACCCGCTACCACTCGTTGACGATTCTGCCGGAGACCCTGCCCGCCGTCCTGGAGGTCACGGCGCGCACCCGCGGTGGGGTGATCATGGCGGTGCGGCACACCGAGCTGCCCATCCACGGGGTGCAATTCCACCCCGAGTCCATCCTCACCGAGGGCGGCCACCGGATGCTGGCCAATTGGCTGGCCGACTGCGGCTATCCCTGCGACGACACTGTGGTGCGCCGACTGGAGGATGAGATCGCCGCTACGGTGCGCACCGTCCGTCCGGCTGTTCCGGAGACGGTGCTTCCGTAGCTACTGACCGAAGCGAAGGGTGATGTTGCCGTCGCGGTTGGCGCCCTGGCCCGCCGGCGGGCTCTGATAGAGCACCCGGTTGTGGCCGGCGCCGCCGCCGTCGACGTCGGCGCCCTTGACCAGCATTCCGGCCCAGCCCAACGCCCGTAGCTGCGGCTCGGCATCGTTCCAGAACATCCCGGTCAGATCAGGCATCACGAACTGGTTGCCGCGAGACACCCGCAGCTCGATGACCCCATCGACCGGCGTCGTCTCACCGCTCGGCGGGCTGGTGGCGATCACCTCACCGGCCGGTCGCGGGCTGTCCACCGTCACCTCGGTGATCTTGGTGAATCCGTATACGGCCAGGTTTTTCTGCGCCAGCTCCACCGTCTGGCCGGTGACGTCGGGCACCGGCTTGGTGGCCGGGCCGGTGCCGATCAGGATGATGATCTCATTGGTGATCGCCGTGGTCTGGTTGGCCGGCGGGTTGGTGCCGACCACCTTGTCCTTCAGCTCGGGTGTGGACGGCGAATCGACCTGTCTGAACCTGCCGAAGCCGGCGGCGGTCAGCTTCTTGACCGCGTCGGCGAAGCTCAGCGAGGCCACGTCGGGCAACTGGCGCTGCTCGGGGCCGTAGGACACGTGGACGGTGATTCTGTCGCCCTTGTTCGCCGGGGCGCCGGCCGGCGGGTCGGTGCTGATCACATGGTCCGGCGGGACCTCGGAGTCGGCTCGCTGCTCGGTGCGGGTCTTGAAGCCCTTGTTCTGTAGTTCGGCGATCGCGTCAACCGACGCCCTGGCGCGTAGGTCGGGCACCTGGACCTGGTGGGTGTGGCCGCCGAAACTATTGATCGACACCGTGACGATCACGGTCAGTACCGCCAGCACGATCGCGGCAATCAGCCACCGGCCCACCGAACCAGGCCGCTCGTGGGCGAAGTCGACTTCGTGACGGGCCGCCGGACCGGTGTGCGACGCGCCGCCGTCGCCCGGCCGAGCCGCCATCATCGAGGCACGGTCGGCCATGGTGAGCACCCGGGGCGCTTCGGGCTTCTCCCCGTTGTGTACCCGCACCAGGTCGGTGCGCATCTCGGCGGCCGTCTGGTAGCGGTTGTCCGGGTTCTTCGCCAGCGCTTTGAGCACCACCGCGTCCAGGTCGGCGGGCAGGCCAGGGTGGCGCTCCGATGGCGGCACCGGGTCTTCGCGGACGTGTTGGTAGGCCACCGCCACCGGCGAGTCGCCGACGAAAGGTGGTTCGCCGGTGAGGACTTCGTACAGCACACAGCCCAGCGAGTACACGTCCGAGCGGGCGTCGACCGTCTCACCGCGGGCCTGTTCGGGTGAAAGATACTGGGCGGTGCCGATCACCGCCGCCGTCTGCGTGACGCTGTTGCCGGCGTCGGCGAGAGCGCGGGCGATGCCGAAGTCCATCACTTTCACCGCGTTGTGCTTGTCGATCATGATGTTGGCCGGCTTGACATCGCGGTGGATGATGCCGTGCTGGTGGCTGAAGTTCAGCGCCTGGCAGGCGTCCGCGATCACCTCGATGGCGCGGGTGGGTGTCATCGGGCCGTCGTTGTGCACGATGTCGCGCAGCGTGACACCTTCGACGAGCTCCATCACGATGTAGGGCAGCGGCCCGGCCGGGGTCTCGGCCTCGCCGGTGTCATACACCGCGACGATCGCCGGGTGGTTCAGCGCGGCCGCGTTCTGCGCCTCCCGCCGGAACCGCAGGTAGAAGCTGGGGTCGCGGGCCAAGTCGGCGCGCAGCACCTTGATGGCCACGTCGCGGTGCAGGCGGGTGTCGAGCGCGCGGTGCACCTCCGACATTCCGCCGTAGCCGAGAATTTCGCCGATCTCGTAACGGTCGGAGAGCCGCTGCGGGGTGGTCATGGTGAAATCCTGGGCGGGGTCCAGGCGGATGGGTGCGCGGGGGGTGCCGCCGGAGGCGACTCGGGGCTCGACGACGCCGGTGGCGGTGCCCCGGTGTCGGTCACGGTCGGGGTGGCCGGCGCCAAGGTGCCGCCCGGACTCTTGGCGTTGACCACGATCAGCACCGCGATGATGATCGCCAGCGTTCCGAGCACCCCGGCCGCCCACAGCAATGCGCGCTGCCCGGCGGTGAAGGTGCGCCGCGGTGGCGGCGGACGGTGGTTGCCGGTGGTGGGCCGGGCCCGCCGCACGGCGGTCGCCCGCGCCGACACGGGTGCTGCGGCGCGGGTGACGGGCCCCGACGGGATCGCCGACGGTGCGGCCCGCCCGGCCGGCAGCGATTGACTGGGCCGGGTCGGTCGCCGGCCGGACCGTACCGCGGCCACCGCATCGGCGAACGGGCCGCCGCTGCGGTACCGCGCGCCGGGGTTCTTGGCCAGGGTGATCTCGATGAGCTCACGCACGTTGGGCGGCAGCTCGGCCGGCAACGGCGGCGGCGGCTCCTTGATGTGCTTCATCGCCACGGTCAGCGCGCCGTCGCCGGTGAACGGTCGGCGTCCGGACAGCACCTCGTAGCCGACGACGCCCAGCGAGTACACGTCGCTGGCCGCGGTGGCGTCCTGCCCGAGCGCCTGCTCGGGGGCGATGTACTGGGCGGTGCCCATCACCATGCCGGTCTGGGTCACCGGGGCGGCGTCGACGGCTTTGGCGATACCGAAGTCGGTGATCTTCACCTGGCCGGTGGGCGTGATCATGATGTTGCCGGGTTTGACGTCGCGGTGCACCAGCCCGTTGCTGTGCGCCACCTGCAGGGCGCGGCCGGTCTGCTCCAGCATGTCCAGTGCGTGCCGCAGCGACAGCCGCCCGGTCCGTTTGATCACCGAATTCAGCGGCTCGCCGTTGACCAGTTCCATCACCAGGAATGCGGTGCGGCCCTCGCCGTCCAGCTCGGTCTCGCCGTAGTCGTGCACGCTGGCGATGCCCGGATGGTTGAGCATGGCGGTGTGGCGCGCCTCGGCACGGAACCGCTCGATGAACTCCGGGTCGGAGGAGAACTCGGGCTTGAGCACCTTCACCGCGACCCGACGGCCCAGCCGATTGTCCACGGCTTCCCACACCTGGCCCATGCCGCCGGTGGCAATGAGCCGCTGCAACCGGTACCGCCCGGCCAGCGCCGCCCCGACCTGCGGACTCATGATCGTCCCTGAAGTGCGGCTTCGATGACGGCCCGGCCGATCGGTGCAGCCAGTGCACCGCCGGTCGCCGCCAAGCGGTCCCCACCGTCCTCCACTAGGACGGCAACGGCCACCTTCGGGGCGTTGGCCGGGGCGAAGGCGATGTACCACGCGTGCGGCGGGGTCTGCCGCGGATCGGGACCGTGTTCGGCGGTGCCGGTCTTCGACGCGATCTGTACGCCCGGGATGGCCCCCTCCTGCTGGGTCATTCGTTCGGCGTCGATCATCAACTCGGTGAGCTCGGCGGCGACCTGCGCGGATACCGCGCGGCGCTGTTCGCGTGGTCGGGTGGTCGCGATGCTGGCCAAGTCGGGCCCCTCCAGCCCGTTGACCAGGTAGGGCTGCATGGTCAACCCGCCGTTGGCGATGGTCGCCGCGATCGCCGCGTTCGCCAGCGGCGTGACCGCGACGTCCTTCTGGCCGATGCTGGTCATCCCCAGCGCTGCGGCGTCGGGGATCGGGCCGATGGTCGACTCGGCAACCTGAAGCGGAATGGGATCAGGCGTGATGTCCAACCCGAACCCCTGGGCGGCGGCGCGCAGGGCGTCGGCCCCGGTGCGAATGCCCAACTGGACGAAGGCGGTGTTGCAGGATCGGGCGAACGCCACCCGCAACGAGACGGACGCTTCGTTGCCGTCGCAGGTGTTGCCGCCGTAGTTCTCCAGCGCGACGGTGCTGTCGGGCAGGGCGATGCGCGGCGCGTTGGTCAATTGTTCGTGCTCGCTGATGCCGGCCTGCAGCGCGGCCGCGGTGGTGATGACCTTGAAGGTCGACCCTGGCGGGTAGGTCTCGCTGACGGCGCGATTGGTCAGCGGCGAATCAGGGTTGTCGCGCAGCTGCTGCCAGGCCTGACCCTGCTGACTCGAATCGTGCGAGGACAACCGGTTGGGGTCATAGGACGGCGCCGACACCAGTGCCAGGACCTTGCCGGTGGACGGCTCCAGAGCCACCACCGCACCGCGGCAGCCACCGGAGCAGCCCTTCTGCATCGCCTCCCAACCTGCCTGTTGCACCCGGGGCCGGATGGTGGTCTCCACGGTGCCGCCGCGCGGGCTGCGACCGGTGAAGAAGTCGGCCAACCGCAGCCCGAACAGGCGGGGGTCCGATCCGTTGAGCACGCTGTCCTCGGCGCGCTCGAGGCCGCTGCTGGAGTACCGCAGCGAGTAGAACCCGGTGATCGGCGCGTACACGGCGGGGTCGGGGTAGATGCGCTGGTAGTTGATCCGGCCGTCGGTGGCAACGGAGTAGGCCAGCAGTTGTCCGGCGGCGGTGATCTGGCCGCGCTGACGGGAGTACTCGTCGAGCAGCACCCGCTGATTGCGTGGGTCGGCGCGCAGCCCGTCGGCGGCGAATACCTGAGTCAGCGTGGCGTTACCCAACAACAGCACGATCAGGGCCATCAGGGTCATCGTGACGCGGCGCAGGGAGGTGTTCATAGGCGCTCGATCACCGCCGTGCCGGTATCGCCGATCGGCGTAGTGCGTTGCGGCTGGCTGCTCAGCGGGCGGCGCGCGGCGTGCGAGACGCGCAGCACGATCGCCAGCAGCACATAGTTGGCCAGCAACGACGACCCACCGTAGGAGAGCCACGGGGTGGTAAGCCCGGTCAGCGGGATCAGTTTCGTGACGCCCCCGACCACGATGAACAACTGGATGCCCAGGGTGGCGGCCAAACCGGCCGCCAGCAGTTTGCCGAAGCTGTCGCGGACCGCGATCGCTGTCCGCATGCCGCGGACGATCACAATCGTGTACAGGATCAGCACACCGGCCAATCCGACCAGACCCAGTTCCTCACCGAACGCGGCGATGATGAAGTCCGTCGACGCCGCCGGGACGTAACCGGGCTGCCCGTTACCCAGACCGGTGCCGAAGATGCCGCCGGTGGCGAAGCTGAACAGCGACTGCACCATCTGATAGCCGACGCCCTCCGGGTCGGCGAACGGGTCCAGCCAGGTCTGCACCCGGACCCGGACATGGCTGAACAGGTAGTAGGCGGCGACGCTGCCGGCGGCGAACAGGATCATCCCGATCACCATCCAGCTGAACCGGCGGGTGGCCAGGTACACCACCACCAGGAACGACGCGTACAGCAGCAGTGATGTGCCGAGGTCCTTCTCGAACGCCATCACCCCGACCGAGATCACCCAGGCGGCCAGCAGTGGCGCCAGATCGCGAGGGCGGGGCAGGTTCATGCCCAGCACGTGCTTGCCGGCGCTGGTGAACAGCCGGCGCTTGGCCACCAACACCGCGGCGAAGAAGATCAGCAGCAGGATTTTGGAGAACTCGGCGGGCTGAATTGAGAAGCCCGGCAAGCGGATCCAGATTTTGGCGCCCTGCTGCTCCGACAGCGACGCCGGCAGCAGAGCGGGAATCACCAGCAGCACCAGCCCCACCAGACCGCAGACATAGCCGCGGGCGGCGAGTTGACGATGGTCTTTGATCAGCTCCAGGACCAGAGCGAACACCAGCACACCGACCAACGTCCACAGCATCTGGGCGCCGGCACTCGGGCGGGCATCGGCGCCGTCGATCCCGACACCCAAATCGATGCGGTGGATCATCACCAGCCCCAGCCCGTTGAGCAGGGCCACCACCGGCAGCAGCAGCGGGTCGGCGTAACGCGCCGAGCGCCGGATAACCAAGTGCGCGAATGCGAACAGCACCAGAAACGCCGCCCCGTAGCCGACCAGGTCCCAGCGCACGCCCTGCTCGTGGCCGGCCTCGACGATCAGCATCGCCACCGCGACGATCACGGTCGCGAAGCACAGCAGCAGCAGTTCGGAGTTGCGTCGATCCGGCAGCGCCGGGGTCAGGGCTACCGCCGGCTGCGGCTGTGTGGTCATGAGGCCGCCCGGCAGTCGGTCTCCGGTACGGGTGGGGCCGGCGGCAGGGTGGTCAGGGCGGGCAGGCGCGGTGACCCGGAGCGTGGGGACGGCGGTGGGCCGGGCCGTGGGCCGGTCGGAGCCGGGCCGGGGTCCGCCGTCGGCGGCGGGCACGGCGGCAGCAGCGAGTCCCGGGTCAGGTTGCGCAGTTGGGTGATCGCGTCGTCAAGGGTCCCGGCGGGTAGGCCGTTGCTGACCTGCTGTCGGGCCGGTGGGCGCAGATCCTGCAAGGTCATCAGCCGGCAGTCCAGTTTGTCGCCGGACTGGTTGAAGCTGATCTGCACCAGCTCGCCGCGTTTGTCGAGGCAACCGAGCAGGTAGGGCGCCTGCATCGGCACACCGAGGATGGAACCCTGTAGGCCGCGCATGATCGCCACGGTGCCGCCATAGGCGGTGACGTAATAGTTTGTGCGGACAATCGCCCGCCCGACCAGCAGCCCGCCGGCCAACAGCGTCAGCAGCAGCACTGCCGCGATGATCTTGCGCCGCCCGGAGCGGGGCGGCCGGGTCTGGGATTCGATCTGCGGCAGCGCGCGCTTGGCGACGACCTTGCGCGGGGAGATCGCCGACGCCCGTCCGGCGGCGGTGTCCAGGGCGACCAGGTGGTCGTCTTCGCTGTCGGAGACCGCCCCCGCCAGAATCGGCTGGGTCTGGCCGTAGTCGATGTCGACGACGTCGGCCACCACCACGGTCACGTTGTCCGGGCCGCCGCCGCGCAGCGCCAACTCGATCAGCCGCAGCGCGCTGTCGTTGACATCGGCGATCTCCAGCGCCTCGTGGATGGTCTCGGTGCTCACCGGGTCGGACAGCCCGTCCGAGCACAACAGGTAGCGGTCGCCGGCTTGCGCCTCACGCATGATCAGCGTGGGCTCGACCTCGTGGCCGGTCAGCGCCCGCATGATCAGGGAGCGCTGGGGGTGGCTGTGGGCCTCCTCCAAGGTGATGCGGCCGTCGTCGACCAGGGTCTGCACGAAGGTGTCGTCCTTGGTGATCTGGGTAAGTTCGCCGTCGCGCAGCAGGTAGCCCCGCGAGTCGCCGATGTGGGCCAACCCCAGCCGGGGGCCGGCAAACAGGATGGTGGTCAGCGTGGTGCCCATACCCTCAAGTTCCGGGTGGTCCTCCACATAGGCCGCGATAGCTGAATTACCTTCTTGCACAGCAGCTTCCAACTTAGCCAGCAGGTTGCCGCCGGGCTCGTCGTCGTCGAGGTGGGCCAGCGCGGCGATCACCAGTTGCGACGCGACCTCACCGGCCGCATGCCCGCCCATGCCGTCGGCCAGCGCCAACAGGCGGGCGCCGGCGTAGACGGAGTCCTCGTTGTTGGAGCGCACCAGGCCGCGGTCGCTGCGGGCGGCATACCGCAGGACGAGGCTCACCGGCGGAGCTCGATCGCGGTTTTACCGATTCGTATCGGCGTTCCGATGGGAACCCGTACCGCTGTGGTCACCTTCACCCTGTCAAGGTAGGTGCCGTTGGTCGAGCCGAGGTCTTCGACATACCATTCCGACCCCCGCTGAGACAGTCGGGCGTGCCGGGCGGAGGAGTAATCATCGGTGAGGACCAGGGTGGAGTCGTCGGCGCGGCCGACCAACACCGGCTGGTCGCTCAGGGCGATCCGGGCCCCGGTCAGCGGTCCCTCGGTCACCACCAGGTGCCGCGCCGTGGTGCGTTGCTGGCGTGACGGCAGCAGCACACCCCGGATCGACAGGCCGCGGCGAACCATCACCGCGCCCGTCGGCGCGTAGATGTCGGTCCGCAGTATCCGCAGTACCGACCAGATGAACAGCCACAGCAACGTCAAAAAACCGGCGCGCGTCAGCTGCAGCACGAGTCCCTGCATCCGGCGTCCCCTCCGTCCTTGTGCCGTCCATAGCGTGCCCACGGCGGAGCACTTCGGCAAAGTCACGATACTTGGACGCGGTTGACCGTATGGCAAAGCCGTAGGGCTTTGCCGGTTTCGGTATGGACTTAGTGAACCCGGACGATGATCTCGGAGTGACCGAGCCGGATCACGTCGCCGTCGGCCAGCTGCCACTCCTGGACCGGGGCGTTGTTCACCGTGGTGCCGTTGGTGGAGTTCAGGTCGGACAGCAGGGCCACCCGGCCGTCCCAACGAATCTCCAGGTGACGGCGTGACACCCCGGTGTCGGGCAGCCGGAACTGTGCGTCCTGGCCGCGGCCCACCACGTTGGCGCCCTCGTGCAGTTGGTAGGTCCGGCCGCTGCCGTCGTCGAGCTGCAGGGTGACCGAGGCCGGAGCCGAGTAGGCGCGCTGGCCGTAGCCGGCGGGTGCCGGCGGCTGGCCGTAGTCGTAGCCGGCTGGGGCGCCTTGGGCGTCGCCGTAGCGATAGTCGGGCTGGGCGTAGTCCTGTCGTCCGTAGGACGGCGCACCCTGGTCTGGATAGGCCGGGCCGCCCTGGTCCGGATAGGCGGGGCGCTGCTCGGGCTGGGCCTCGGGGTACGCGTAGCTGTCCTGGCGGGGGCGCTCGTAGTCCCCGTAGCCGGGCTGACCGCCCCCGGCCGGGTACGCCGGTGCCGGCGGCGGCTGCTGCGGGTAGCCCTGGTCATAGCCCGAGGGAGCGCCGTAGCCGCCTTGGTCCGGGTAGGACGGACGTGGCTCGTAGGACTGGGGGTAGCCGCCCTGGCCGCCGGGGTAGCCACCCGGCTCGGAGTAGCCGCCTTGGTCCGGGTAACCGCCCTGCTCGGGACGAGGCGGCGGGACATAGCCGCCCGGGCCGCCCTGCTGGCCCTGGTCGGGGTAACCGCCGCGCGGGTCCTGCTGATACGGGTCCTGCTGGTACGGCTCCGGCTCCGGCGCGTAGTGACTGCCACGGGATTCCTGACCGCCGCGCGCGTCGTCCGCGGGCCGGCCGTGCCGTGGGTCGTAGTAGTCGTCGCCGGGACGATCTTGCCCGTGGGCGCCGCGGTAGCTCGGGTTATCGGTCATCGGTGGCACTCCTGATTCTGCGGTAAACGCATGATCTGATTGTGAGGGGCGGGATTCACTGACCGTCTGGTAGGGGCTTGCTTCCGGGTTGACAGCGCCCCGAGTGCGGACCTGGCCGGTACGCAGACTCGGCGACTGCTCGAACCGGACAACCACATCACCATACGTTTGCCACCCCTGTTCGCCGATGTGTCCCGCTAAATGCCGGGCGAATGCTTTCGACGTCAGATCCTGATCGGCGCCCACATTGTCGTAGTCGTCCACACCGAGGGTAATGACGTATTCGTTGGGTGCCAAAAGCTGATTACCGGCCACTGCCCGCACCCCGTCGGCGGCTTCGCGGCGCAACGCGGCCTCCACCTCCTCGGGGACTACTTCCCCTCCGAACACTCGGGCCATCGCATCCTCAACGGCGGATTCGAGCTTGCGCTCGATGCGCTGAACCAGCCCACGCTGGCTGTCCATTCTGCTGCCCGCCTCACTTGCCTTCGTCGATCCGTCGATTCGTCGTGTCGGGGTGACATCGCCGCGGCGTGTCGCTCAGCTGCGTCCGCCCTGGACATGGTATCGACCCGGTGTGCCGCCGCGGCACCCTTCTACGGCGGAGAATCGGATAAGAGCAGGTCACGATGGGGTCACGGCGGCAACGGTGCGGGCTTCGCCGCGGCCCATTCGGCGCCGAACCGACTCGGGGACCCCTGCGGCGACCGTGATAGGCTCCCCCGGTCGCTCGGGCGAGTGGCGGAATGGCAGACGCGCTGGCTTCAGGTGCCAGTGTCCTTCGGGACGTGGGGGTTCAAGTCCCCCTTCGCCCACAATTTTTGTAGCGGATAGCCCAGGCCGGTTGGCCGGGGCTTCGCTGTTTTCCGGCTAAGGCAGTCCACCAACTCGCGAGATTGCAACCACGCAGGAGAAGCTCGAGTGCAGGCCTGCGGGTGTGCAATCTCGACGCGGCAGGGCTACCGACTACTCAGTCCGACCCCGGCGCCTGCCGCAGCGCCGGCAGCACATAACGCCGCAGATGCCGCCGCAGCGATGCCGGGTCGTCGGGGTCGATGCAGTTCCCCGGAACGCTGCCCAGGCTGATCATGACCCGCGCGACCCACTCGCTGGCCTCGGGGAGGTCGGTGTCCGGGTGGATATCGCCGCCGGCAGCGGCGGCCGCCACGAACGGATACCAGAACGCCGCGAGGTCGGGCACCAGACCGCGCACCCCGGCACCGGCGCACGCGTAGAACTCTTCCGGTTCGGCGGTGCGCAGCCGCATCAGTAGCGTGCCGGGATCGTCGTAGGCGCGTCGGCCGATCTGCACACCGGCCAGCAGCTGGTCCTCGAAGTCGCCCAGCGTCGAGAGTTCCGCGCGCATTTGGGCCCAACTGGTCTCGACGAGCCGGATGATCGCGGCACCGACGAGTGCCGGCTTGTCCGGGAAATTCCGGTACAGCCAGGCGCGCGACACCCCGGCGCGCTCGGCGACGTCGATCATCGTGGTGGCTCGAATTCCTTTGTCGGCCAACAGTTGTTCGGTCGCGTCTAGGAGCCGATCGGTTGTCGATGACGACGTTCCCGTCGGTGTCTTTGGGTCCACGGCCCACCCCCTGTGGCGTCAGCGTAACGGCCAGTAGACAGTTCCGAGCATCTGTGTACTATGACCAGTCACACACTGTAGACACTTTCGATAACTTGTCTACTCCGGATTTCGGAGGTTCACCCATGCCCGCACCCCGCACCGCGATCATCGGTGCCGGCATCAGCGGCCTGACCGCCGGAAAGACGTTGACCGACTACGCGGTCGACTACACCTGCTTCGAATCCTCCGACCGGATCGGTGGCAACTGGGCATTCGGCAACCCCAACGGGCATTCCAGCGCCTACCGGTCGCTGCACATCGACACCTCGAAGCACCAACTGTCGTTCCGGGATTTCCCGATGCCCGCCCACTACCCGGACTTCTTGCACCACACCCTGGTCAAGGAGTACCTGGAGTCTTACGCCGCGGCGTTTGAGCTCAAACGCAACATCGAGTTCGGCACCGAGGTCACCCACGCGCGGCGACTACCCGACGGCGGTTGGGACCTGGAGTTGACCGGCGGCCGGCGAGACCGTTTCGACCTGCTGGTCGTCGCTAACGGCCACCACTGGGACCCGCGCCTCCCGAACTTTCCGGGTGAGTTCACCGGCGAGACCCTGCACGCGCACCACTACGTCGACCCGAAGACGCCGCTGGATTTCTCCGGTAAGCGCATCCTGGTCGTCGGGCTGGGCAACAGTGCCGCCGACATCGCGGTCGAACTGTCATCCAAGGCCCTGGACAACGAACTGACCCTGTCGACCCGTTCCGGTGCGTGGATCGTGCCCAAGTACCTGGCCGGCAAGCCCGCCGACAAGTACTACAAGACCAGTCCTTACCTGCCGTTTTCCTGGCAGCGCAAGGTCGCCCAGTGGGCGCAGCCGATCATTTCCGGCCGGCCCGAGGATCTCGGCCTGCCAACGCCCAACCACAAGTTCTTCGAGGCGCACCCAACCCAGTCGGTGGAGCTGCCGCTGCGGCTGGGGTCCGGTGACGTCATCCCGAAACCGAACATCAGCCGGCTCGACGGCGACACCGTGCATTTCACCGACGACACCAGCGGTCGATTCGACGTGATCATCTACGCCACCGGCTACAACATCACCTTCCCGTTCTTCGACCCGGAGTTCATCAGCGCGCCGGACAACAGGATCGATCTGTACAAGCGGATGTTCTATCCCGGCATCGAGGATCTGGTGTTCGCCGGATTCGCCCAATCCACCCCGACCCTGTTCCCGTTCGTGGAGTCCCAGGCCCGCCTGATCGGCGCCTATGCCGTCGGCCGCTACCGGCTGCCTTCGGTCACCGAGATGCGCCGGGTTATCGACGCCGACATGCGCAAGTACACCGGCCACATGCTGGACACCGCGCGGCACACCCAGCAAGTCGACTACTTCCTCTACGAACACGACCTGCGCACCTGCGAGATACCGCGTGGCGGGAGGCGGGCGGCCGAATTCGGTGCACCCGGGTGGGCCGGCGGCGCAGTGTGCGAGAGGGGAGCTTCCACATGAGTACGACGGTCCGTTTCGACAGCGGCGGCGCGACGTGTGTCGGCCAGTTCTTCCCGGCCGCCCGACAGACCGATGAGAGCGGCTCGCCGGTGGTGGTGCTCGGGCACGGCCTGGGCGGCACCGTCGACTCCGGACTGATCCCGTTCGCCGAACGGTTGAGTGCGGCCGGATTCGCCGCCTTTGTCTTCGACTATCGCCACTTCGGGGCATCAGAAGGCCAACCGCGCCAGCGGATCTCGATGAAGGAACAGATCGCCGACTTTCGCGCGGCGTGCACCACCGCGGCCGGTCAGCCCGGTGTCGATCCGCGGCGCATCGTGGTGTGGGGCGTCTCGCTGGCCGGTGGCCACGTCTTCGAGCTGGCCGCCACGGCGCCCGGCGTTGCCGCCGCCATTTCGTTGACCCCGATTGTCAGCGGACCGGCCGCCGCGATCGCGGCGCTGCCACATCATCGGCCGGCGACCATGCTGCGTTCGACGCTGACCGGCTGGCGCAGTGCCCTGGCCCAGCGCGCCGGCGGGCCGCCCGCGACGATCCCACTGGTGGGCTATCCCGGCGAGCTCGCCACCCTGACCGCCGACGGCTACTACCCGGCCTACATCGCGATGGCCGGCCCCACCTGGCGCAACGAGATCGACGCCCAGGTCGGCGTCCAGTTGGGCGCGTACCGCCCGGCAGCCAAACACGCCGCCGCCATCAAATGCCCGATGCTGGTGCAGATCGCCGACTTCGACCGCGGCGCTCCCCCGAACGCCGCGGCCAAGGCGGCGTTCGCCGCCCGCGCCGAGGTGCGGCGCTACCCGTGCGATCACTTCGACGTCTTCCACGGCGGCGACTGGTTCGACCACGTCATCGACCACCAGGTCGGCTTCTTAACCCGGCAGCTGGCCGGCCCGACCGCTACCGTCGCGGGTTAGGAGGTCGATGTGGCCGAGACCATGCAGCAGTTGCTGACGGAACGCACTGACGCCGATGGGCTGGCAGTGCTCTACAACGATGCCGACGGCGGGCAGACCCGCTGGACCTGGCGCGAGTACATCGACCGTGCCGCCCGCCACGCCGCGGCGGTGATCGCCCGCGCCGACACCGATCGCCCGGTGCACGTCGGCGCCCTGCTGGGTAACACCCCGGCGATGCTCACGGCACTGGCCGGAGCCGCGCTCGGCGGCTATGTGCTGTGCGGGGTCAACGGCACCCGGCGCGGCTCGGCGCTCGCCGGTGACCTGCGTACCGCCGACGTGCAGATCCTGCTGGTCGACACCGAGCATCGCGGACTGCTTGAGGGATTGGACCTGGCCGGTATCACCGTCATCGACGTCGACGACCCGGCCTGGCAGCAGACGTGCGATGCGGCCGGTGAGCTGGAACCGCACCGACAGGTCGAGCCGTCAGACCCGTTCATGCTGATCTTCACCTCGGGCACCAGCGGCGATCCCAAAGCGGTTCTGGTCAGCCACTTTATGGTGCTGGTCGCCGGACAGAGTCTCACCGACCGGTTCGCGCTGAACGCCGACGACGTCGTATACCTATCGATGCCGCTGTTCCATTCGAATGCGATCGCGGCCGGTTTCGGCCCGGCCGTGGCCGCCGGTGCGGCGATGGCACCCGCGAAGTTCTCCGCATCGCGGTTCCTAGCTGACATCCGTTGTTACGGTGGCACTTACATGAACTACGTCGGTAAGCCATTCGCCTACCTGCTGGCCCACCCGGAGCAGCCCGACGATGCCGACAACCCGCTGCGGGTCGCTTTCGGCAATGAAGCATCCGACCGCGACATCACTGAATTCTCCCGCCGCTTCGGCGTCCAGGTGGTGGACGCCTTCGGCTCGACCGAGAACGCCGTCACCATCACCCGAGACGACGGCACCCCGCCCGGTTCGGTGGGCCGGGGTTTTCCCGGCGTCGCAATCTATAAGAGCGACCCGATCGCCGAATGCCCGCGTGCGATCTTCGATGAGCACGGTGCGCTGACCAACTCCGAAGACGCGATCGGTGAACTGGTCAATACCGCCGGTGCCGGATTCTTCGGGGGCTACTACAACAACGAGCAGGCCACCGCCGACCGGATGCACCACGGCATGTACTGGTCGGGGGACCTCGGCTACGCCGACGCCGACGGCTGGATTTACCTGGCCGGGCGCACCGCCGACTGGATGCGGGTCGACGGCGAGAACCTCGCGGCGGCACCCATCGAACGAATCCTGATGCGCCACCCAGTCATCAACCAGTCCGCGGTCTACGCGGTGCCCGATGACGGTAATGTCGGCGACCAGGTGATGGCCGCACTGGTGCTGCGCGATAATACCCGCATCACGCCGGATGAACTCGCCGAATTCCTTGCGGGCCAAGAGGATCTCTCCCCCAAGGCGTGGCCGCGGTACATACGGATAACAGCGGAACTGCCCGCGACCGCGACCAACAAGATCCTCAAACGCGTCCTGGCGGGGCAAGGCACCGACGTCGGCGCGGACACCCTCTGGGTGCGCCCCGACCGGCAACGCGCATACCGCACGACGACGGGAGCACAACAATGAGGCAACCACCCGTCGCGCTGATTGTCGGCGGCGCCTCCGGAATCGGGCTGGCCACCGCGCACGCGTTGTCCAAGCGCGGCGACCACGTGGTGATCGCCGACATCAACGCGGAGGCGGCACACCAACGGGCCGCCGAACTCGGCGGCCCGAACACCTTTGGAGCCAGTGCCGTGGTCGCCGACGTGACCGACGAGGACAGCGTCGCCGCGGCGTTCGCGGTCGCACGCGCAGTCGGACCGGTACGCACCGTGGTCAGCTGCGCCGGGGTCTCGGTCATCGGGGCGATCCCCGACATCGAACTCGCCGGCTGGCAGACCACCATCGACGTCTGCCTCACCGGCACCATGCTGGTGATCAAGCACGCGGCCCGCACCATGGCGGACGGCGGCAGTGTCGTCGCCATCTCGTCGCTGAATGGGCGGCAGCCGGGAACCGCGATGGCCGCCTACTGCAGCGCCAAGGCCGGTGTGCTGATGCTGGTGCAAGTGGCCGCCCTGGAGTTGGCCGCGCGCGGTATCCGGGTGAACGCGGTGTCCCCCGGCCTGGTGGACACTCCCCTGGTC
>JBDTEP010000022.1:0-22036 GCA_039922455.1 Mycobacterium sp. | reverse complement strand
AAGCGAGTTGGCCGCGGTGGTACGCGACGGTGAGGCCGCCCGCCGGCATCTGCTGGAAGCCAATTTGCGTCTGGTGGTGTCACTGGCCAAGCGTTATACCGGCCGGGGCATGCCGTTGTTAGATCTGATCCAGGAAGGCAACCTGGGGTTGATCCGCGCGATGGAGAAGTTCGACTACGCAAAAGGATTCAAGTTCTCCACCTACGCGACCTGGTGGATCCGCCAGGCCATCACCCGCGGCATGGCCGATCAGAGCCGCACCATCCGACTACCGGTGCACCTGGTCGAACAGGTCAACAAGTTGGCCCGGATCAAGCGCGAGATGCACCAGCAGCTCGGCCGCGAGGCCACCGAGGATGAGCTCGCCGCTGAATCCGGTATTCCGGCGGAGAAGATCGACGACCTGTTGAAGCACAGCCGCGACCCGGTGAGCCTGGACATGCCGGTCGGTTCCGACGAGGAGGCTCCACTAGGCGACTTCATCGAAGATGCCGAGGCGATGTCCGCTGAGAACGCGGTGATCGCCGAGTTGCTGCACACCGATATCCGCAGCGTCCTGGCGACCCTCGACGAACGCGAGCACCAGGTGATCCGGCTGCGGTTCGGCCTCGACGACGGGCAGCCCCGCACGCTGGACCAGATCGGCAAGCTGTTCGGGCTGTCCCGCGAGCGGGTCCGCCAGATCGAGCGCGAGGTGATGTCCAAGCTGCGCCACGGCGAGCGGGCCGACCGACTGCGTTCATACGCCAGCTGACGCCCCCGTTCCGCCGGGCCATCGCTCCCCAGCGGTGGCCCGGCGGGCACACATTGTCGCTCGAGCGCATCGCCGTCGCTCGCTAACCGCGCACTCGGCTGCCGAAGTAGACTCGGCGACGACGGAAGGTGCCGAATGAATGAGTTGGTTGATACCACCGAGATGTACCTCAGGACGATCTACGACCTTGAGGAAGAGGGTGTCACCCCGTTGCGTGCGCGGATAGCCGAACGTCTGGAGCAGAGCGGTCCGACCGTCAGCCAGACGGTGTCTCGGATGGAACGCGACGGCCTGCTGAGAGTGGCCGGCGATCGACACCTCGAACTGACCGAGAAGGGCCGCTCGCTGGCCGTCTCGGTGATGCGCAAGCACCGGTTGGCCGAGCGACTACTCGTCGACATCATCGGGCTGCCGCTGGAAGACGTACACGCCGAGGCCTGCCGGTGGGAGCACGTGATGAGCGAAGAAGTCGAGCGCCGTCTGGTGCAGGTGCTTGACAACCCGACCACGTCACCGTTCGGCAATCCGATCCCTGGCCTGCTAGACCTCGGTTTCGGTGGCGAACCGCGCGCCTGGGATGCCGACCTGGTGCGGTTGACCGAATTGCCGGCCGGCTCACCGGTGGCGGTGGTGGTGCGCCAGCTCACCGAACACGTGCAGGGCGACATCGACCTGATCACCCGGCTGAAGGAAGCCGGCGTGGTGCCGAATGCCCGGGTAACCGTCGAGGCCGACGCGAACGACGGGGTGATCATCGTGATGCCCGGCCACACCGACGTGAGCCTGCCCTACGAGATGGCGCACGCCGTCAAGGTCCAGAAGGTCTGACCGGCTCGCCTCAGCCGGCCCGCTGTCGGAAACCCTGCCGGTGCGGCAGCTGCACCCCGAGCTGCTGCGCCAGCCGATAGCCGGTATCGGCGAGCCCGCGGATCCGGTCCGGCCGCAGCCCGGACTGCAATGCCGTGTCGAGCAGGCCCGCCATCCGGTGCTCCGGCACGCTTCGCAGGGCGGCCTCGAGCGAGACCCCAGCCAGTGGTCCGTCGCCGCGTGCGTAGGCGCTGAATGCCAAAAGGACCAGCGCCTCGGCCCGCCACGGCTCGGGAAGCGCCCGGGCCAGTGCCGACCACAACATCTCGGCGGCGGCGGCGTGCTCGCCGATTGCTAGCGCACACAGGATGTCTCGGACCAGTACGTCGGTCAGCGAACTTCCCAGCTGCGCCAGTTTCGCGTCGGTCGGCGCTCGACCGGCGGCCACCGCGACGACGGCGGCCAACGCCTCTTCGACGTCGTAGCGGGCCCGATCGCGTGCATCGGTATCCGTGGCGGCCGTCCGTTGTGCCGCGTAATCGTTGATCGCGGCTGCCACCGCGACACTGCGCGCCGAGTCATCGCGGGTGATCACCGCTTGCAGGTCCGCACGCCGGGGATAGAGCCGCCTGCCCTCCAGCACTGCGGCGGCGGCCAGCGGCGATGCCGCCGGGTCGTCCACCGGACCACCCGCGCCGCAGCCGTCGACGCAGTGCCAGCGCCCACCGTGGGCCACCCGGTCCACCACATGTGCACTGAGTAGCAGGATGTCGTTGCGCGACAACTCCTCGGACAGGGCGCCGATCAGCCGGCGGTGCTGGTCATTGCAGACCGGGCAGCGCGCCCCCAACGCGTCGACGATCACCGCGATTGCCGACGCCGGAGCGCCGGCTGCGGCAACGTCGGCGAGACGGTCGACGGTGTCGGCGAGCTCTTCGGACAGGTCGACGCGCAACACCGCGCCCAGCTCACCGCCGTTGACTGAGACCAGGACCAGGGATTTTTCCGGCTCGAAACCGAGGATGGCCGGCAGCGCCGCGATCAGCGCTCCGGGGCGATTCAGGGTGAATTCCGGTTGCTTCGTCGTCATGGCAGCAACGTTGACGACCGCCACCGTCATCGGGGCGCGCTCGCTTGGTGTGCGCCGTCACTTTGTGGATGAACCGGCAACTGTGGACCGACCGCCCCGGTGGTCTGTTTCGGGTGCACGACGGGCCTGGCCAACGCCGGCCTGGAAGCCGACCAGCGGGGCCGCATCGTGGTCAACTCGACGTACCAGACGGCGGTGGGTCACATCAACGCCGTCGGTGACGTGATCGGCTTCCCGGCACTGGCCGCGACGTCTATGGAGCAGGGCAGGCTGGCCGCGTACCACGCATTCGGCGAGCCGACCGACGGGATCACCGACCTGCAGCCGATCGGGATCTATTCGATCCCGGAGGTGTCCTACCTCGGAGCGACCGAGTTGGAACTGACCCGTGGCGCGATCCCCTACGAGGTGGGAGTGGCCCGGTACCGGGAGTTGGCCCGCGGCCAGATCGCCGGCGACTCCTACGGGATGCTCAAACTGCTGGTGTCAACCACCGACCTGAACCTGCTCGGCGTGCACTTTTTCGGGACCAACGCGACCGAGATGGTGCACATGGGCCAGGCGGTCATGGGGTGCGGCGGTACGGTGGAGTATCTGGTCGACGCAGTCTCTAACTACCCGACGTTCTCCGAGGCGTACAAGAACGCCGCGCTGGACGTGATGAACAAGCTGCGAGCCCTGCAGCAGTTCCGCGCCTAGGCCCGGCTCCCCGGTTTCATCGCTGAGCGAACGGCGGCCCACCGCGGGAATGCGGCTCGAGCGTGTGGGCGTTGTCGGACTCAGGCGCGCATTGGTTTCGGGTGCGGCCGATGTGGGGGAAACTAGAGGGTGCGATCCGCACGACGATCCGCACGACGATCCGCACGACGAGGAGGCGAAGGCGATGGCCGACTATCCGGACACCGGCCCCGACCGGGACCGGCACTATCAGGCCGAGCAGAGCGGCATGTATGAGCTGGAGGTTCCGGCGCCGCAGCTGACGTCGGCAGACGGCGAGGGCCCCGTTCTGATCCACGCCCTCGAGGGTTTCTCTGATGCCGGCCGTGCGATCCGGCTGGCGACCGGGCACCTCAAGACCACCCTCGACAGTGAACTGGTGGCGTCGTTTGCGATCGACGACCTGCTCGACTACCGGTCCCGGCGGCCGATGATGACGTTCAAGACTGACCATTTCACTCATTACCAGGAGCCCGAGCTCAGTCTGTACGCCTTGCGCGACAGTGCGGGGACGCCGTTTCTACTGTTGGCGGGTATGGAGCCGGACCTCAAATGGGAGCGGTTCATCACCGCGGTGCAGTTGTTGGCCGAGCGACTCGGGGTGCGGCGAACCATCGGGTTGGGCACCATCCCGATGGCGGTCCCGCACACCCGGCCGGTGACGCTGACCGCCCACTCCAACAACCGCGAATTGATCGCCGACTTCACCCCCTGGATCACCGAGGTCCAGGTTCCGGGCAGCGCCTCCAACCTGCTGGAGTACCGGATGGCGCAGCATGGCCACGAAGTGGTTGGCTTCACCGTGCATGTGCCGCACTACGTGTCGCAGACCGACTACCCGGAGGCCGCCGCGGCTCTGCTCAAGCAGGCCGCCCAGACCGGGTCCCTGCAGTTGCCGCTCACCGAACTCAATGAAGCCGCCGCCGACATCCGGGCCAAAATCGACGAACAGATCGAGGCCAGCGCCGAGGTGGCGCAAGTGGTGACGGCACTGGAACGCCAGTACGACGCGTTCATCTCGGCCCAGGAGAACCGCTCGTTACTGGCGCGCGACGAGGATCTGCCCAGCGCCGACGAACTCGGTGCCGAATTCGAGCGGTTTCTGGCCCAGGAGGCGAAGAAGAAGCTCGACGGCGACAACCCGGTGTGACGGCCGCGGCTGGGGCTACCCCGTCCGTCGAAGCACCGCGGTGAGATGGTTCTGGGTTGGCTGGCCGACCGCGCCCATGTCCATCGTGTAGGACAACTCGTCACCGTCGAGGCGATAGCGGCGGCTCAGTGCCGTCACCTCTTTGGCCGTCGGCGCGAGCCCGATCGTCGGCGCGGACATCTCGAGTTCAATACCGTTGGCGCCCACCGTATAGCTACCCACCTCGATCTCGGTGATGCCGCTCGGGTGCGCCAGCACCCACTCGATCCGGCCCGGTTGCGGCACCCGCAGGTATCCGGTCTCGGCGTGCAGGGGCAGACCGTCGACAGCAGACTTGGTTTTCTGGCCGTAGATCAGAAACGGCTTGCCGACGTGCGCGAACACCACCTCTTCGAGGTAATCGAACGGTGCGATCGTGGGGTACACCCCGGAACCCCGGCCGGACCAGGTGCCCAACAGTGGTGCCAGCTCAAGCAGATTCGGATGCAGCTCGGGTGCCATGTGTTTCTCCTATGTCAAGCCGCTGCCTGTTGGCAGGGCTTTTGTTGGGCTTGGTGGTCGGCGTGGAGGTGGTGGACCACCACGCGGGCCAGGCGTTGTTTGAGGCAGCGCAGGGCTTCGCGGTTGGAGTCACCGGCGGCGAGACGCTTGCGATAGTAAGTTTGCCCGAGGCCGTCCAGGCGGATCTGGGTGACGGCGATGCGGTGTAGGGCCGCGTTGAGTTGACGGTTGCCGGAGCGGGTCATCCGGACTCGGCCGGCGGTGTTTCCCGACCACACCGGCACCGGTGCCACCCCGGTATGGCGCGCAAACGCAGCCTCGCTTTTGAACCGGGGTACTCCAGCGGTTTCCCCGACCAACTTCGCTGCGGTGAGCTCCCCACAGCCGGGCAACGCCAACAGTGTCGGCGCGACAACGCGGACACGTTCGCCGATCCGCTTGCCCAACGCGTTGATGGCCTCGGTGAGCCAAGTGATGTCGGCAAGCTCCTCGCGGGCCAATTCGGCGACCAGGCCGTCCATGGTGGCCAGCCAGGAGCCGAGGATCGAGCGGTGCTTGGGAAGATCCAGGGAACGGGCTTTGGGTGCGCGTTCAGGGTCCAGTTCATGCACCCGCCACAACAACCGATTGATCGTCGCTGTCCGTTGCGCCACAAGGACTTCGCGGCGATCCACCAGCAACTTCAGTTCTCGTGAAACCTCGTCATGGGAAGCGACCGGCAAATCCGGTTTGCGTAGAAATACCCGCGCCACTGCCAGCGCGTCGATCGGGTCGGACTTACCGCGGGTACGCGCCGAGGCACGGGTCTGGGCCATCAACTTCGGGGGAACCCACACCACCTTCTGCCCGAAGCCCAGCAGGTCGCGCTCCAGCCGGGCCGACAGATGCCGACAGTCTTCGATCGCCCACACCACCTCGGCCCCGAAACGTTCCCGGGCCCACATCACCGCCTCGGCATGCCCGGCGGCGATGGCCGTGACCACCTTCTCGCCAACCTTGCGTCCTACCTCGTCGACCGCGACGCAGGTGTGGGTCCGCTTGTGTACATCGACTCCAACAACAACCATGGTGGTTGCCTCCATTCACTGTGAGGTGACGGTTGGGCCGGTCGGCGGACACATCTCAGTGGAGGGGTGCCACGCTCCTATCAAGTCACGCCGGCCGGTCCTTCACACCCGGTGCCGGCAAAACACATGGACGCCAACCCGAAGGCGGCAAGCAGCGCACGAGCCAGACACCAGGTGATCAGGATCCAACCACCGCAACAAGCGGCACCTCACCCTGACACTGACAGCGTAGTGCGCAAGGCGGCCCCTCGAGCGTCAACCGGTGGTCGGAACCTCGCGGTGCTCGCGCAGCGCCTCGATCTCCCGCTCGAAGTCCGCGGCCGACGAGAATGACCGGTACACCGAGGCGAATCGCAGGTAGGCCACTTCGTCGAGTTCTCGCAGCGGGCCGAGAATCGCCAAACCCACTTCATGGCTGGGGATCTCCGGTGAACCCGCGGCCCGCACGGCGTCTTCCACCTGCTGGGCCAACAGGTTGAGTGCATCATCGTCGACCTGCCTGCCCTGGCAGGCCCGGCGCACCCCGCTGATGACCTTCTCCCGACTGAACGGTTCGGTGACGCCGCTGCGTTTGACGACCGCCAGCACCGCGGTCTCCACGGTGGAGAAACGCCGGCCGCATTCCGGGCACGAACGACGACGGCGGATGGCCTGGCCCTCGTCGGTTTCGCGGGAATCCACCACCCGGGAGTCTGGATGGCGACAAAACGGGCAATGCATGGCCGCTCCTTCGCCGTGCCGGGAGCCGGATACCTCAGATTGCTGAGATATCTCGGACCACTGGGACAACTGTGAGCGTACCTGCGCGGCCATCGGGCGGCGGCCCGCAGTAGCCGCAAGTCGCGGTAGGCCGGACACCGAAGGTCAGCCGATCGGCGCGATCAGCGACTGGCCGGCGTCCAGGGCCACCGAGTCCAGGCCGTTGAGTTCGCGGATGCGTTCCACCACCTGACCGATCGGCGCGTCGGGAGCGACCCGGGCTGCCAGGTGCTGCAGGCTCTCGCCACTTTGGACCCGCACTACGCCGAGTTGTTCGGGCACTGCGGGCGCACCGCCTGCCATCGCCGCGCCGAATTGTGCGACCAGACCAAGCCACACCGTGATCGCCGCCGCGATGAGAGCCAGCACGACGGTGGTCGCCGGGGTAATGGGCCTGATAGGTCGTGGCACGTGCGGCGCGCGGGACACCGGCACCCCGGTGCCACGGTGCTGTAGCGACGCGCCACCCGGCCGCGGTCGGGCCAGTCGCGCCGGGCGGGTGCGCGCCGCGCACGGGCGGCCGGACGTCCCGGGCGTGCGATTACCCCGGACCCGCTCGGACGAAGCAGCAGCAGCGGCCGGCTCGAACGTCGGAGCGAACGTGTCGATGAGCATCATGTGCGGTTCTCCCTCAGTCGTCGTCGGCGACCCTGTTCGCTCGACTGTTCGAATCATAATCGATCACATGTTCGATTTCCGAACATGTGATCGATTTGTTGTTGACGAGGCTAGGCGGCGCCACCGACAACTTCGAACGTCCGCGCGACACGCCTCGAACACATGTTTGATTAATTATGGGTATGCGACTACATTCGGCCCCATGAGCGAGCGCACCAGTACTACGTCGACCAGCGCGCCGGACGCACCGCTGACCACCCGGCAGCGCACCATCCTGGATGTCATCCGTGCCTCGGTGAACGAACGGGGCTACCCGCCGAGCATCCGCGAGATCGGCGACGCCGTCGGGCTGACCTCAACCTCCTCGGTTGCCCACCAGCTGCGCACGCTGGAACGCAAGGGCTACCTGCGCCGCGACCCCAACCGCCCCCGCGCCGTCGACGTCCGCAGTCCGGGCGAGTCGGCCGCCGCCACCAAAGGCACGCCGCGGACCGACTTCGCCGGCTCGGATGCGCTACCCGAGCCCACCTTCGTTCCGATCCTCGGCCGGATCGCGGCCGGCGGGCCGATCCTGGCCGAGGAAGCGGTCGAGGGGGTGTTCCCGCTCCCCCGCGAACTGGTGGGCGAGGGTGAGCTTTTCCTGCTCAAGGTGGTCGGCGAATCGATGGTTGACGCCGCGATCTGCGACGGTGACTGGGTGGTGGTGCGCCAGCAGAGCGTCGCCGACAACGGCGACATCGTGGCCGCGATGATCGACGGCGAGGCCACCGTCAAGACGTTCAAACGCACCGGCGGTCAGGTTTGGCTGATGCCGCACAACCCCGTTTTCGACCCCATACCGGGCAACGACGCGGTGATACTGGGCAAGATCGTCACCGTCATCCGCAAGATCTGACGGCGGGCCGGGGCTACCGGTCGCTGCCGATGCCGGCCAGCGAGAAGAACTCCTGGCGGGCGTCCCTATCGGTTCGCAGCTCGCCCAACAGCGTCGAGGTAACGGTTGTCGAACCGATGGCTTGGACACCGCGCAGGGTCATGCAGCTGTGCTCGGCGCGAATCACCACGCCAACGGCCCGCGGCTGCAAGTGGTCGGTGAGCCAATCGGCCACCTGCCTGGTGAGGCGCTCCTGCACCTGCGGCCGGGCAGCGAAGTAGTCGACGACCCGGGCCAGCTTGGAGAGGCCGAGGATGCGATCGCCGGGCAGATAGCCGACACAGGCGGTCCCGGTGAACGGCAACAGATGGTGTTCGCAGACGGTCCGGAACGGGATGTCGCGGACCAACACCAGTTCGTCGTAGCCCCCGTCATTAGGAAATGTGGTGGCTTCGAACGGCTTCGGGGTGAACATCTCGGCATAGGCTCGCGCCATCCGGCCCGGCGTGTCGCGAAGCTGCTCGTCCGTGGTGGAAATGCCCAGCGCGTGCAGAAAAGCAGCAGCGGCCTGCTCGGCGGCGTCCAAGTCCGGAATCGGACGATCAGCCACCTGCAGGTCGGCGTACATGGCTACCGACATCTCAACCTCCCCTAACGACAATCAGCGATTCGGTTAGATTGACGGTATTCAGCCCTATTTGTCAATATTGTTTGGTGTTACATTAATAGCATGAGCACCCCTGCCTGCGACGGTCTGGATCCGTTAGCCGGGTTGAGCAGCTTGGATGATCCGGTCCGGCAACGCCTCTATCAGTACGTCGCCTCGTGCGACGACCCGGTGGCCCGCGATGACGCCGCGACGGCCGCGGGCATCAGCCGCACCCTGGCTGCCTACCATCTCGACAAACTGGCCGAGGCGGGGATCCTTTCAGTGAGCTACGCCCGGCCCGCCGGCCGCTCCGGGCCCGGCGCCGGGCGCCCCGCCAAGCGCTACGAGCGAACCCGCGGCGAGCTGGCGGTGAGCGTGCCGCCACGCAACTACGGGTTGCTGGCCGACCTGCTGGTCACCGCCATGGTGGCCGACAACGCCGGTACGGTGCGCTCCGCGGTCTGGGCGGCAGCCCGCCGGGCCGGCCGGGCCGGCGCATCCGAACACGGCATTATGGAAGCACTCCGTGGCTACGGCTATGAGCCGGCGGTCACCGATGACGGGGACGTCGAACTGCGCAACTGTCCGTTCGATCGACTGGCCCGCCAGCACACCGAGACGGTGTGCGGCCTCAACCTGCAGCTGATCCAGGGCATGTTGGAGGGTATCGGCGAGCCGCCGCACCGGGCCGCGCTGACACCGTGCGAGCGGCGCTGCTGCGTGACGCTCCGGGCTCCGGAACACATAGGCTGGCATCAGTGAACATACTGGAGGCCCTGGGGCTGAGCACCCCGGTCGTACAGGCCGGAATGGGCGGCGGCGTGGCAGGTGCCGATCTGGCCGCCGCAGTGTCGACGGCTGGTGGACTCGGCACCGTCGGGATCAGCGATCCACGCAGCTTCGCTGCGGAACTGCACCGCGCCGTGAAGATGGCCGCCGGCCGGCCGGTGTCGGCCAACCTACTGGTGCCCTTCACCCGCCGGGCCCACATCGATGCCTGCATCGCGGCCGGTGCCGCGCTGGTGGTGTTCCATGACGGCGCTCCCCGACGCTGGATCACCGCACTGCGGGCCGCACGCATCCCGGTACTGTGCACCGCCGGCGACGCCGCCACGACCCGTCATGCGCTGGCCGCCGGCGCCGACGGGCTGGTTGCCCAGGGTGTTGAGGCCGGCGGCCACCTGGTGGCGGACCGACCGCTCGCGGTGACGCTGCCCGAGGTGCTCGAGGCCGCCGGCCGGGCGCCGGTACTGGCGGCCGGCGGGGTCGCCGACGCCGACGATGTCCGGGCATTGCTGGCCGCCGGGGCCGCCGGTGCGGTTGCCGGGACGCGCTTTCTGCTCACCGAGGAATCGCACGCCCACCCTCGCTACAAGCAGAAGGTGCTGGACGCCGAGCGAACTATTCGCACGATGCTGTTCGGGATGGGCTGGCCGCTGGCGCATCGGGTCGTCCCGAACGCGCTCACCGAACGCTGGTGTGCGCGAGACGAACTCGGACCACCGGCGGTTCGGGCCTTCAATCGGATCGGTGCGCCGTTGGGACGATTGCTGCCGCTGGGCGCCCAGGGCGCGCTGCTGGCCGGCCAGCGGGTCGCCGTGCCGCTCTACACCCCGGCGCTGCCCCTGGCCGGGATGGACGACGCCGCCGTCGATCGAGCGGCGCTCTATGCCGGCGAGACTATCCACCGCATCAACGACATCGTCCCGGCCGCCGAGGCGCTGGCCCGGCTGACGCCGTGATAGCCCGAACCTGAGGTCACTATGTTCCCGCCGTGCCCACCCTTCGATGAGGAGTCCGCGCGGCTTAAGGTCCAGGCTGCCGAGGACGCCTGGAACAGCCGGGAGCCCGAGCGGGTAGCGCTGGCCTACACCGAGGACTCGGTGTGGCGTAACCGCGACGAGTTCATCACCGGACGCGCAGAGATCGTGACTTTCCTACGGGACAAGTGGACCCGTGAACGCGACTACGCACTGCGCAAGGAGCTCTGGTGCTACCAGGGCAACCGCATCGCGGTGCACTATCAATACGAAAGCCGCGACGTGGCCGGCCAGTGGTGGCGCAGTTACGGTAATGAGCTGTGGGAATTCGCCGAGGACGGTCGGATGAGCCGCCGCGAATCCAGCATCGACGACGTCGCCATCGACGAAGATCAACGACGGATCTTCGGGCCGCGCCCGGACGGCGAGCGAAACCTGCCGCTGCCGCTGCGGTGATCAGCCGGCCTTGGTGAATCCGTTGAGCCGCGCCGCATCCTCGGTGGCGAACCAGATCTCGGCGAGCGTGTCGTCGTACAGGGCGTTCTGGGGCGTGTAGTAGAGCCCCGAGCCGATGTTCGCCTTGATCGGGTAGCCACCTGGCTGCTGATAAGGGTCGTCCAGCGGTAGGTGCATCACCGGATGCACCGACTCGTCGACGCGGAACGTACGCGGCTCGGCACCCGAGCCGAACGTACGCGGTTCGGCACCCGAGCCGAACGTACGCGGTTCGGCACCCGATAGTCCGTGTCCCACCGCGTGCCGGCCGGCACCGAAATCATCTTCGGTGACCACCCGGGTCGGAGCGGTGTCTGCGTCATCGTCGTCATCCACATCCACATCGACATCGACTCCGGCGCCGGATTCGCCATAATGCAACCAGGGCGCGTCCGGGATCGACTGACCTGGGTCCGCCTCGGGCGCCGCACCGAATGCCGATGCGCCATAGCGACTCGGCAGCCGGACCGTGCCCTCGTGATGCTCCTGGCTCTCCTGCTGTTCGTGGTGCGCCCACTGCTGATCATCGTCGTCGTAGTCGTCCCTGACCGGGGCGGGTACGGCGATCGGCGCATGCCCGGGAGCCGGAGCCGGCCGACGCCGCTGCCACCACAGTGCCGCGGCTGCCAGCGCCCCCAGCACCGCCAGCACCGCAACCGGAATCAACACCCACAACCAATTCCAGTGCGTCTCCTCGGTAGCGCCGGTCGATGTGACCGTACTGCCGTTGGGCAGGTTCATCCCGGGAACGTGCAGGCCTGACAACCCTTGGGCCAGGTCGGCGGGCTCTGTGCTGTAAGCGTTGGTGGCCTGGTTCCAGGCGATCACCCCGCCGGTGAACTTCTGCGCTACCACGTCCCCATCCACGGTGGAGTCGCCCACCGGGGCGCCGAGCTTTCCGGACGCACCATCGAGTTTGTCCCAGGCGACCTTTATCGCGCTGCGCACCACGAATGCACCGTTGTCAGGGCTGAAGAAGATCACCGGCTCATCATCAGCAGCGAACGAATTGAACCTGCTCCCGGTTAAAGAGCCGTCGGCCGTACTGGTGAGCGGAAAGCCCAGATCGCTTCCAGCCGGGCCACCCAGCGACTCGTATTTGGCCAGCACGTCGCCTTCGACCGCGTTCGCGCCGGTGGCCGGACTGAAGTAGACCTTGCCGTGGGCGAAATCCTGGCCGACGCCGTCGTTGCCGACCGCGTGCTCTTCGCCCTGCTTGGCCCCGAGCGACCCGGCCGGGCCGCCGGCGGTGCGCCACGCCTGGTCAATGGCCGCGGTCGGGTCAAGCTGGACCTGTACATCAGCCAGCTGGGCCGCCAACTCCGGCGGCACCGTGGTGAACGTCCTGGTCGCACCATCGAAGGACAGCGCGCCGTTGCTGAACTTCTGGGTGACGACGCCGCCGTCATAGTTCTCGTCCTCGACCGGCACGCCGAGCACGCCGGTGGAGCTGCCCAGTTTGTCCCAGCCGGCGTTGATCGGCCCGCGTACCAGGTGTGCACCGTGGTCGGGCGTCCAGAAGATCACCGGGTTGTCGGCGCCGGAGAAGATGGCGACCCGACTGTCCGGGACCAGCCCGGGCACCTCGTCGATGTTGGGGAACCCGAGATCGCTGCTCGCTGCACCACCCAGTGACTCGTACTTGTCGAGGATCGCGCCGTACAGCGCTTTGGCTCCGGTCTGCGGGGTGAAGTAAATCGTGCCGCCGGCGAAGTCCTGGGCGAACCCGGCACCGGCCGGGTGTACGTCACCCTTGGGAGCACCCAGCGGCGAACCATCGCCACCGGCCGCCTGCCATGCCGTGGCGATGGCGTCATGGGCGTCCCCGTCGGGCGTCGCCGCCGCCGTGTGTACCGACAGCAGCACGATGATCGCCGCCACGAGGCCGAGCGTCCCGCGCACCGCCGTCGTGCCGAATCGATCGTTCCGACTAGTCACCAGCCCTCCAAGGCACCGCTATAGACGCAAATCATCCCGGCATAGACTTTCCCGCAAAAGACCTGAATTGCGAAGCGAAGCCATCGATATTGCGAAAACAGATACCCACCCGATGCCGAAACGATGCCTAAGCCCGGTGCTGCCGACCGAGCGTGGCACACCACAAAAATGCAGGTAACGCCCCTGCCCAGCCCGGCCGGACAGCGAGACCGCGCCTGATTGTCCGGATTAGACGCCCAGGCTGCGGCCGATGATCTCCTTCATGATCTCGGTGGTGCCGCCGTAGATCGTCTGCACCCGTGAATCCAGGTAGGCCCGGGCGACCGGGTATTCCCGCATGTAGCCGTAGCCGCCGTGCAGCTGCAGGCAGCGATCGATCAGGTACACCTGCTTCTCGGTGGCGTACCACTTGGCCATCGCGGCCTGCTCCACCGTCAGCTGCTTGTCCAGGTGCAGCCGGATGAATTCGTCGACCATGATGCGCACCACGGTCGCCTCGGTGGCCAGCTCGGCCAGCAGGAACCGGCTGTTCTGGAAGCTGCCGATCGGCTTGCCGAACGCCTTGCGCTCCTTGGTGTATCGGATGGTCTGCTCCAGCACCGGCTCCATTGCGGCGGCGGCCATGATGGCTATCGAGATCCGCTCCTGGGGCAGGTTCTGCATCAGGTAGATGAACCCCATGCCTTCTTCACCGAGCAGGTTCTCCACCGGAACCAACACATCGGTGAACGACAGTTCGGCGGTGTCCTGAGCGTCCAGCCCGATCTTGTCCAGGTGTCGGCCTCGCTCGAATCCCTCCATACCCCGCTCGACAACCAGCAGGCTGAACCCCTGCACGCCCTTCGCCGGGTCGGTCTGGGCGACCACGATCACCAGGTCGGAATGGATGCCGTTGGTGATGAACGTCTTGGACCCGTTGAGGATGTAATGGTCACCCTGTTTGACCGCGCGGGTTTTGATGCCCTGCAGGTCGCTGCCGGTGCCCGGTTCGGTCATGGCGATCGCGGTGATCAGCTCACCGCTGCAGAATTTAGGCAGCCAACGCTGCTTCTGCTCCTCGTTCGCCAGCTCCAGCAGATAGGGGGCAACCACGTCGTTGTGCAGCCCGAAACCGATCCCGCTGTAGCCGCCGCCGACTGTTTCCTCGGTGATGATCGCGTTGTAACGGAAGTCAGGGTTGCCGCCGCCGCCGTATTCTTCGGGTACTGCCATACCCAGATAGCCCTGTTTGCCGGCTTCGAGCCAGACGCCGCGGTCGACGATCTTGGCTTTTTCCCACTCTTCGTGGTGCGGCGCGACATGACGATCCAGGAAGGCCCGGTAGGACTGCCGGAACAACTCGTGCTCAGCCTCGAACAGGGTTCGCTGGTATTTGATTGCGGCACTCATGGCCTGGCCTCCATCGACGGACTTTCCGACGACCATAGACCAACCGGATGGTTGGGCAACCCAGTGGTCCGGCTAACCGCCGCGGCGCCCATCCAACCGAGGCCGGCGCACGCCCGGCCTGCCGCAGCAGAACGGGGTGCAATCGCCGGTGGTCTGGACGCGACTTACCGCGCGCCCGCCCCGGCGCGACGCTGGCCGCCTCGTCGTGCGGGACGCTGGGTCGATGCCGGCGCTCCGCCACGACGTGGCCGCCCGCCGCCCGATCCCCGGCCCTGCGCCGTCGGCGAAGTGGTGCGCGCCGGCAGGGTCGCCTTTGGGTCGGGCATCTGCAGTGGGGCGACCTCGCCGACAAGTGCCTGCACCGGCACCGAGTCGGCGCCCACCTGCTGCGGGGCGACGGTGATCCCGGCCCGCCGCAGCAGCACCTGGGTGTCCTTGCGCTGTTCAGGCAACACGACGGTGACCACGTCGCCAGCACTGCCGGCGCGTGCCGTACGGCCCGAGCGGTGCAGGTAGGCCTTGTGTTCGGCCGGCGGGTCCACGTGCACCACCAACTGCACCTCATCGACGTGCACGCCGCGCGCGGCGATGTCGGTGGCCACCAGCACCCGGGCCGAACCGGCGCTGAACGCGGCCAGGTTTCGGTCGCGGGCGGGCTGAGACAAGTTGCCGTGCAGGTCAACTGACGGAATCCCGGCCTCGGTCAGTTGTCTGGCGAGCTTGCGGGCCTGATGTTTGGTGCGCATGAACAGAATTCGACGGCCGGATCCGGACGCCAACCGTTGCACCAGGTCAGTTTTGTCCTGCGCCCCCGCGACGTAAAACACGTGATGGGTCATGGCCGGTGATGGCGCGGCGATGTCATCGACCGAATGCGACACCGGGTCGTGCAAGAAGCGCCGCACCAGCTTGTCCACCCCGTTGTCCAGCGTCGCCGAGAACAGCAACCGCTGCCCGGTGGCCGGCGTGGCGGCCAGAATCCGGGTGACGCCGGGCAGGAAGCCGAGATCTGCCATGTGGTCGGCTTCGTCGAGCACGGTGACCTGCACCGCCTCCAAGCTGATCAGCCGTTGCTTCATCAGGTCTTCGAGACGTCCGGGGCAGGCCACCACGATGTCGACACCACCTTTGAGTGCGGTCTCCTGCCGACTCTGCGACACTCCGCCGAAGATGGTGGTGACCTTCAATCCGTAGGCCGTCGCCAACGGTTGCAGCGCCGCGGTGATCTGGCTGGCCAGTTCACGGGTGGGCGCCAACACCAGGCCCGACGGCCTGTTCGGGCGTCGCTTGACGTCGGACAACCTGGCTACCAATGGAATTGCGAACGCCAGGGTTTTGCCGCTACCGGTCTTTCCGCGGCCCAACACATCGCGGCCGGCCAGGCTGTCGGGCAGAGTGCTGATCTGAATCGGGAATGGCGAGGTGATTTCGTTGGCATTCAGCGCTGCCACAAGTGGACCGGGCACGCCGAGGTCAGTAAAAGAGGTGGTCATTGAGTGCGGTGCCTTTCAGGCATCGGTTGCGCTACTCCGGCCGTGACGATGACGTCGGGCGACTGGCGCGCAAAGTGGCGAGATTGCCGGTGGGCAAAATCGATCGCCGCGAGAAGAGCTTGTGCTGGATCGCACCGTTCACCGCGATATCAGAGGTGAGTAAGCGTTCCACGACGTACTGGCGTCACTTCTTTCACACCAGCGTTGTTCTGAGAGTAACGCACTATCCGGCGGACACCGACATTCATGTGACCGATAACACCCGGTGTCGACACTATAACTGGCCTTTCACCGAGAATTCCCGCAGCGCCGCGGCCAGCGCGGCCGGAACCCGCGCGCGTATCCGGGTGCCGCCGTCGCCGTGCTCAGCCTGCTGAACCCGGCCCTGTTCATGCACCCGAGCCACCAAATCACCACGGCCGTAAGGGATGACGACATCCACGGCGGAGTCGACCGGCGCTACCATCTGCCCCATTCGGCGACGCAGCGCATCGATGCCGTCACCAGTGCGCGCCGAGACGAACACCGCCTCTGGCAGCGCGCGACGCAGCTGAGCCAATGCCAGATCTCCCGCGGCGTCAATCTTGTTGACTACCAGCAATTCCGGGGCAGGCTTGCCGTCCCGCTCGGCGATCACCTCGGAGAGCACCTGGCGCACCGCGCTGATCTGGCCCAGCGGTGCGGGGTCGGAGCCGTCGACCACATGCACCAATAATTCGGCGTCGGCGACCTCCTCGAGCGTGGACCGGAACGCCTCCACCAACTGGGTGGGCAGATGCCGGACAAAACCCACGGTGTCGGTCAGCACGAAGGGCCGAGCCATTTTTGTTCCGGGGTCGAACTGCCCACGGCGCGTGGTGGGTTCCAGAGTGGCGAACAGGGCGTCCTCAACCAGCACCCCGGCACCGGTCAGCGCATTGAGCAGGCTGGACTTGCCGGCGTTGGTGTAGCCGACGATCGCCACAGCGGGGATGTCACTGTCCTGGCGACGGCTGCGCTGGGTGTCACGCACCTGCTTCATCGCCTTGATCTCGCGGCGCAGCTTGGCCATCCGCTCCCGGATCCGACGCCGATCGGTCTCGATCTTGGTCTCACCGGGACCGCGCAGCCCCACCCCGCCGCCACTGCCGCCGGCCCGGCCACCGGCCTGCCGAGACATCGACTCTCCCCAGCCGCGCAACCGCGGCAGCATGTACTGCATCTGCGCCAACGCCACCTGGGCCTTGCCCTCGGCGCTGGTGGCATGCTGGGCGAAGATGTCGAGGATCAGCGCGGTGCGGTCGATCACCTTGACCTTGACCGCCTTCTCCAGTGCGGTCAACTGTGCCGGGGACAGCTCGCCATCGCAGATGACGGTGTCGGCGCCGGTGGCCAGCACCACCTCACGCAACTCGATGGCCTTTCCGGAGCCGATGTAGGTCGACGGGTCGGGCTTGTCGCGACGCTGGATCAGCCCCTCGAGCACCTCCGAGCCGGCGGTTTCGGCCAGCGCCGCCAACTCCACCATGCTGGCGTCGGCCTCGGCGGCGCTGCCCTCAGTCCACACACCGACCAACACCACCCGCTCCAAGCGCAGTTGGCGGTACTCGACTTCGGTGACGTCGTCGAGTTCGGTCGACAACCCGGCGACGCGACGCAGCGCCACGCGATCTTCCAAGGCCAGTTCACCGGTGGTCGGTGGTTGCTGCCCGGACCAGGGATAGCTCACTGCGCCGCCCACCAGCCCGGCTCGATATCGCCGCGGGCCACCAGTTCCGACGGGCCGCGCAGGTAACTGGTGGCCTCCGTGACGGTCACGCTGACCTGCCCGCCCGGGATGTCGACCCGCAACGTGCCGGTCGACGCGCCGGTATGCGCCAGGGCGGCCACCGCGGCGGCCACCGTGCCGGTGCCGCACGACCGGGTCTCCCCGACCCCGCGTTCATGCACCCGCATCGATACCGCCCCGTCGTGCGGTGCGGTCAGGATTTCCACGTTGACCCCGTCGGGGAACCGGGTGGAGTCGAACGAGACCGGTGCACCCACGTCCAGGGCGGCCAGCTGCGCGGCCGACAGCCCCGCAACCACGCACGCCAGGTGGGGGTTGCCGACGTCAACGGCGAGCCCCTGGAACCGCCGCCCACCCACTATCGCTGCAAAGGCCGCCCCCCCGCTCCCGAGCCGGCTGGGTTTGCCCATCTCAACGGTGATATCGGCCCGGACGGCGTCAGCGTGATGCACGGTCACCGGACGCGGGCCGGCGAGCGAGCCGATGACGAACTCGTCCCGGGATTCCAGACCGGCCGCCCGCAGGTAGTGGGCGAACACCCGAACCCCGTTGCCGCACATCTCGGCCACCGAGCCGTCAGCGTTGCGGTAATCCATGAACCAGTCGGCGGCGGACACGCCTTCGGGCAGGGTGTCCAGCACCCCGGCCGACAGCAGCACACCAGCGGTGCTCACCCGCAACACACCGTCGGCGCCCAGGCCGCGGCGCCGGTCGCAGAGCGCGGCCACCGCCGCCGGAATCAGGTCCAGCTGGGCATCCGAATCGGGGAGCACCACGAAGTCATTCTGGGTGCCGTGGCCCTTGGCAAAGATCACCCGCTCAGGATACGTGTCGCCAGGCGGCCAGCGCGGCATCGAGCAGCCCGTCACCGACGGCATCGAGCCAGCCGATGCGGTGGTCACGGCGAAACCAGGACCGCTGCCGGCGCACGTAGCGGCGGGTGCCGATGAACGTCGGCTCCCGGGCGCCGGTACCGTCACCGCCCGCATCGAGGTCGGCGATGACCTGGGCGTAGCCCAGCGCCCGGCCGGCGGTGACCCCGTCGCGCAGCCCGGCCTCCAGCAGGCCCTGAACCTCGGTGACCAGGCCGTGGGCGAACATCGTGTCGGTGCGGGCGGCCAGCCGCTCGTCGAGCAGGGCGGTATCGCAGTCCAATCCGATGATCACGGTGTCCCAGCGGGGGGCGCCGATGGTGGGGGCCGAGGCAGCGAACGGCCGCCCGGTCAGCTCCACTACCTCCAGTGCCCGAACGATGCGCCTGCCGTCGGTCGGCAGGATGGCCGCCGCCGCGGCCGGGTCGACGTCGGTCAACTCGACGTGCAGCGCCGCCACCCCGACCTCGACGAGCCGCTGCTCGTAGCGGGCCCGCACCGCCGCATCGGTGGCCGGAAACGACCAGTCGTCGAGCAGTGCCTGCAGGTAGAGCATCGATCCACCGACGATGACCGGTACCGCGCCGCGGCCGGCGATCGCCTCAACGTCGGCCGCCGCGGCCGTTTGGTAACGGGCGACAGTCGCGGTCTGTGCGACGTCGAGAACATCGAGCTGGTGGTGCGGGATACCGCGGCGCTCCCCCGATGTCAGCTTCGCGGTGCCCAAGTCCATACCGCGGTAGAGCTGCATGGCGTCGGCATTAACAATTTCCGCCGATCTGCCGAGCCGCTCCGCCAGCTCCAGCGCCAGCTGCGACTTGCCGGTGCCGGTCGGCCCGACGACCGCGATCGGCCTCACGGCTGCCAGACCCCGACGAAGTAACCGACACCGTAGGGGGCGTCGCGGTAGAGCTGTTTGACCGCGCCCGGCGGAGTCCCGGCCAACCCGGCCAGCGCCGCGAACCCGGACCGGCTGAGAATCTGCGGCGGCAGCCCGGTCAATGCGGCGACGTCGCCATCGGCCAGCGCCTCATCGAGAGCGAATTGGGTGTCGACGTCGGGCGGGTGATGCCCGCCCGGTGCCGTGGGGGTCAAGGTGTTGGCTCCCTCGACCAGCACCAGCACCCCGATCGGCTCAGGTGCCTGCTCGATCTCGTCGCGCAGCCGCCGGCCGGCGACGAGTGCGGTACCGGGATCGGCGTAGGTGTGCACCACCAGTTGGGTGTCCGGCCGAATCTGCCCGCGGACCCACCCGGCGACCAGGGCGCACAGCGGCAGCGCGGCCGGCCTTTCGGCGCGCGGTGACAGCCGCACGGTCACGTCGGCGCCGAATCCCGCGAAAGTGCCCACGGCGTCGGGCCCGTACACCGCATCGGGCCCGGCGCCCAACGCCACCCAGCGCGGCGGCAACGACCCCGCGGCCACCAGCGCCGCGGCGCGCAGTTCGGCCGCCTCGGCGGCGGTGCCGGCCAGTTCGGGCACCAACACCGGCGCCGACGGCATGATCGCTATCGGGCCCAGCACGAAACCAAAGCTAGCCGCTCATGGGTGACGCCACCGGCACGGCCAGGTCGGCGCCTCCGAACTCGGCAACAATGGTGGCGGCCTCGCCGCGGGCCAACGCCGCCGTGGCAATGACGATCAGCACCACCCCGATGATCACCGTGACGTCCTCGACCCCGCCGGCCTGAATGGTCTCGTTGAGCAGCAGCACGCCCAGCGCGCTGGCCACCAGCGGTTTGGCCACGACCATGGTCGGCATCGAGGCGGTCAACGCGCCCGCCCTGAACGCCGACTGCTGGAAGATCATCCCGGCCAGCGTCGCTGTCAGCCAGGGCACCAGCACGGGCGAACGCAGCACCGCGTCGAAACCCTCGGCTTTGAGCACCTCGACGAGGACCTTCGTCAACAACGCGAACACCGCCAGCGAGGCACCGGCCACCACGGCCAGCAGCACCGCGGCCGCCGGCTTACCCTTGAACCTCCGGGCGACCACCACACAGCCCACCAGCACCGCTGCCAGCACCATCGACACCACGATCCAGGTGCTGGCCGGGGCATGCTGTTTGCCCTCGGTCGGGTCGCCAACGATCACCACCACCGCCAGCGCTGCGGCCAGCACGATCGCCCACATCCATTCCCAGTTACTCACCCGGCGCCGGGTCCACCGGGCATACATCGGCAGCGCGAACAACAGCGCGGTCACCTGCAGCCCGGTCACCAGCATCACTGAACCCACCGCCAACGCCACCGCCTGCAGTGCGTAGTTGGCCACCGCCGCCGCACCGCCGCCCCACCACCGCGGGTCCCGCAGCGACAACCAGAACAACCTCAGGTGGCCGACCTGCTCGTCGGTGATCTCCTGGGCAGAGCGCTGCCGGATCACGCCGCCGATCGCGGACGCCAGCGCAGCACACAACGCGAGCAGCGCCGCCATGACATTTCCTGTCGACATTCCCGCCTCCTCAACCGCGCCAGACTACCCGCCGACCGGGATCGGACCGGTCATCGCCGAGTTGGCGGCGAACAGCGGCGGGTAACTGCTTGAATACACTTGAATGCTTCTAGGCAGATCGAAGGCGCCGCGGTGCGCGGCAGATGCGCGGGTTTCCCGCGAAGGGTTAGGTGACGGCAGCTATGACCACCGACAGCGGTTCGTCCGCTCCCACCCCACGCCCGGGTCCGCGACCCGGTCCCAAACCGGGTGCCCGGCCCGGCCTACAGGTCAGCGCGCAACCGGTCGGCGATCCGCACCGATTCGGACGGGTCGACGAAGACGGCACGGTATGGCTGATCACCTCGGCCGGCGAGCGGAAGATCGGCTCCTGGCAGGCCGGTGACCCCTCGGCCGCGTTCGGGCACTTCGGCCGGCGGTTCGACGACCTGAGCACCGAAGTCACCCTGCTCGAGGAGCGGCTGTCCTCCGGAAACGGCGACGCCCGCAAGATCAAGGCATCCGCGGCGGCCCTGGCCGAGTCGTTGCCGACGGCCAGTGTCCTCGGTGACGTCGAGGCGCTGGCTGCCCGGATTGCGGCGGTCGGTGAGCATGCCGGTACCGTCGCCGCACACAACCGGGCGCAGCGCAATGAGCAGCGGACAGCGGCGACCGCGCGTAAGGAGGCGCTGGCCACCGAAGCCGAGGAACTGGCCGCGAGCGCCACGCAGTGGAAGACCGCCGGCGACCGGCTGCGAATCATCCTGGAGGAGTGGCGCACGATCACCGGCCTGGACCGCAGGACCGACGAAGCGCTGTGGAAGCGCTACGCCGCGGCACGGGACGGCTTCAACCGGCGGCGCGGGTCGCACTTCGCCGACCTCGACCGCGGGCGAGCCGG
>JBDTEP010000021.1:0-7834 GCA_039922455.1 Mycobacterium sp. | reverse complement strand
GCCACCTCCGAGCGCCAGGTGTCGACGCTGATCAGCTGGTCGGGGTAGGCGCTGCGCAGCCACTCGATGAACGGAACAACCCGGGCAGTTTCGGTGTCGGCGTCGACGGTCTCCCCCGGCCCGGCTTTGACCCCACCGACGTCGATGACGTCGGCGCCGTCGGCCACCGCCCGGTGCACCGCGGACTTGGCCGCTTCGTCGCTGAAGGTGGCGCCCGCGTCGTAGAAGGAGTCCGGCGTGCGGTTGACGATCGCCATGATCAAGGCACGATCGGCCGCCACCGGACGACCGCAGAGGATGGACTGCACTGCTCTATGGTGCCCGGTGGACGCAACGCCGCAATGATCAGCCCTGATACGTCGAAACCGACGTTTTGCAGAGCAAGTTCGAGTGAGGGCCGGCAAAACGTCCGTTTCGGTGCAAGACCACGGCTGTGACCTACGGTCGTTTGCCCGCAGCCACTTCGCCGGGATACTCGGCGTAGTAGGGCACATAACCCTCGTCGCGGCCGGCCAGCACGTAGAGCGGGTCGTCGATAGTGGACCCGGGCGCACCGTAGCCCTGCTCGCGCAACTCCACCTTGCGGCTTTTGAACGTGGTGGTGTGCGCCAGCGACTCCACCAGTCGCACGAACAACGGCACCGCGTAGGACGGCAGTCGCTCGCTAACGACAGCGGCCAGCGCGCGGCCGTCGAACTCCGCGCCATCGTGCAGTTTGACCGCGGCCATCCCGGCCCGGCCGCCGGTGCCGGGCACCTCGACCCCGTAGACGGCACATTCCTCGACCGACCCATCGGCGTCCAGCGCGGCTTCGACCTGCGTGGTGGCGACGTTCTCGCCCTTCCACCGGAAGGTGTCTCCGAGCCGATCCGCGAACGCGGCGTGCCCCATTCCCTGCGGACTCATCAGATCGCCGGTGTTGAACCAGCAGTCGCCGGCCTTGAATGCGTTGCGCACCAACTTCTTCTCGGTGGCTGCCGGGTCGGTGTAACCGTCGAACGGTGACAGCTTGTTCACCGGAGACAGCAGCAATCCGGGCTGCCCGGAGGGCACCCGGCGCACCCACCCGTCGTCGCCGCGCAGCGGCTGTCCGGTATCGGCGTCGTATTCCACGTAGGCCAGCGGCAGCGGGTAAATCCCAACGCTGCGGGGCACGTTGAGTATGTTGAGGAACGCGGTGTTGCCCTCGCTGGCGGCGTAGAACTCGCAGATCCGTTTGATCCCGAACCGCTGGGCGAACTCGTCCCAGATCTCCGGTCGCAGGCCGTTGCCGCAGATCACCCGAACCTGATGCGCCCGGTCGGTCTGCTTGGGCGGCTGGTTGATCAGGTAGCGGCAGACTTCCCCGATGTAAACGAAGGCCGTCGCCTCATAGCGGATCACCTCGTCCCAGAACCGCGACGCCGAGAACGAACTGCCCAACGCCAGTGTCGCGCCGGCGTTGAGCACCGAGGAGACCGCGACCGTCAGCGCATTGTTGTGGTACAGCGGCAGGCAGCAGTACAAGGTGTCGCTGCCGCGCAGTCGCAGCCCGAGTCCGCCGAACGCGGCCAGGGCGCGCAGCCACCGGTAATGCGTCATCACGCTGGCCTTGGGGTAGCCGGTGGTGCCCGAGGTGAAGATGTAAAACGCGGTGTCCTTGGCCAGCACCGCCGACACCGACGCGGGGTTCTCGGCGGATGCGGTGGCGGCCAGCCGTTCCAACTCCTCGATGGTCACCGGCTGGTCGGGTGCTCCGCTCTCCAGCACGGGGCTGACCAGATCCGACTCCGCGATCAGCAGTTTGGCGGCCAGCAGGCCAAGGCTGTGGGCCAGTACGTCCGCGCGCTGGTGGTAGTTGAGCATGCCGGCGACAGCGCCGCACTTGGCGACGGCCAGCATCATCAGGACCGCGTTGGGCGAGTTGCGCAACATGATCCCGACGACGTCGCCGTGGCTGACGCCGCGGGCGGACAGCACGGCGGCGTAGCGGTTGACCGTCGCGTTGGCCTCGCGGTAGGTCAGCTGCTGCTCGCCGAACCGGATGAAGATCCGGTCGCCGAACCGGGCGGCGCGGTCTTGGAAGACCTTGCCGATCGACGCCTTGGATGTCGGACGGGCCAGCAGTCCGGTCCGCACCCCGCGCAGGATCGTCGGCGCATCCGCCAACAGCGCCGGCACCCGCGTTGCGATGTCGGTAAACCGCACCCGGGTGACGGCTCCGGAATTGTGATCGGACACGCTATCCCCTTGCTTCGTCCTGCGACAACACAGGGCGATCGCCAGCGCGGCGGAGCCGGGCGCAGCGGGTCGTCCTGCGACAACACAGCCTAATCGATACCGGCGGTACCGGGTGCGCAGGCGGCCAGCGCCGCCTCCACGTCATCGAACACCAGCAGTCGGTCCATCGCACGTTGGGACACGAAACCCGTATCGAGCAACCCGGACAGCCAAATCCGCAATCCGTCGTAGTGCCCAACCGGGTCCAGCAGCACCACCGGTTTGTCGTGCAGACCCAGATACCCGCCGGTCCATGTCTCGAACAACTCTTCCAGCGTGCCGGTCCCGCCGGGCAGCGTCAGAAACGCGTCCGCGCGGTTATCCATGACCTGCTTGCGCTCCCGCATGGTGTCGGTGACGATCAGCTCGTCGGCGTCGAAGTCGGCCACCTCGCGGTGCAGCAGGGCCTTGGGGATCACCCCGACTGTCCGGCCGCCGTGCTCGCGGGCGGCCACCGCCAATGCACCCATCGCCGAGACGTTGCCGCCGCCCCATACCAGCGTCCAGCCCCGCTCAGCGATCGCCGCTCCGACCTTGGCGGCCAACGCCAGCAGGTCCGGATCGGTTGGAGCGGATGCACAGTAGACACACACCGCCCATGGGTTCGACACAACCGAAAGGCTAACCGGCGGACAGCTCAGACCGTAAAATCGGCGCGATGCCAATCCGGTGGAACGTCCCCGAACACTCGGCGGCCCTGCACCGGATCATCGAAGCCCTCGACACCGACGGGGCACAGGCGGGCGCGGTGGTGCTCGGCCCCGACGGATGCGGCAAATCCACGCTGGCGCGGCTGGCCGCCGAAGGGCGTGCCCGCCACTACCCGGCGACCCGCATCCGCTGGGTGATCGGCACCCCCGCGGAGAGCGCGGTGCCGTTCGGCGCCTTCAGCCATCTGGTTCGGGTCGCCGATCTCGGCAAGCCGGCCGCGCTGCTGCGGGCGGCGCGGGCCTCGCTGGCCGACGCCGGGGACGAGCTGCTGTTGGTGGTCGACGACGCGCACCAGCTCGATATTCTCTCGGCGACGCTGGTCTACCAATTGGCGCTGACCGGCTCGGCCCGAATGATCGTCACCGGCCGCGCCGATTCGGCGGCCCCGGCGCCCGTCGCCGCGCTGTGGGGCGATGATCTGCTGGCCCGCATCGATATCGCGGCACCCGACGAGGCCACCGGTGCGGGTGACGTCGACGCCTTCCTCGCCGAGTTGCCTGCTGCCGCACGCTCGGTGCTGGACTACCTCGCGGTCCTCGAACCGCTGGCGTTGGCCGACCTGGCCCGCCTCACCGATGTCGACGCGGTCCGCCAAGCCGAGGAACTCGGCGCGGTGGAGACCCGCAGCCGGGGCGGCGGTGGGCCGGACCCGGTGGTCTACACGGCCCACCCACTCTTCGCCGAGCGGGCTCTCGACGCGCTGGGCACCGCCGGCGCCCGCCGGCTACGCACCGATGTGGTCGCCGTGCTGGCGGCCCGGCCGTGCGAGCACGTCGACGAGCAGTTGCGGCTGGCGGTCCTGGCCGCCGACAGCGATGCACCTCAGGCAGTCGAGCAGGTGGTGAGCGCGGCGCAGCAGGCCCTGCGATTGGGCGATCTGGACCTTGGTGAGCGGTTGGCCCGCAGCGCCCTGGACCGCTCCGACGGTCTGCCGGCGCGGCTGGCGCTGGCGCACGCGCTGGCCTGGCAGGGCCGCGGGCGAGACGCCGACGCCGTCCTGTCTGCCGTGGACCCGGCCGGGTTGACCGAGCCGGAGGTGATGGCCTGGGCGCTGCCGCGGGCCGCCAACCAGTTCTTCATGTTGGGCGAACCCGAACGCGCCACCGCGTTCCTGTCCACTATCCGAGGCCGGGTCATGGGCCTCGGCCCACGCACCACCCTGGAAGCGCTCGGCGCCACCTTCGCGATGAACGCCGGCAACATCGGTCGCGCCGTCGAGGCCGCCACGGCGGTGCTGGCCGATCCGGCCGCCGACGACATGGCGGTCGCCTGGGCGGGTAGCGCCGCGGCCCTGTGTGCGGCACGGGCCGGCCGGTTCGACGCCGTCGCACCGCTGGCCCGGCGGGCATTGGACGCCGAACATCCCGGATTACTGCGGTTCACCATCGGGCTGGCCGAGATCACCGTGGCGCTGATGGCGGGCCAGCTCTCCGAGGCACTCGAGCTCGCTTGGCAATTCACCGATTTCGCCGAGCTCCAGCAGCCCGGACGGGCGATCGGCGAGGTACTGGTGGCACAGGTGCTGATCTTCGCCGACGACTTCGACGCCGCGGCGAAACTGCTGAGGCCGGCCGCGGCCACCCTGGAGCGCACCGGCTACTCATGGGGTCCGCTGTCGCTGACACTGCTGGCCACCGCGCTGGCCCGTCAGTCTGACATCGCCGGTGCGGCAAAAGCATTGAGCCGGGCCGAGTCTCGGCACGGGACCAAATCGGCGCTGTTCGCCCCGGAGTTGGGGGTGGCGCGCGCCTGGCAGCTGGCCAGTGTGCGCGACCAGCACGGCGCGATCACCGCGGCCCGCGACGCCGCCCGGACGGCCGAGCGCACCGGACAGTCGGCGGTGGCGCTGCACGCCTGGCACACCGCCGTCCGGCTCGGCGACGTCCGTGCGGTCGACCCGCTGGCCCGGCTGTGCGGCGAGGTCGATTGTGCCCTGGGCCGCGCGGCATTGGTCCAGGCTCGCGCACTGGCCGGCGCCGGGGGCTAACCGGCGAGGAACCCGCGCAGCAGTTCGGTCACCTCGCTGATCTGCTGCACCGGCACCCGCTCGTCGACGCAGTGGGCGAGGTTGGGGTCACCCGGTCCGTAGTTGACCGCGGGGATGCCGCGGGCTGCGAACCGGGATACGTCGGTCCAGCCGTACTTGGCCCGCACCCGGCCACCAGCAGCCTGCACCAGCGCGGCGGCGGCCGGCGCGGTGAGCCCCGGCAGGGCGCCCGCAGCGGCGTCGGTCTGCTCGATGCCGACGTCGAGACCGTCGAACACCTCCAGCACGTGGGCCAGGGCCTCGGCGGGGCTGCGGTCCGGGGCGAAGCGGAAGTTCACCGTGACGCTCGCGGCATCGGGGATCACGTTGCCGGCCACCCCGCCGTCGATGCGCACCGCCGACAGGCCCTCCCGGTAGACGCAGCCGTCGATGTCGACGTCGCGGGGCCGGTACGCCGCGAGCCGGTCCAACACCGCACCCAGTTTGTGGATGGCGTTGTCGCCCAGCCAGGACCGCGCTGAATGCGCCCGGGTGCCGGCGGCGGTGATCACCACCCGCAGGGTGCCCTGACAGCCGGCCTCGATGTAGCCGCCGGTGGGTTCACCGAGGATGGCGATGTCGGAGGCCAGCCAGTCCGGTAGGTTGCGCTCGATCCGGCCCAGACCGTTGGCCGCCGCGTCGATCTCCTCGCAGTCGTAGCAGACCAGGGTCAGATCATGGGCCGGTTCGATGACAGTGGCAGCGAGGTGCAGGAATACGGCGTCGCCGGATTTCATGTCGACGGTGCCGCAGCCGTGCAGCACGTCACCGTCTCGACGGCTGGGCACGTTCCCGGCCGCCGGGACGGTGTCCAGGTGTCCGGCCAGCAACACCCGGGTCGGTCGACCCAGGCGGGTGCGGGCCAGCACCGCGTTGCCGTCACGGATGATCTCGAAGCCGGATGTCTGCGCCCGCAACGCGGCTTCAACTTCGTCGGCGATCCGCGCTTCATGCCGCGACTCGCTTGGGATGTCGACCAACGCCGCGGTCAGCTCGATCGGGTCGGAGCGCAGGTCCAGCACGGACCCAGCGTAACGGCGATCGCAAGCGCGGCGGAACCGAGCGATGGGGGTACCACCCGCTTGCGGGGGACGGGTCGTCGTCATTCGTCTAGCCGTCCGGGTAGCCTGACCGACGTGACTGGAGCTTCGGGCGTGGGAGTGGCGACGCTGGCCGCAGACGGATCGGTGCTCGACACCTGGTTCCCCGCACCGGAGTTGGACGGCCCGGGTCAGCCCGGAACCACCCGCCTGTCGGCGACCGACGCGCCCGCCGAGCTAGCCGCCCTACTCGGGCGTGACGACGACCGCGGCACCGAGACGGTGGCAGTGCGCACCGTGATCGGCACGCTGGCTGACAAAGCCGTCGACGCCTACGACGCCTACCTGCGCCTGCACCTGCTCTCCCACCGCCTGGTAGCGCCGCACGGGCTCAACGCCGACGGCCTGTTCGGGGTGCTGACCAACGTGGTGTGGACCAATTACGGGCCGTGCGCGGTCGAGGGCTTCGAGTCGGTGCGGGCCCGGTTGCGGCGCCGCGGCCCGGTGACGGTGTACGGGATGGACAAGTTCCCGCGGATGGTCGATTACGTGCTGCCGTCCGGGGTGCGTATCGCCGACGCCGACCGGGTGCGCCTCGGCGCGCACCTGGCGCCCGGCACCACGGTGATGCACGAGGGATTCGTCAACTTCAACGCCGGCACACTGGGCGCCTCAATGGTGGAGGGCCGCATCTCGGCCGGGGTGGTGGTCGGTGACGGCTCCGACGTCGGCGGCGGCGCCTCGATCATGGGCACCCTATCCGGCGGTGGGACCCAGGTGATTTCGGTCGGGAAGCGGTGCCTGCTCGGGGCCAACTCCGGACTGGGCATCCCGCTGGGCGACGACTGTGTGATCGAGGCCGGGCTGTACGTCACGGCCGGCACCAAGGTCGTCATGCCCGACGGCACAACGGTCAAGGCCCGCGACCTCGCCGGCGGTAACAACCTGTTGTTCCGGCGCAACTCGGCGACCGGGGCCGTCGAGGCCATCGCCCGCGACAGCCAGGGCATCGCCCTCAACGAGGCCCTGCACGCCAACTAAGGCGCGCTACAGCATCGCGCTGCTGATCTTGTCGCTGTCTTTGCCGATCGTCTTGCAGTAGGCGCTGACCGCCACCCGCGTCGCGGAGAGCTCCAGGTTTGACGGCTCGTGGCCGTTCTTGTCCTGCAGCATCTTGGAGACCGCGGACTTCTGCTTCTCGCCGTCCTGGCTGTTGAACTCCTGGCAGGTGGTGTCGCCGCCCTTGTTGGTGATCTTCTCGACGGCAGCGCACCCGCCGAGGAGAAACGCCGCGACGGCGAAGACGGTCACGGCAGCGAGGCTGACTCGCTTCGTAGGCTTCACAGGTGGGGCCACCCTTCGGGGTTCGATTCGGGCAAGCGCGAGCCTACGTCAGCAGTGCCTTCTTGAGCACCTTTCCCATCGCGTTGCGCGGCAGCCCATCGACGATCCGCACCTCGCGGGGCCGTTTGTGCGCCGACAGCTGTCGGGCCACATACTCGATCAGCTCATCGGGTTGCGCGCTCCCGGCCGGGGAGCCGACCACGAACGCGACGATGCGCTGGCCTAAGTCCTCGTCGGGCAGTCCGACGACGGCTACCTCGGCCACCCCGGGATGGCCGAGCAGCGCGGTCTCGATCTCGCCGGCGCCAACCCGGAAGCCACCGGACTTGATCAAGTCGACCGATTCCCGGCCGACGATCCGGTGCATCCCGTCGGCGCCGATGACTGCGACATCCCCGGTGCGGTACCAGCCGTCGGCGTCGAACGCCTCGGCGGTCGCCTCCGGCCGGTTGAG
>JBDTEP010000020.1:0-3026 GCA_039922455.1 Mycobacterium sp. | reverse complement strand
AGGAACGCCACATCAGCATCCCGCCGCATGAGGAGTGCGAAGTCCTGGTGGGCCTGGGCATCCGCACCTGGGCCGACGGCCGCACCCTGCTGCTGGGCAGCCCGAACCTGCTGCGCTCCGAGAAGGTCCGCATCTCGAAGAAGGCGACGGACTGGGTCGCCAAGCTGCGCGCCAACGCCGAGACCCCGCTGCTGCTGGCGGTCGACGGCACCCTGGTCGGGTTGATCAGCCTGCGCGACGAAGTGCGCCCGGAGGCGCACGAAGTGCTTGACCAGCTGCGCGCCAAAGGGATTCGTCGGATAGTCATGCTCACCGGTGATCACCCGGAGACCGCCGCAGCGGTGGCCGCCGAACTCGGCATTGCTGAATGGCGCGCCGAGGTACTCCCGGAAGAAAAGCTGCAGGTGGTCCGCAGCCTGCAGGACGAGGGCTACGTGGTCGGCATGGTCGGGGACGGCGTCAACGACGCTCCCGCACTGGCCGCCGCTGACATGGGGATCGCGATGGGGCTGGCGGGCACCGATGTGGCGGTGGAGACCGCCGATGTCGCCCTGGCCAACGACGACCTGCGCCGGCTGCTGGACGTCCGGGACCTGGGCAGCCGTGCCGTCGAGGTGATCCAGCAGAACTACGGCATGTCGATCGCGGTGAATGCCGTCGGCCTGCTGATTGGCGCCGGCGGCGCGCTGTCACCAGTTTTGGCGGCGGTTCTGCACAACGCCTCGTCGGTGGCCGTCGTCGCCAACAGTTCGCGATTGATTCGCTACAAGCTGGAGCGGCCACCGATGGCGCCCGCCCGCGCCGGGGCGTAATCTGTCACCGTCCCGGCTGTCCCTGTCGAGCACCACCACCAGCTCCAGGGCAGTCGGGACTTCAGTCGGCCGATCCGGCGCAGGCAACCCGGTCAGCAACCACAGCCTTCGCCGCGCCAGGACCGGAAACCCTGCCACACCGACACGGTGGCCACCCCCAGCCCGATCAGCGGGTCCAGCCACCAGGCTCCGGTCCAGTGCGCGGTGAGCGTCAGCCCGACCAAAACCGCGGCGGCCTGGATCGCACACAGATAGTTCTGTATTCCCTCGCCGACGGTGGCCGCCGAGCCCAGCCGGATGCCGAGCCGCCGCTGGGCACGGCCCAGCATCGGCATCACCAGCACCGCCGCGGCGGTGATCCCGATACCGATGACGCTGCTCTCGGAGCGCTTATCGCCGAACAGGTGGTGTAGCGACTCGGCGACGATGTAGGGGGCGTTGATCCAGAACGACACCGCCACCCCGATCTGGGCGCGCCGCTCGGCCGTCTCGGACAGCGTGCGGGCACCGGTGAACCGCCAGATGACGAAAGCTCCGGCCAGCGCCTCGGGAATGGCGCCCAGGGCCCACCCAGTCAGCGCGATTGAGCCGGCCGCCAGGCCCTGCCATAAGCCCACCACGCCTTCGACCCCCACCAGCACCAGGCTGACCCAGGCAAGCCGGCGAGCCCATGCCGCGGCGCGGTGCCAGCCGGCATCAAGCGCCGGGCGAGCGTGATGCCGGTGGCCGGCGTGATCGTGGTCATGGTCATGCTGGACGTGCGGTGCCTCGACCACGGGATCGGTGAAGCCCACCTCGGGGCCCGCGACGCGACTGTCCACGGGAAAATGCTACCGCCGATCCCGGACCGGGGCCGCCGACAGCCCGCTCAGCCCGGGGCGAGCCGCACCACCCGGTTGTTGCCGCGGTCGGCCACGAACACCGTTCCGTCCTTGCCCACCGCGACGTCCAACGGCGTGTTGAGCCCGGTGAAGTCCAGGGTGGTCGGGGCGGTCGCACCGGCCGCGAGCTTGAGCACCCGGTTGCCGTCGTGCTCGGTGACGTAGACGTTCGCGCCGGAATCAACCGTGATGCCCCACGGCACCGCGACCCCGGCGAACGGCAGCACCACCTGGTTGGTGGACCCGGCCGCCAGCTTGAGCACCCGATTGTTGTCGGTGTCGGTGACGTAGACGGTGCCCGACCCGTCCACCGCCACCCCGTCGGGGTTGTTGAGGCCGCTGAACGGCAACACCGTCTGAGTGTTCGACCCGGCCGCCAACTCCACCACCCGGTTGTTGCCACGGTCGGCGACGTAAAGGTTGCCTCCGGAGTCCACCGCCAGCCCCTCCGGGTAGCTCAGTCCGCTGAACGGCAACACCACCTGGTTGGTGGACCCAGCAGCGAGCTTGACCACCCGGTTGTTGAAGTCCGAGACGTAGACGGTGCCGTTGGCGTCGACCACCACGCCCTGCGGCTGGTAGAGCCCGCTGAACGGCAACACCGTCGGCGCGGTGGATCCGGCCGCCAGCTTGACCACCCGCCCGTACATGCCTTGGCTGGCCACATAGACGTCGCCGTCGGGGTCCAGCGCCACCCCGCTCGGGGAGAGCCGGAAGTTGATGCCGGTGAACTGCAGCTCGCTCTCGCCGGCCGGCACCGACGCCGCCGACGGGTGCGACGGCCGCGCCACCAGGTATCCGACGACGCCCAGCACAGTGACCAGCGCCAGAATCGCGGCGCCCAGCACTGCCCAACGCCGGGCGCCGTGGGCAGGGGGTGCGTGGCCGAACGTCGGCGATGCGGGCGGTACGTATGCCGGTGGCCGACGCATCGGTGCGGCCGGGGATGCCGGCTGGTTACGCCAGCCGGTGACCGATGCCGGCGATGGCATCGCCGCCACGGTCTCGGTGCCGAAGGCCGCCTCTTCGCCGTGTCGCAGAATAGTGGCCGCCTGATCCTGCTGCGGGCCGGTGAGTGCCTGGTGCGCGGCACCGGCCAGTTCGCCGGCACTGCGGTAGCGCTCCTCCGGCCGTTTGGCCATCCCGCGGGCGATCACCTGGTCGAAGGCGGGCGGAACGCTGCCCGGGCGCTGCACGCTGGGTCGCGGCACGGGTTCGGTCAGGTGCGCGGCGATCATCCGCTCAATGCTTTCGGCCCGATACGGCGGTGCGCCGGTCAGGCACTCACCCAGCACGCAGGCCAACGAGTAGATGTCGGCGCGGTAGGTGACGT
>JBDTEP010000019.1:0-21344 GCA_039922455.1 Mycobacterium sp. | reverse complement strand
AGGGATCAGTGTCGGCGATCTGACGAACGGCGCTACCAACCTGATGAGCAGCACGTTCAGCCCGATGGGGATGGCCGGTATCACCCAGGCTGGGGCGGACATCGCCGTCATCCGTGGTGCCGCGCTGGCCGCCGCCGACCCATTGGGCCTGGGTGCCATCGACCCGCTAACCATGATGCTGCCGAATTTGGGAGCCGGGTTGGGTTCCGGGCTACCCGGAATGCATGGGTTGGGAGCGGGTCTGGGAGGCGCGTCGGCGGCTGCGGGCCAGGCGTCGAGCATCGGGGCGCTGTCGGTGCCACAGAGCTGGGCTGCGGCTATCCCGGCGTCCGGCCCCGCCGCCGGGGTGCCGGCTACCGGCTGGACCGTCGCCGCGCACGCGCCGCAGGCCGGCGCGGCCGGGATGCCGGGTGTGCCGATGGCCGGAGCCGGGCAGGGACGCAACTATGGTTTCGCGGCCCCGCGATACGGCTTCAAACCGACGGTGATGGCTCGGCCGGTGGTCGCCGGATAATGTGTGACATCGTTAGCTCATGCAGACGCTGAGCGTCGCCGAGTTCACGCTGCGACTCGCCGTCGGGCTGGGCTGCGGCGCGCTGATAGGGCTGGAACGGCAGTGGCGGGCGCGGATGGCCGGGCTGCGTACCAATGCGCTGGTGGCCGCCGGCGCAACGCTGTTCGTGCTGTACTCGATCGCTGCCGGTGACGCCAGCTCCACCCGGGTCGCGTCATACGTGGTGTCGGGTGTGGGATTCCTCGGCGGCGGCGTGATCCTGCGGGAGGGGTTCAATGTTCGCGGCCTCAACACCGCGGCCACCCTGTGGTGTTCAGCAGCCGTCGGGGTCCTGGCGGCCGCCGGGAACCTGCTGTTCGCGGTGATCGGTACCGGCGCGATCGTCGGCACCCATCTGTTGCTGCGACCGCTGGGCCGACTGATCGACCGCGATCAGCATGTCGAGGAAGATGAACCGCAGTCGCCCTACCAGGTGCAGGTGATCTGCCGGCCTAAATCCGAGAGGTATCTGCGCGCCCAGATCGTGCAGCACACCGCCGGTAATGACCTGGTGCTGCGTGGGATCCACACTGGCCGGGCCGCCGACGGCAATATCGCACTCACCGCCACCATGTTGTCGGACAACCGGGCGGCGGCCCGCCTCGAGCGTCTGGTCGGCGAACTGTCCCTGCAGCCGGGTGTCTACGCGGTGCACTGGCACTCCGATAATCAGGCGACAATGTCGCCATTGCCGCCGGAATGGCCGTCGGTGGACACCGATTCAGGCCGATAGCCCGGAGGTGAGCATGGTGGACGCGATCTCGGGTGTCTGGTCGGTGCTGCCCGCGCCGATGCGCGACCCGGTGCTGTTCGCTATTCCGTTCTTCGTGCTGCTGCTGGCCTTGGAATGGTTCGCCGCCCGCAAGCTCGAAGAGTCCGAATCCGGGCGAGCAGTCGCCGGCGCCTACCGCGCCAACGATGCCTGGGCCAGCATCTCGATGGGCCTGGTCTCGGTGGCCACCACCGCCGGCTGGAAGTTCCTGGCCCTGCTCGGCTACGCGGGGATCTACACCTACCTGGCGCCGTGGCACCTGTCCCCGGCGCGCTGGTACACGCCGGTGATAGCGCTCGTCGGCGTGGACCTGCTCTACTACTGCTATCACCGCATCGCCCACCGGGTCCGGCTCATCTGGGCGACCCACCAGGCGCACCACTCCAGCCAATTCTTCAACTTCTCTACCGCGCTGCGCCAGAAGTGGAACAACAGCGGCGAGATCTTGATATGGATTCCGTTGCCGCTGATAGGTATTCCGCCCTGGCTGGTGTTCGCCAGCTTCTCGGTGAACTTGGTCTATCAGTTCTGGGTGCACACCGAACGGATCAACAAGCTGCCGCGGGCCATCGAGTTCATTTTCAACACCCCATCGCACCACCGGGTGCACCACGGGATGGACCCGGAGTATCTGGACAAGAACTACGGCGGCATTCTGATCATTTGGGACCGGATGTTCGGCAGCTTTGCGCCCGAGCGGTTTCGTCCGCACTACGGGCTGACCAAGCAGGTTGACACCTTCAACATCGTGACACTTCAGTTGCACGAATACCGGGCGATCATCGCCGATGTGCGCGGCGCGGCCCGCTGGCGCGACCGGCTGGGTTATCTGCTCGGGCCGCCCGGTTGGCAGCCCGCGGATTCGGGTCGGACAGATGTTTCAACAGCGCTGAGCTAATGATGGGCACACCCGCGGGTGTTCGCATAGGCTGGCTGGCGTCGCACACGAGCGACAACGCCCTCTCGTGTTCGGTCGGGCGTGTCGATGAGAAGGGAAGAACGTGGCACAGAGCTTGGGAGACACGCTCACCGTAGGAAAGAAGCTCGTCAAGGGCGAGTCGTTGGTCTCTAAGAACGGCGCATACACCCTGACCCTGCAGGACGACGGCAACCTCGTGTTGGAAGCGCGGGGCAAGGCTGTCTGGTCGTCGGGCACCAACGGCAATGACGTGGTGCGCGCCGAGGTGCAGTCGGACGGCAACTTCGTGCTCTACACGGCGGACAAGCCAATCTGGCATACCGACACCAAGGGCAAGAAGGACGCCAAGCTGGTGCTGCAGGACGACCGCAACCTGGTGCTGTACACCGCTGACGGCGTGGCCTGGTCCACCAAGACCGAGACCGACGCGCCGCCGCCCGCCGAGGAGGCCAAGGTTGAGGAGGCGCCGGCAGCACCCGAGGCGCCCGCAGCGCGCACGTACACCGTGGTCTCCGGTGACACGCTGTTCGCCATCGCCGAGCGGTTCTACGGCGACGGCAACAAGTACCCGGAGATCGCCAAGGCCAGCGGTATCGCCAACCCTGACCTGATCCACCCCGGCCAGGAGCTGACAATCCCCTGATCGCTGCGCAATGCCGACGCGGCGGCCCGGAGCCCACAGGGCAGGGCCGCCGCGTTGCGCGGGTGATCGAGGCAGTTACGTTCGGCTGGATCGAAACCGGCCCACAACGATCGGAGTCGATGGTGCGCGGGTTCATGGTGCAGGTGGCGGTGGTCGTGGCTGCGGTCGCTGCGCTGTTCGCGAGCCCGGCGGCCGGCCCGGCCCAAGCCGCTCCGGTGCTGGTGTATCCCGGAATGGAGATTCACCAGGACACCCATATCTGCACGCTCGGATACGTTGATCCGGCTATGCGCATCGCATTCACCGCCGGTCACTGCCGCGGGGGCGGCGTCGTCACCGACCGGGCCGGAAAGGTCATCGGCAGCTTGGCGACTTTCCGTGACAACACCCCCAACGGCGCGACCGTCAACACCGACCAGGTGATCGCCGACTACGAAGCGATCGTGCTGGCCGACGACGTCGACACCAATGACATCCTGCCCGGCGGTCTGCGACTTGAGGACGGCCCGGATGACGCAGTGGCACCCGGCGACCCGGTCTGCCACTTCGGCATCGTCACCGGAGAGACCTGCGGAACCGTCGAGCGGGTCAACAACGGATGGTTCACCATGAGCCAGGGTGTTCGCAGTCAGCAAGGTGATTCCGGCGGCCCGGTGTATGTGGTGCGCGGCGCCGGCCCGGCCCGGATCGTCGGATTGTTCAACAGCGTGTGGGGCGAATACCCTGCCGCGGTGTCGTGGTCGGCGATCTCCCAGCAGGTCCGCGAAGACGTCGGCGTTCCAGCCTCTCGATCGTGACCTCGAAACCCCGGCCGCCCGTCCAGATCGCTTGGGTCACTAGCGATCTGGCAGCCACTGAATCGAGCCTGACCGCGCTGTTGGGGGTGCGCAAGTGGGTTCGTATGCCGGGGGTGCATTTCGCGCCGGACACCTGCAGCTACCGGGGTGAGCCTGCCGATTTCGTCGCCGACATCGCACTGAGCTACCTCGGCGACATGCAGTTGGAGTTGATCGCGCCGGTCAGCGGGCACAGCATTTATCAAGACTTTCTTCGCGACAGTGGTCCCGGCCTGCACCACATCTGCGTCGAGGCCGACGACGCCGACGACTTCGCCGCGATGCTGGACGGCGCGGCTGCGCAGGGCGCCGAGGTGGTGTCCCAGGGAGTGATGCCCGGCGGCATGCGCTTCGCGTACGTCTCGGCGCCCGACGCCGGCGTCCCGTTCGTGGAGATCGCCCACATCCCGGCCGAGATCCGATCCTTTTTCGACTACATCAAACAGGAGCAAAGGTGATCCGCGTCAATGACGATGCGGAGCGCCAGCGACGAGGAGGAGTGGCGCCATGAGCGCAGAGATACCGGAAACCATCAGCGCCGACGCCGTCCCGTCGTGGTCGGACGAGGTCGACGTGGTGGTGATCGGCTTCGGCATCGGCGGTGGCTGCGCGGCGGTCAGTGCGGCGGCCGCCGGAGCGCGGGTACTGGTGCTGGAGCGGGCGGCGGAAGCGGGCGGCACCACCGCCATGGCGGGCGGACACTTCTACCTCGGGGGCGGCACCGCCGTTCAGGAGGCCACCGGGCATCCGGACTCGCCGGACGAGATGTACAAGTACCTCGTCGCGGTGTCGCGCGACCCCGAACACGACAAGATCCGGGCGTACTGCGACGGCAGTGTCGAGCACTTCAACTGGTTGGAAGACCTGGGATTTCAGTTCGAACGCAGTTACTACCCGGAGAAGGCGGTGATCCAGCCCAACACCGAGGGACTGATGTACACGGGCAACGAGAAGGTGTGGCCGTATCTGAATCAGGCGGTTCCGGCACCGCGCGGGCACAAGGTGCCGGTACCAGGCGACACCCAGGGCGCCAAGATAGTGGTCGACCTACTACTCAAACGCGCCGAAAGCCTCGGGGTCCAGATCCGTTACGAAGCCGGCGCTACCGGGCTGGTCACCGACGCCTCGGGCGGTGCCGCCGGGGTGATGTGGAAGCGGTTCACCGAAACCGGTGCGATCAAAGCGAAGTCGGTGGTGATCGGCGCCGGCGGCTTCGTGATGAACCCCGACATGGTGGCCCAGTACACGCCTAAGCTGGCGGAGAAGCCATTCGTGCTGGGCAACACCTACGACGACGGGTTGGGTATCCGGCTGGGGATGTCGGCGGGCGGTGTCACCAAACACATGGACCAGGCGTTCATCACCGCTCCGGTCTATCCGCCATCGATCCTGCTCACCGGAATCATCGTCAACTCCGATGGCAAGCGGTTCGTCGCCGAGGACTCGTACCACTCACGAACCTCCGGGTTCGTGATGGACCAGCCGGGCAGTGCGGCGTTCCTGATCGTCGATGAAACGCACCTGCGAAAGCCACAGGTGCCCCTGGTGCCACTGATCGACGGCTGGGAATCGGTGCCGGAAATGGAAGCCGCACTTGGTATTCCGGCGGGGAATCTGGTTGCGACCCTGGAGCGCTATAACTCTCACGCGGCGCTCGGGCAGGACCCGGACTTCCACAAACAGCCGCCGTTCCTCGCCCCGCAGGACACCGGGCCGTGGGGTGCGTTCGACCTGTCGCTAGGCAAGGCGATGTACGCCGGCTTCACTATCGGTGGGCTGGCGACATCGGTGGACGGCGAGGTGCTGGGCTCCGATGGCGCCGCAATCACCGGCCTGTATGCGGTCGGCGCCTGCGCGTCGAACATCGCCCAGGACGGCAAGGGCTACGCCAGCGGCACCCAACTGGGGGAGGGGTCGTTCTTCGGCCGCCGGGCCGGCACGCATGCCGCCGCACGCGCCGCTCGGTGACCGCCCGGGCCCGCGGCGGAGTTAAACGGGGGCGGGTTCGACAGGGCTGAGCTCCCAGCGGCCCCGCCCTAGCAGTTCCAGTACGTGCTTGTGGTGCTGTTTGACGGTGTGCCGGTGGCTCACGCTGACCAGGGTGGTGTCCGGAAGTTCGGTGCGCAGCAGACGGTACAGCGTCAACTCCAGCCCCTCATCAAGGGCGGACGTCGACTCGTCGAGGAACGCGGCCTTGGGCCGGGTCAACAGGATTCGGGCGAACGCCACTCGCTGTTGTTCGCCCGGTGAGAGCACCTTGGCCCAGTCCTCGACGTCGTCGAGCCGGTCGACCAGGTTCGGCAACACCACCTTGCCCAACACTTCAGCGACTTCGGCGTCGGAGACCTCACCGATCGACAGTGGGTAGCACACCACCGTGCGCAGATCACCCAGCGGGATGTAGGGCAGCTGCGAGATGAACATGGTCTCGTTGACCGCATCCGGGCGCCGCAGGGTGCCGGACGCGTAAGGCCACAGCTGGGCCAGGCTGCGCAGCAGCGTCGTCTTGCCGCTGCCCGACGGTCCGGCGATCATCAGCGCGTCACCGATGTCCAGGTGCACGTCGAGCGAGTCGATCAGCTGGTCGCCGGCCGGGGTGCGCACCTCGACCCCCTCGATCTCCACCGTGCCGTTCGGGCTGGGCTTGACCAGCAGTTCGGGTAGTTCACGGGCCTTTCTGTCGACCTCCACCAGCCCGTGCAGACGGATGATCGAGGCACGGTAGCCGGCGAAGTTGTCGTAGGCGTTGCGGAAGAACGAGAGTGAGTCCGAGATGTTGCCGAAGGCGGACGCGGTCTGCGACACCCCGCCGAACATGATCTGCCCGGAGAACAGTCGCGGCGCCTGAATCACCCAGGGCAATGGCACGATGGCCTGGCTCACCGACAGGTTCCAGCCGGCGAACCCGATGGTCCGGTTCACGAACTTCAGGTAGTTGTCGATGATCGCACTGAACCGCGTCCGCAGCTGAAGCCGCTCGGCGACCTCGCCCCGGTAGAACGCGACGGATTCGGCGGCATCGCGGACCCGCACCAACGCATACCGGAATGCGGCGTTGGTGAGCTCGTTGCGGAAGCTCAGTCGGATCAGCGGTCGGCCGATCCAGAACGCGACGATGGTCGCGACCGCGACGTAGACCAGGACGATCAAGAACATCGCCCGGGGAATGTCGAATCCGAACACCGTCAGCGTGCCCGACAGGTTCCACAGGATGGCCGTGAACGACACCACCGTCACCATCGACTGGACGGCACCGAACAGCAGTGTGCTGCCGGTCCCGTTCGCCGGCGCATTCGGATTGGCGCCGTTGCCCGCGGTGAAGATGTCGATGTCCTGCTGGATGCGCTGGTCGGGGTTGTCGATCGCGCTTTCGATGGCCTCGCCGATCGCCGGGTCCATCGGGGTCTTGACGAAGTGGGCGCGGTAGTAGGCCCGCCCGCCCAGCCAGTCGCCGGTAAGCCGCTCGGTGAGCCAGACGCGCCAATTCACCATGAAGTGCTGGGTCAGGTAGATGTCGAGCATCACTCGCGCCACATGCAGCACCGCCATCAGGCTGAAGATGCTGATCGACATCCAAAAACCGTGCACACCCGACTGTTTGACCGCGTCGTCGCCGCCGGCTGCGCCCTGGAACGCGGTTTGTAGCGAGGAGTACATGTCGTTGCCCTGGTAGCTGAACAACACGTTGAGCCGGACCGCAGTGATCACCGACAGCAGCAGCACACCCAACCGCAGCCACACCCGGATGCAGTCGGGCCCGGTGAAGTAGCCGCTGGTGATCACCCAGAACTGTCGCCCCCAGCGGGTGCTCGCCCCCAGCAACGTCGCCACCGCCAGCACGCAGACGGCGCTGATCGTCCAAGCCATCGCGATCCACAGCAGCGAATCGGGCAGTGCGTGCGCCCAGTCGATGGACGGCTTGAACAGCTTCGAGTCCACGGCCACGTCTCCTCACTGTCCCTACCACCGGAACATGTCGCGGCGGGTATCCGAATCGAGAAAATCCCGTGCGAAACCTACCCCAGTGGTGCGCCGCCGCGTCGGATGAGCACCGCCGGAGCAACGCGGCAGGACCGATGGTGCCCCCGGCCTGCGAACGGTGGTCACCGCGTACGGTTGTGCTGTGGCTAACACCTCCAAAACTGCTTCTGGAACCACACACGCCAAGTCGGGCCGACTGAGCGGCAAATTCTGGAAACTGCTGGGTGCCAGCACCGAGAAGAACCAGAGCCGGTCGATGGCCGAGGTAACCGCGGCGGCCGATTACGCGAAGAAGGCTGCCGGCCTCGACGACGACCAATTGCGCCAGGCCGCGCAACTGCTCAAACTCAAGAATCTGGCTGATGCATCGGACATCACGCAATTCCTGGCGATCGCCCGCGAAGCCGCAGAGCGCAGCGTTGAGCTGCGCCCCTTCGACGTTCAGCTGCAAGGCGCGCTGCGGATGCTGGCCGGGGACGTGGTCGAGATGGCCACCGGCGAGGGCAAGACACTCTCCGGTGCGATCGCCGCCGCCGGTTACGCCATCGGTGGGCGCCACGTGCACGTCGTCACCATCAACGACTACCTGGCCCGCCGCGACGCCGAGTGGATGGGCCCGTTGCTGGCCGCGATGGGCGTGACCGTCGGCTGGATTACCGCCGACTCCAGCGCGGCGGACCGCCGGGCGGCCTATCAGTGCGGCGTCACCTACGCCTCGGTCAACGAGATCGGCTTCGACGTGCTGCGTGACCAGCTGGTCACCGACGTCGACGACCTGGTCTCACCCAACCCCGATGTGGCCCTGATCGATGAGGCGGACTCGGTGCTGGTCGACGAGGCGCTGGTGCCGCTGGTGCTGGCCGGCACCACGCACCGGGAGAACCCCCGGATGGAGATCGTCGACCTGGTCGGCCGGCTCACCCCGGGTGTGGACTACGACTCCGACGAGGATCGGCGCAACATCCACCTCACCGAGGAGGGCGCGCGCAAGGTCGAGAAGGAACTCGGCGGCATCGACCTGTACTCCGAGGAGCACGTGGTGTCCACGTTGACCGAGGTCAACGTGGCCCTGCACGCTCACGTGATGCTGCAGCGCGACGTGCATTACATCGTCCGCGACGGCAAGGTGCAGTTGATCAACGCCTCCCGTGGCCGGATCGCCGCCCTGCAACGCTGGCCGGACGGCCTGCAGGCAGCTGTGGAAGCCAAGGAGGGCATCGAGACCACCGAGACCGGCGAGGTGCTCGACACCATCACGGTGCAGGCGCTGGTCAACCGGTACGCCACGGTGTGCGGCATGACCGGAACGGCGTTGGCGGCCGGCGAACAGCTGCGCCAGTTCTACCAGCTGGGGGTCTCGCCGATCCCGCCGAACATGCCCAACATCCGGGAGGACGAAGCAGACCGGGTCTACATCACCGCCGCAGCCAAGAACGACGCCATCGTCGAGCACATCGTCGCGGTGCACGAAACCGGGCAGCCGGTGCTGGTCGGAACCCATGACGTCGCCGAGTCTGAAGACCTCTACGAGAGGCTGCGCAAGCGCGGGGTCCCAGCGGTGGTGCTCAACGCCAAGAACGACGCCGAGGAGGCCACGGTGATCGCCGAGGCGGGCAAGCTCGGCGTGGTCACGGTGTCCACCCAGATGGCCGGTCGGGGCACCGACATCCGGCTCGGCGGATCCGAAGAGGCCGACCATGACCAGATCGTCGAATTGGGCGGGCTGCACGTGATCGGCACCGGGCGTCAACACACCGAGCGCCTCGACAATCAGCTGCGCGGCCGGGCCGGCCGCCAGGGCGACCCGGGATCGTCGGTGTTCTTCTCCAGCTGGGAGGACGACGTCGCCGCGACCAACCTGGAAGCCAACAAGATGTCGACGGAAACTGATGACGACGGCCGGATCCTCAGTCCCAAGGCCGCCGGGATGCTTGACCACGCGCAGCGCATCGCCGAGGGCAAGCTGCTCGACATCCACGCCAACACCTGGCGGTATAACCAGCTGATCGCTCAGCAGCGCGCCATCATCGTCGAGCGGCGCAACACGTTGCTGTCGACCTCGACAGCCCGCGAGGAGCTCGCCGAGCTGGCCCCGCAGCGCTACGCCGAACTGACTGAACAGTTGGGCGCCGACGCCGAAACGAAGCTGGAGAAGATCTGCCGGCTGATCATGCTGTACCACCTGGACCGTGGCTGGGCCGATCACCTGGCCTTCCTGGCGGACATCCGGGAGAGCATCCACCTGCGGGCGCTGGGCCGGCAGAACCCGCTCGACGAATTCCATCGGATGGCGCTGGATGCGTTCGCTTCGCTGGCCGCCGACGCCATCGAGGCGGCCCAGCAAACCCTCGAGACCTCGGATTCGATCGAGGACGAGCCCGGGATCGACCTGTCCAAGCTGGCGCGGCCCACGTCGACGTGGACGTACATGGTCCGGGACAACCCGCTGAGCGACGACACGCTGGACGCGCTGAGCCTGCCCGGGATCTTCCGCTAGGGGGCGTCGGTATGCCTTCCGGGTCCGGCTCCCATCGAATCCAAGACCGGGTGCTCACGGTGCCCAACGCGATCAGCCTGGCCCGTCTCGGGCTGATCGGTGTCTTCCTCTATCTGTTGCTGGTGGTACGGGCCGACGGACCGGCCGTGGCCATCCTGATGCTCAGCGGTGCCTCTGACTGGGTCGACGGCAAGCTGGCCAGGTTGCTGGATCAGTCGTCGGCACTGGGCGCCCTGCTCGACCCGGCGATCGACCGGCTCTACATGGTGGCGGTCCCGGTCGCGTTCGGACTGCGCGGTCTGGTGCCGTGGTGGATCATCGGCACGATGCTGGCCCGCGACGTGTTGCTGGCCGCGGTGCTGCCGGTGTTGCGCAGCCGGGGACTGACCGCGCTGCCGGTGACCTACATCGGCAAAGCCGGGACCTTCGCGCTGATGTCGGCGTTTCCGCTGATCCTGCTCGGGCAGTGGGACGCGCTATGGAGTCGGGTGGTGTTGTCGATCGGATGGGCCTTCTTGATCTGGGGGCTGGGCATGTACCTGTGGGCATTGGTGCTGTATCTGATCCAGGTGGTGCTGGTGGTCCGCACAATGCCGAAGGCCGCCGGTGGCTGAACCGTTCTTCGCGCTCAGCGGCTATGACTCCCAGAGCGGCCGGGGCATCCACGAGGCCGGCCGGCCGCAGGGGTTCGCAGTGCCCTCGCTGTTGCGTTCGCTGCTGTCCGAGCATCTCGACCCCGGCTACGCCGCGGCAGCGGCCGAACGGGACCGGCGCGCTACCGCCACCACCGGCTCGGCTCGGGTTGCGAGATGGGTGTGGGAGGCGCTGGCGGCGCTGCTGGTGGCGACGGTGTTCGCCGTGGCGGTCGCCCAGGCCCGATCCGTGGCGCCCGGGGTGCGCGACGCCCAGCAAGTGCTGGCCGCCAACGTACGGTCGGCCGAGAGCGTGACCAGCAGTCTCGCCGACAAACGTGACACCCTGACCAATCGCGTCGACGAGTTGCGCCGGCACCGGCTGGCCGATGACGCCGAAGGGCAGCGGATGCTGGCCGGCCTCGACGCGCTCAGCCTGGAGGCCGCCAGCACCACGGTGGCCGGCCCCGGCCTGACCGTCACGGTGACCGACCCGGGTGTCGGGCGAAATCTCTCCGATGCCTCCAAACAGCGGGTGTCCGGCAGTCAGCAGATCATCTTGGACCGCGACCTGCAGCTCGTCGTCAACTCGCTGTGGGCCAGCGGCGCCGAGGCGATCGCGGTCGGCGATGTCCGCATCGGACCCAACGTGACGATCCGGCAGGCCGGCGGCGCGATTCTGGTGGACAACAAGCCGATCAGCAGTCCCTACTCGCTGCGCGCCATCGGGCCGCCACAAGAGTTGCGTGACGCCTTCGACCGGACCCCCGGGTTGTACCGGCTGCGACTGCTGGAGATGTCCTACGGGGTGGTGGTGCGAGTCGACGGCCACACCGGGGCCGACCTAACCTTGCCGGCGGGCTCGGTGCGAGATATCCGGTACGCCAAACAGATAGGGAGTCCTAGATGATCGGTATCGCCGCGCTGATCGCGGGCATCGTGCTGGGTCTGGTCTTCCATCCCAGCGTGCCGGAGCAGGTGCAGCCCTATCTGCCGATCGCCGTTATCGCTGCATTGGATGCCGTGTTCGGCGGCCTGCGGGCCTACCTGGAGCGGATTTTCGACGCGAAGGTGTTCGTCGTGTCGTTCGTATTCAACGTCCTGGTCGCCGCGCTGATCGTCTACGTCGGCGACCAGCTGGGGGTCGGCACCCAGTTGTCGACCGCGATCATCGTGGTGTTGGGCATCCGCATTTTCGGTAACGCTGCGGCGTTGCGGCGACGACTGTTCGGAGCCTGACGCCATGGGTAGCGATCCCGCATTGCACGGTCGACACGAACTTCCGGAGGCGCCGCACGGCGACGACACGCCGTCGCGCCGGGGCCTGCTCCGGCTGCGGTGGGGCAAATCCGGGCCGCTGTTCGGGGTCCTGGCGATGCTGTTGTGCCTGCTGCTGGGGGTGGCGATCGTCACTCAGGTGCGCCAGAACGACTCAGGTGACGCGCTGGAAACGGCCCGGCCCGCCGATCTGCTGGTGCTGCTCGACTCGCTGCGCCAGCGCGAAGCCGCACTCAACACCGAGGTCACGGAGTTGCAGCAGACGCTCAACGCACTGCAGGAGTCCGGCACCAGCGACCAGGCCGCCATCGAGAACGCCCGGGACAGACTCTCCGCCCTGGCGATTATGATCGGCACCGTTGGCGCGGTCGGCCCTGGCGTGGTAGTCACCGTCGAGGATTCGGCCCGAGGCGTCGCACCCGAGACGATGCTCGATGTGATCAACGAGTTGCGGGCGGCCGGCGCCGAGGCGATGGAGGTCCGCGACGGCGCCAAAGCGGTACGGGTCGGTGTCGACTCGTGGGTGGCAGGGACCCCCGGGGCGCTTGAATTCGACGGGATAGCCTTGGCTCCACCGTATTCGGTTCTCGCGATTGGCGATCCTCCGACACTGGCGGCAGCGATGAATATTCCAGGCGGTGCCGTCGACAGTGTCAAGCGGTTCGGCGGGGCCATGGGGGTGCAGCAGACCGACCATGTGGAGGTGACCGTGTTGCGGCAACCGAAACCACGCCAATACGCTCAGCCAGTCAAGTGAACCCGACAGCGCAAGGAGCACGATCATCGTGAGCTCGGAAAGTTTAGTTCCATCTGACCTCTATTACACCGCTGAGCACGAGTGGGTCCTGCGTACCGGCCAGGACACGGTGCGGGTGGGCATCACCGATTTCGCGCAAGCCGCGCTGGGCGACGTGGTTTTCGTGCAGCTGCCCGGCGCGGGCACCGAGGTGACCGCAGGTAATACTTTCGGCGAGGTCGAGTCGACCAAGTCCGTGTCGGACCTCTACGCTCCGATCTCGGCGAAAGTCGTTGCGGTCAACGCCGATCTGGACTCCAGCCCGCAGCTGGTCAACTCCGACCCGTACGGCGCCGGCTGGCTGCTGGATCTTCAGGTAGCAGGCGGCGACCCTGCGACGTTGGACCACAGTCTTTCGGGGTTGCTCACCGCCGACGCCTACCGCGCGACGCTGGCCGAATGACGATTGCTAGCCTGCCTGCCGGGATACGCGGGGTTTTGGCAGACACGATCCCGCGGTGCGGGGCACATTATCGACCGCTGCGCGGTACGGTCGACTCAACGATTGTGGGTGCGGTGCGATGGAGTGCCAGCGGGCACGGCCAGGTAGCACGAGAGCGGCCAGTGAGGAGCAGCGGGTGACCGAGAAGGACCCAGGAAATGGGCAGGACCAGGTAGGTGAGGAGGTCACAGTGGAAACCACTTCGGTGTTCCGCGCCGACTTCCTGAGCGAACTCGACGCCCCGGCGCAAACGGGCGGTGAGGGCTTGGGCTCGGGCATCGATGGGCTGCCCACGGGATCGGCGCTGCTAGTCGTCAAGCGTGGCCCCAACGCCGGTTCGCGTTTCCTGCTCGACCAACCGGTTACCGCGGCCGGGCGGCATCCCGACAGTGACATCTTCCTCGACGACGTCACGGTCAGCCGCCGTCATGCCGAGTTCCGGCTGGAGAGCAACGAATTTCAGGTGGTCGACGTCGGTAGCCTCAATGGCACCTATGTCAACCGGGAGCCGGTCGATTCGGCGGTACTGGTCAACGGCGACGAGGTCCAGGTCGGTAAGTTCCGCCTGGTTTTCCTGACCGGCCCGAAAACGGGTGAGACTGAGGCCGGGCCGGAGAGCTAGTGAGCGCGCCCGACAGTCCTGAACTGACTGGGATGTCGATTGGAGCGGTACTGGATCTGCTCCGGCCGGATTTTCCCGATGTTACGGTCTCCAAGATTCGTTTCCTGGAGACCGAGGGGCTGGTGACGCCGCAGCGGGCGGCGTCGGGCTACCGGCGGTTCAGCGCTTATGACTGCGCCCGGCTGCGTTTCGTACTGACCGCGCAACGCGACCAGTACCTGCCGCTGAAGGTGATCAAGGCGCGGCTGGACGCTCAACCGGACGGGGCGCTTCCGCTAGCTGAGTCGCCGTATCCCATACCGCGATTGGTGACGGTCGGCGATGAGCCCACCCATAACGGGTCGGCGGGGTCGGTGCCGCCCAGGCGGGTCCGGCTGAGTCGGGAGGAATTGCTCGAACGCGCGGGTGCCGACGACGCACTGCTGGTGGCGCTACTCAAGTCCGGGGTGATCGTTGCCGGGCCGGGAGGCTTCTTCGACGAGCAGACGGTCGTCATCATGCAGTGCGCGCGGGGGTTGGCCGACTACGGCGTCGAGCCGCGGCACTTGCGGGCGTTCCGCTCGGCGGCCGACCGGCAGTCTGACTTGATCGCCCAGATCGCCGGGCCGCTGGTCAAAGGTGGCAAGGTCGGCGCGCGCGACCGGGCCGACGACCTGGCGCGCGAGGTCGCGGCACTGTCGATTGCGCTGCACACCGCGCTGCTCAAGTCGGCGGTACACGACGTTCTGCACGGCTGAGGACTAGACTTCGCCTCGGCGGCTTGTTGCGGGGCAAGCGGTTGTCCGACTGGACTTTCGCAGTAAGTCGGACTGGGACACAGCCAAATGGGACACAAGCAAATGCGGAGGGCTGACCGGGATGGGTGAAGTACGCGTGGTCGGCATTCGCGTCGAACAGCCGCAGAACCAGCCGGTGCTGCTGCTGCGCGAGGCCAACGGCGATCGCTACCTCCCGATCTGGATCGGGCAGGCCGAAGCCGCCGCCATCGCACTGGAACAGCAGGGCGTCGAGCCGGCCCGGCCCCTGACGCACGACTTGATCCGCGATCTCATTGCCGCGCTCGGACATTCGCTCAAGGAGGTTCGGATCGTCGATCTGCAGGAGGGCACGTTCTACGCTGACCTGATCTTCGATCGCGACATCACGGTGTCGGCCCGCCCGTCGGACTCGGTGGCGATCGCGCTGCGAGTCGGGGTGCCGATCTACGTCGAGGAGTCGGTACTGGCCGAGGCGGGACTGCTCATCCCCGACGAGAACGATGACGAGACCTCCGGGGCGGTGCGCGAAGATGAGGTGGAGAAGTTCAAGGAGTTCCTCGATAGCGTGTCGCCGGACGATTTCAAAGCAACCTGACCCGGCGCGGCGGCCTCAGCCCCGTCACAGATGCGTCTCATCTCCGAGCGGCCAGCACGACACGCCCATCGGAAGGCATGGTGCGGAAAACGCGGACCCCATACTTGGACCACGGCGGGAACAACTGCACGGCAGCCCGGCGGACAGCGTAAGCTCAGCACCAACTCGGGCAGGAGCAAACGCAGCCACCGGCCAGCCAGTGGTAACGAGCGCGATCGGCGAGAGGAAGCATCGTGGGCGATAAACCGGGGCAGGATCAGCTGGACTTCGCCGGTCAGTCCGATCCGGGCGACGGCGAGGTAGCAGCGAAAGCCCCCGGCGGCGGTGAACCGGTGCAGGCCGGGCTGTTCCCCGATAACTCGGTCCCCGACGAACTGATCGGCTATCGCGGGCCCAGCGCCTGCCAGATCGCCGGCATTACCTACCGCCAACTCGACTACTGGGCTCGGACCTCACTGGTGGTGCCGTCGATTCGGGGCGCGGCCGGCTCCGGGAGCCAGCGGCTGTACTCGTTCAAAGACATCCTGGTGCTCAAGATCGTCAAGCGACTGCTTGACACCGGTATCTCACTGCACAACATCCGGATCGCCGTCGACCATCTGCGTGAGCGCGGAGTCAAGGACCTGGCCAACATCACGTTGTTCTCCGACGGCACCACGGTCTACGAGTGCACTTCGGCCGAGGAGGTCGTCGACCTGCTGCAGGGCGGCCAGGGCGTGTTCGGCATCGCGGTCTCAGGCGCCATGCGGGAGTTGACCGGCGTCATCGCCGACTTCCCAGGTGAGCGCGCCGACGGTGGCGAGTCGATCGCTTCGCCGGAAGACGAACTGGCCAGTCGCCGCAAGGTCCGCGACCGCAAGATCGGTTAGTCCGCCCCTCCCGCGAGCACGCACGCTCGTAGCGGCGGGAAGCGTCTGCGTAGACTGGCCGATGCATCGCACCCGCAGCGGGAGAGTCTCGTGACAGCCAGTCACGGGCGCCGAAGGAGCAATACCTCTCCGCCAACCTCTCAGGCACATGGACCGCCCGGGATACCGATGCCTCTGGAAAGCGGTGCCGAGAGCACCCGCCCATGGGGAAAGGCTTCGACGCCGGATGTCGGCGGGGGCCGAAACTCTCAGGTGCCCTGCGCAGGGTGAAGACAGAGGGGGAGGGCTGAAGTAGGTGCCCACTACCCCCGCAGGAGTCTGTCGTGCCCGAGAACACCGCATTCCGCAAGCCCGGCTTCGTCGACCGCCACATCGGTCCTGACCGCGCGGCGATCACCACCATGCTGGGCGTAATCGGGGTCGACTCGCTCGATGAGCTGGCGGCGCGTGCCGTGCCCGCAACCATCCTCGATGTGCTGGGCGCCGACGGTGTCGCCCCCGGTCTGGACGGTCTGCCCCCGGCCGCCGCCGAACACGAGGCACTTGCCGAGCTGCGTGAACTGGCCCAGACCAACACCGTCGCGGTGTCGATGATCGGCCAGGGCTACTACGACACCGTCACCCCGGCGGTGCTGCGCCGCAACATCATCGAGAACCCGGCTTGGTACACCGCTTACACGCCGTATCAGCCGGAGATCAGCCAGGGCCGCCTCGAAGCGCTGTTGAACTTTCAGACCATGGTCGCCGACCTGACCGGCCTGGATATCGCCAACGCGTCGATGCTCGACGAGGCCACCGCCGCCGCCGAGGCGATGACTCTGATGCACCGCGCGACCCGTGGCAGCAGCAACCGGTTGATCGTGGACGCCGACCTGTTCGTCCAGACCGCCGCGGTGCTGGCCACCCGCGCCGAGCCGTTGGGCATCGAGATCGTCATCGCGGACCTGGGCGGTGGTCTTCCGGATCTGCCCGACGGAGGCGACTTCTTCGGAGTGATCGTCCAACTGCCCGGTGCCAGCGGCCGGGTCACCGACTGGTCGCAGCTGATCGACGCAGCCCACGACCGCGGCGCGCTGGTCGCGGTCGGCGCCGACCTGCTCGCGCTGACCGTGCTTACCCCGCCCGGAGAGATCGGCGCCGACGTCGCTTTCGGCACCACTCAGCGATTCGGGGTACCGATGGGCTTCGGCGGACCACACGCCGGCTACCTGGCGGTGCACGCCAAACAAGCCCGCCAACTACCTGGCCGGCTCGTCGGGGTGTCCGTTGACGCGGATGGTGCGCCGGCGTTCCGGTTGGCACTGCAGACCCGCGAACAACACATCCGCCGCGATAAGGCCACCTCCAACATCTGCACGGCCCAGGTGCTGTTGGCGGTGTTGGCCGCGATGTACGCCAGCTATCACGGCCCCGACGGGCTGATCGGCATCGCCCGGCGGGTGCACGGCCACGCCGGCAGGATCGCCGCCGCACTCGGTGCTGCGCTGGTGCATGACCGCTACTTCGACACCGTGCTGGCGCGGGTGCCCGGCCGCGCCGACGAGATCATCGCCGCTGCCAAGGCGGCCGGGATCAACCTGTGGCGAGTGGATGCCGACCATGTCTCGGTGGCCTGTGATGAGGCCACCACCGATGCGCACGTGGCCGCGGTGCTCGATGCGTTCGGGTTGGCCCCCGCCGGTCAGCCGATTGCCGGTGTTGCCCGGGTCATCTCCCGCACCTCGAAATTCCTTACCCATCCGGCGTTTCACCGGTATCGCACCGAGACCGCGATGATGCGCTACCTTCGCGCGCTGGCAGACAAGGACATTGCGCTGGACCGCAGCATGATCCCGTTGGGATCCTGCACGATGAAGCTGAACGCCGCGGCTGAGATGGAGCCGATCAGCTGGCCGGAGATCGCCCGCCAGCATCCGTTCGCCCCGGCCGGTGACACCCCCGGGTTGCGCCGGCTGATCGGGCAGTTGGAGCAGTGGCTGACCGGCATCACCGGGTACGACGCGGTGTCGCTGCAACCCAATGCCGGCTCCCAGGGCGAGTACGCCGGGTTGCTGGCCATCCACGCTTACCACGCCGGCCGCGGTGAGCCCCACCGTGATATCTGTCTGATCCCGTCGAGCGCGCACGGCACCAATGCCGCCTCCGCCGCGCTGGCCGGGATGCGGGTGGTGGTGATCGGCTGCCGGGAGAACGGTGACGTCGACCTGGACGACCTGCGTGCCAAGATCACCGAGCACGCCGAGAGTCTCGCGGCACTGATGATCACTTACCCCTCCACCCACGGCGTCTACGAACATGACATCGCCGAGATCTGTGCGGCCGTGCATGATGCCGGCGGGCAGGTCTACGTCGACGGCGCCAACCTCAACGCGCTGGTCGGGTTGGCCCGACCGGGTCGGTTCGGGGGCGACGTCAGCCACCTGAACCTGCACAAAACGTTCTGTATCCCGCACGGCGGCGGCGGGCCCGGGGTCGGGCCGGTGGCCGCCCGTGCGCACCTTGCGCCGTTCCTGCCGGGGCATCCGCTGGCCCCGGAGTTGCCAGGCGGCCCGACGGTCTCGGCCGCCCCGTACGGGTCGGCGTCAATCCTGCCGATCACCTGGGCCTACATCCGGATGATGGGGGCCGCCGGGCTGCGGACGGCGTCGCTGACCGCGATCGCCTCGGCGAACTACCTGGCCCGCCGGCTCGACGAGTACTTCCCGGTGCTCTACACCGGAGAGTCCGGAATGGTCGCCCACGAGTGCATCCTGGACCTGCGCGACATCACCAAGAACACCGGCGTCACCGTCGATGACGTGGCAAAACGATTGATGGACTACGGTTTTCACGCACCGACCATGAGCTTCCCGGTGTCGGGCACGCTGATGGTCGAACCCACCGAGAGCGAAAGTCTCGAAGAGGTCGACGCGTTCTGCGCGGCGATGATCGCCATTCGTGGCGAGATCGATCGGGTGGCGTCCGGCGAGTGGACGGTTGAGGACAACCCGTTGCGCGGGGCTCCGCACACCGCCGAGTGCCTGATGGTCGACAAGTGGGAGCACCCGTACACCCGGGAGCAGGCCGCCTATCCGCTGGGGCAGGGCTTCCGGCCAAAGGTGTGGCCCCCGGTGCGCCGGATAGACGGCGCCTTTGGCGACCGCAATCTGGTGTGCTCATGCCCGCCGGTGGAAGCGTTCGCCTGAGCCCGGAACGACCGGCCTCGGGCGGGCTCAGGCGAAGGGGTCACCGACTCAGAGCGCGCTGAACCCGTCGAAAAATACGTTCAGCCCGTCCATCGCGTTCTGGAACTGAGCGGACAGCTCGGTGCCCATGTCGTTGACTCCGGCAACCATGATCTGGAACTGGTTGGACAGGTCGCCTCCGAGCACATTGACGATGTTGCAGAAGCTGGGTACCAGTTCGCCGGTGATGGGATCGGTGTTCATGTTCTCGGCAAACTGCCACATCTGTGCCCAGAAACCCTGCTCCCACTCATCCAGGTTCGCGCCTAGGCCGTTCATGCTCGCCCCCAGGTCTGACCAGTCCAGGCCGGCGACCGACAAGTTGACCACGTCGTTCAGGCTGGTGAACTGCTGATTGAGCACGTCGGGGACGTACTGGGCGAAGCGGCCGATGAGGTCATTGACCTGGCCTAGCTCGGTGGTGAACTGCCCGAGCCCCAGGAAGTCGCCCGGATCCGGAGTGGTGAGCGCGGTGAGTTCGATCGCGGTGGCGATCGGGTCAGCCGGTGTGTGCGGCGCGATAAGGCCGGTGAACGTCAACCCCGTCCATAGCAGGGCGATCCCTGCCATCGCATCGACGCGAGTTGCCCGCTGTCCGATCATTACTTTCCCCCAAAAGCCTTGTGCCCCTGTTTAGTTACCTTGCCGAACCTACACGTGATCAGCGGCTTTGGGGAAGTCCAGATGACTACAAGTTCAAACGCCATCACCCGGTGGAATAGCACCACAACAAGTTAATCAGCAGACTCTCATGTAAATTCCGAAATGGGCTTATGGTGAGCTCACCTGGACAGCGGTCCCATACATAATCGGGAGAGATCATGGAGCAACTCGCACTTCGCCCCTACGTTACTGCGGGTATCGCCGTTGTCGGTGTCGGCATGATCGCGATCACCCCCGTGGCGCCGGTCCTGCCGATGACGCTCCCGTCGGCGTCCGCGGTCTCGCCCGCCGTCGCGTTGACCACGTCCTATGCGGAGTTGTTCGACAACACGATGGCCAACCTGACCAACATCAGTAGCAACGCCGACATGTCGGCGATCTCGCAGGTATTCACCGCGCTGTTCACCAATCCGCTCGGGGTGATCGGCGCGTTCACCAACATGACCCCGGACGTGACCACCGACATCACGTCCTTGCCGGCGACGGTGTCGGTGCAACTTCCGCCGGGGCTCGAGTTGCTGATCGCAAACCTCGGGTCGCAGGCCGCGACCATGAACGCGGTCCACGGCGTCCTTTCCAACTTGAGTGACCCGACCACGTTGCTCAATGCCCCGGCCACCATCCTGAACGCCTACCTCAACGGCGAGGACAACCTCAGCCTGCTGGGCGGCATCATCAACATCCCGGTTTTCAACGGCATCCTGGCGCCCGAGCAGGACCTGGGCATCGACCTCAACCTGATCCAGCTGCTGGACGCACTGGGGCTGGGAAACCTCGACCTGAGCAACCTGAATGTGAACGGACTACTTGACCAGCTGGGCCTGGGCAACCTGACCCTGGGGAGTCTGCTGGGTGAACTGGGGATCAGCGGCGACGGCCTGGGCGATCTGCTGAAGGTCGGCAGTAACGTCACCGATCTGGGCGGGCTGTTGAGCTTCCTTGGTCTGGGCGACCTGGGGTTGGGTTCACTGAGCCTGACCAACGTGCTCAGCGGGCTGGGCCTCGACGCGAACGTGAACCTGAACAGCCTGGGTCTGGACCAGATATTGAGTGCGTTCGGCCTCAATCCGGATATCAACCTCGGACTGGGTACGCTGCTGACCGATCTGGGCTTCGGGAGCCTGGTCAACTCGTCGCTGGGCACGCTGCTGGACGGGCTGCCCGGTGGCGTCCTGACCGGCATCACCGGCGCTCTCAACGGTATCCTCGGGCCCTTGCTCGGTCCGCTCACGAGCATCCCCGGTGTCAGTGTCCTTCTCGGTAC